>NZ_JBEXSR010000001.1:0-140793 GCF_040613735.1 Streptomyces sp. NPDC006235
GTGCTGTATTCGAAGAGCACCGCTGACGACGCGACGGCGTCGGGCGACAGCCCGGTGGGCGCAGCGGCCCTGAGCTTCGTGGCGTTGACCGCCGGCACCGCCCTGACGGGCGTGCCGGCCGCCACGGCCGCCGGCAGCGCGGTCCTCGCCGGGAAGACGTGCACGCCGACGGAGGGCTTCTCCGGCTGCCGGCTGTTCGATCCGACCGGTGCCCGGGAGGAGTTCCAGGTCCCGGCCGGCGTCACGGCGCTGGACGTGCGGGCCTGGGGCCAGGGCGGCGAGGGGACTCCCTTCGCCGGCGGCGGCGCGGGCGGCTACACCGCGGGCACCCTCAGTGTCACGCCCGGGGAGCGGCTGTCCCTCGCCGTCGGCGGCCGGCGCTTCGGTGACGCGCTCGGCGGCGCGGGTGGCGACAAGCACGGCGCGGTCGGCGGCAACAGCAGCGGCGTCCGCACCGGTGACGGCACGCCGCTGCTCATCGCCGCCGGTGGCGGCGGCGGTGGCTACGGCGGCACGGCCGCCGGCCAGGGCGGCCCCGGTGGCGGCGAGCGCGGCCAGGACGACACCGGGTCCGAGCGCGGCGGCAAGGGTGCGGCCGGGACCACCGGCGGAACGGGCGGTGGCAACGGCTCCTCCGGCGCCGACGCGTCCGGGAGCGGCAAGGGCGGTGCGGGCGGCTCCGGTTCGGTTGGTGCGGGCGGAGGCGGCGGCGCCGGTTACGCGGGCGGTGGCGGTGGCGGCGGCACGGACGACGACCGGGGCGCCGTCGGCAGCGGTGCGGGCGGCAGCAGCTACGTCGACGCGGACCGGGTGACCGGCGCGCGGCTGCTCAGCGGCGACCGCACGGTGGCCCCCGCCAAGACGGACCCCTTCTGGCAGCCCGCCGATGAGCGGGTGCGCGGCGGCATCGCCGAGGGCGGCGTGAACACCGAACGCTCCGGCGACGGGCGCATCGTCTTCCAGTGGAAGACCCCCGCGATCGCGGAGGTGACCCAGGCTTCCGGGGCCGGCCAGACCATCCAGCCGGGCGGCGACGCGGATCCGGTGGCCGTGGTGGTCGAGGACAAGGCCGGCAACCCGGTCGGGAACGCCTCCGTCACCTTCACGGTCGAGGACCCGGACAAGCTCGGCGCCTCGTTCTCCATCAAGGACGGCGCCGACACCACCGAGCTGGCCGTGCCGACCGACGCGCGGGGCCGTGCCCGTTCCGCGCCGCTCAGGACGGGTCTCGGCAAGGAGGGCGAGTTCACGGTCCGCGCCGAGGCCGGTGGTGCCTCCACGGTCTTCACCGTGAAGGTGAAGAAGTCGGCCTACACGGTGAGCGTCGCGGGCGGTGACGACCAGCGCGCCGAACAGGGCGAGGCCTTCGAGGAGGCCCTCCAGGCCCGCGTGGTCAGGTCGGGCGTCACGGCACCGGCCGGCACGGAGGTGGAGTTCCGGGTCGAGGACGACAGCGACGACGCCCCCCGCTTCGAGGACGGCGAGCAGGTCGTCCGCGTGAAGACCGACGACTCGGGCAAGGCCACGGCCCCGACCCTGACCGCCGGTGAGGGCACGGGCACGTACACGGTCGCCGCGTCGGTCGGCGACGCCATGGCCCAGTTCGCGGTCGAGGTCGTCGCCGGTCAGGCGTCCGGCTCTCCGTCCCCGAGTCCCTCGACCGATCCGAGCGCCTCGGCCGACCCCAGCCCGTCGCCGAGCGCGAGCGCGTCGGGCACGACCGGCGGCACCGGCTCCTCGACCACGGGCGGCACGTCGACGGACCTCGACAGCGGCAGCCTCGCCTCGACCGGCGCCGGAGGCATCGGCATCCTCCTCGGGGCGGCCGCGGCCCTGGCCACGGCGGGCTTCGTGGCCTTCCGCTTCGGCCCGCGCCTGAAGCTCCGCTCGCGCGACAGCGCGTGACGCGGCGGGGATGCGGCGGTGACAGCGCCTTGACGCGACGTCACAGCGTCTGACAGCACATCACCGCGGCTGCCCGCACCCGATCACCGGGTGCGGGCAGCCGCCGTTCCGGTGGCGAATGAAGCAGACGGTGAGAGAGGGGCGCGTTTTGCGGAACCTTTGCCCGGGGGTCGGGCGTTGATCCGGTGAGCGCGCGGGAGCGGGTTCGCGAGATGACTTCCGACGATTACCGAGGTGACTCCATGGCAGTCTGGGACAAGCTCAAGGACCAGGCCAAGGCTCTCCAGCAGAATCAGGGCGGGCGTGGCGCCACCGCCGGCCACAGCGGCGGGCCCAGTGGGGGGACGCGGTCCGGCGGTGGCAGCAAGGCCCAGCTGATCGGCGTGCTGAAGACGCAGCTCGGCTCGCTGAAGACCGAGCTGAAGAGCGGTGCGTACCGGGACGCGAGCATGGCGGTCTGCGCGCTGGTCGCGGCGGCCGACGGACAGGTGGACCCGGCCGAGCGGCAGCAGGTCGAGTCGATGATCCTGAGCAACGACGTGCTGCAGAACTTCCCGCCGGAGCAGCTGCGGCAGCGCTTCAACAAGCACGTGGACCAGCTGACGATGAACTTCCAGCACGGCAAGGCCGAGGCCATGCAGGAGATCGCCAAGACCGCCAAGAAGCCCACGGAGGCCAGGGCCGTGATCCAGACCGGCATGGTCATCGCCGGTGCCGACGGCCACTTCTCCCAGGCCGAGGCGCAGGTCCTGCGCGAGGCCTGCGCGGCGCTGGGTCTGTCCCCGGCGGAGTTCCAGCTCTGAGTTCCAGCTTTGAGTCCCGGCTCTGATCGGCGACCCGGCTCACCGAACAGGCGGCGGCTCGACCGGGCCGGTCGTCCGCCGCCTGTTCGGTGAGAGGAGCACCACGCATGTCCGTCGACGGGCCCGTCTCGTCCCGCCGCGCCGTGCTGGCCGCCGTGGCGTTACTTCCCCTGGCCGGCTGCGGCACGGGAGGCCGGGAAACCGACCGCGCCGACCGAGCCGCCACGACCAGCCGGCCCGCCCCGGAGCGGAGCAGCCGCACCCCCGCCCCGCCCGTCCGCCGCCCGCGCCTCGCGGACCTGGAGCGCGAGTACGGCGCCCGCGTCGGCGTCTACGCCCTCGCGACCGGCACCGGCGCGACGGCGGTCCACCGAGCCGACGAGCGCTTCGCGTTCTGCTCGGTCTTCAAGGCCCTGGCCGCGGCGGCGGTCCTGCACCACCGCTCCCTCGACGGCTTGGAGCGGCGCGTCACCTACACGCGCGCCGACCTCAAGTCCACGTCGCCGATCACCGGACGGCACGTCGCGACCGGCATGACCCTGCGCGAACTCTGCGACGCCGCCGTCCGCTACAGCGACGGCACGGCCGGCAACCTGCTCATGCGCGACCTCGGCGGCCCCGCGAAGCTCACCGCCTATCTGCGCGGACTGGGCGACAGCGTCAGCCGCATGGACCACTTCGAGCCAGAACTGCACGAGGTTCGCCCTGAGGACCCCGGCGACACCACCACCCCCCGCGCCGTCGCCACCGACTTCCGCGAGCTGCTCCTGGGCAAGGCTCTGCCCGCCGGGGAACGCACCCTGCTGACGGACTGGGTCTCGCACAACGCCACCGCGGTCGGCGCCCGGCGCATCCGGGCCGGGCTGCCCAAGGGCTGGCAGGTGGCCGACAAGACCGGCACGGGCAACTGGGGCAGGGCCAACGACATCGCGATCGTCCGCCCGCCCCGCACCGCCCCGCTCGTCCTGGCCGTCATGACCGACCGGCCCGGCTACGATGCCGAACCCTCCGACGCCCTGATCGCGGAAGTCACCGCACGCACCGTCACGGCCCTGGGGTTCTAGAGCCCCCGGGCCACCCGGACCCCGGGTGGCCTATAACGGGGCCATGATCTACCACTCCGTACCGCTCACCGACTGGCAGGCCGCTCCCGACGGGCCGTACGCACCCGCCTCCCTCGCCGAGGAGGGCTTCGTGCACTGCTCACCGGACGAGCCGACCACGCTCGCCGTCGTCAACGCCTTCTACCGGGACGCGCCCCGGCCCCTGCTGGTGCTCGCCCTCGACGAGACCCGTCTCACCGCGCGGGTGGAGTGGGAGGCGGCGGACCCCGCCCCGCCGCCCGGGGTCGACGCCGGCACCCGCTTCCCGCACGTGTACGGCCCCCTCGACCGGGACGCCGTCGACCACGTCCTGGAGGTGCGGTGGGACGAGCAGGGCCGGGCCGTAGGGCTCGGGGACACGAACGGGTGAGCGGTACGACAGGATGACCCGGTGAGCGATCAGGAACCACCCATCACCGACAAGACCCCCGCCCCCACCCCGGGCCCCGCCCTGCGCCCGGTCCGTGGCGCGGCCCGCTGTGCCGTCGCCGCGCTCGGCCTCGCCGCGCTGGCATGGGTGGCCCGGGCGGTCTGGCACATCCGGCTCGCCCTGACCGGGCAGCCGGCCTCCGGCCCGCCGGACCAGGGCGGCGGCACCCACCGCCCGCTGACCGCCCTGGAGGACTCCTACCATCTGGTCAGCTCCGTGGGCGCCGCCGTCACGGTGGTCTGCGCGCTCGTGTTCCTGAACTGGCTGGACCGCGTGCGCGACAACGCCCGTGCCCTGTCGGGCACGGAGCCGCGGTACGGGTCTCTCTGGCTCCTCCTGGGCTGGATCGTCCCCGTGGTGAACCTGTGGATACCCCGGGGCATCGTCGCGGACGCCCACCGGTCCGTCTTCCCCGACCGTCCGCTGCCGGCCGTCGTGAACTGGTGGTGGGGCCTGTGGCTGGTCGGTCTGGCCGGTGGCATGGGCCTCCTCTACGCCGACTCCACGGACGAGGTCATCGCCCGCGCCTACACCGACGTCCTGCCCCTGCTCGCCGCCGACGCGGTGATCGTGGCGGCGGCCGGGACCGCCGCCCTGATGATCCGCACGCTCACCACGGCACAGCAGCAGCGCCTGGACGAAGCCGCAGGCACCGCCGCTTGAGCGGCTCCTAACGTTCCCGAGGCCGGTACACCGACACGACGAACGAGGCGGTCACCCGCATCGGCACCGCCAACTCCCCGACTCGTCGCCGTAGTTCCGCCTCCCGGACGTGATGCGCGGCCGGACTCATCATCACCAGACCGGCGACGTCCCCGGCGCCGAGGCTCATGACGTACTCCAGCGACTCGGCGCGCTCGTGCCGGAAGCGGTCCGCCAGAGTCCGGCGCAGGCGCTCCTCCTTCCTGGGGTCGACGTCCAGCAGCCCCACGAAGCCGCGCAGTTCGCGCAGATGCCGGTCGCTGGGCGTGACGACGAGCAGCGCGCCGTCCGGCCGCAGGACACGGTGGAACTCCGGCCCGTTGCGGGGCGCGAACACATTGAGCACGAGATGGGCACAGCCGGAGCGGACCGGCCACGGCTGCCAGACGTCCCAGCCGACGGCCTCGGCGCGGGCGTGGGCGCGGGCCGCGGCGCGCAGGGCGTGCGCCGAGCTGTCCAGCCCGAGCCCCATGGCCCCGGGGAGCGCGTCCAGCACCGGCGCGAGGTAGCGGCCGGTGCCCGCCCCGGCGTCCAGCACGACGGCGTCGGGCGGGGCGAGTTCCGTGGCGAGCCGGGCGAGGGTACGGGCGAGCGGGTCGTAGTGCCCGGCCCGGAGGAACGCGCCGCGGCACCTGACCATGTCGGCGGAGTCGGCGCTCGCGGCCCGCCGGTGGCCGGTCAGCAGACTGACGTAGCCGTGGCGGGCGATGTCGAAGGTGTGCCGGGCCGCGCACCGCAGCGCGCCGTCGGCGCGTTCCAGGCCCGAGGGGCACAGGGGGCAGGTCAGGACGGTCAGCAGCCGGTCGGACGGGCGGTGTCGGCCGGTTCCCGCAGGGGTGGTCGGCATGGATGCTCCTCGACAGCTCGGCGGGACAAGAGGCCTCGGCCGGGCTGGATACAGGCGGTGGACGGAGAGTCGTCGGCGCCCGCGAAAACGGCGGGCACGCCGAGGACGGCGACGTGATCGATTCACGTCGCCGTCCTCACCGCGGTGTCAGAGGAAGCAGTGCGGAATGCCGGTGCATGCCATACGGCCAGGCTACCGGCTGCCGCCGAACGTCACGACGAGCCGTCCGTCCGAGCCGAACGACCAGCGCAGGGCCCCGGCGTAGGAGGAGCAGCGGGAGCCGTTCGAGCCGGACCAGAACTGGTTCGAGCTGTCGGAGTTTCCGATGATCCGGTCGTTCGACCCGCTGTCGCAGGAGGTGTTGTTCCGGAACACCGACGTGCTGCCCGAGTCGAAGTTGAAGTTGCGCTGCTCGTTGCCGACGCTCACGTTGTCCGAGATCTGCATCGCGCCGGTGTTGCTGTTGTAGGTGAAGCCGTGTTTGCCGTTCTGGTAGGCGATGCTGCGCCGGACGACGTGGTTGACGCCGATGTCGTCGCCGCCGAGCTTGTAGCCGTTGCGGTCGCCGTTGCCGGCCTGGGAACCGTCGCTGAGGGTGCCGTTGTCGTAGGCGAGGGAGTCCTCGATGGTCACGGCGCCGATGGGGCCGGTGTCCGTCTTGGTGTAGAGGTCGTAGCCGTCGTCGATGTTGTTGTGGGCGACGGTGTAGCGGAAGACGTTGCCGGGGCCGACGGTGAGCTTCGGGGCGAAGCCGTCGGCGTCCTCGCCGTCGGAGTCGACGTTGTCGTGCGACTCCGCGCTGAGGATCAGGTTGTTGGACGGCCACTGGTCCTTGGGCGTGCTGGACAGCGCCCGCGAGAGCTGGAGCCCCGAGTCGCGGTTGAAGCGGGTCACCGTGCGCTCGATGACGTTGTTGCTGCCGCTGAGGAAGATGCCGTTGTCGCCGGCCCGTTCGACGACGACGCCCTTGACGTGCCAGTACGACGCGTTGACGGCGAGACCGCGGTTGGCCGGGTCCTCGCTCTGGGCGGAGAAGTTCAGTACGGGGGTCTCGCCCGGGTAGGCGAACAGTTCCGTGCGGTCGCCGGACGTGCCGTTCCTGCCCGCCGGGATGGTGACGGTCTGGGAGTAGCGGTACGTGCCGCCGCGCAGGTAGATCGTGCCGCCCGCGGAGATGCGGCTGATCGCCGAGGTGAGGGTCGTCGGGTTCGACTCCGTACCGGCCGCGCCGTCCGTGCCGCCCGGGGACACGTACAGGACCGGGCCGGTGGGCTGCGGGTCGCTGCCGCTCGTCTCGACGTCGGCGTAGTCGATGTTGGGCAGGCCGGCGGAGGTGGTCGGGGCGAGCCGGACGGTGTTGCCGCCCGACCGCAGCGGCACGGTGAGCGTCTTGGTCGCCCAGGTGTTCCAGGCGCCGGTGCCCTCGAAGGACGTGGTGGTGACCGTCGTGCCGTTGACCACGACGTTCGCGGCGCGTGCGGAGGTCGTGCCGTTGGCGAAGCGGACCTTCAGGGTCGCCGTGCCGGCGGTGGACGCGGTCACGGTGAACTGGGCGTAGCCGCCCGTTCCGTTGTCGCCGTTGCAGAAGCCGGTGCCGGAGTATCCGGCCCAGTTCGCTTCGATGGCGCCGGCGCAGACGGCCGGCGACGTCTCGGCCTCGTACCGGACGGTCGCCGCCTGTGCCGTGTTCCCGGACAGTGCGACGAGGCTGCCGGCCAGGAGGCCGACGGACGCGATCACTGGTCTCAGGTGCATCTTCGTCTCCAGAGGGTGAGAGCGGACGCAGGGGACTGGCTGGAGTAAGCGCTTTCTGGGAACGTAGAAGCCTGCCGTGAACGCGTCAATAGACGTGTACATGATTCTCATTCATATTCATGAACTCTGGGCCGTCGGTCCCCTTACCTTCGACGGCTACCGTCCGCCCGTGAGCGAACTGTCGGCCGTGTACTTGCCGGAGCTGACCGCCGGGCGGCTGCTGGGCTCCTGGCGGCTGGACGTGCCCGCGCTGCTGCTGGTGGTCCTCCTGGGCGCGCTCTACGGCCTCGGTGTCGCGCGCGTCCGCGGCCGCGGCGGCTCCTGGTCGCTCGCGCGCCTCGCCGCGTTCGTCCTGCTCGGGCTGGGCACGATCGTCGTGGCCACGATGTCCGGGCTGGCCGTCTACGACCGTGAACTGTTCTGGCCCGCCGCCGTGCAGAACGTCGCCCTCGACCTGCTCGCGCCCCTGGGCCTCGCCCTCGGCGACCCGCTGCGGCTCGTGGTCGAGGCGCTGCCGGAGGGCGGTGCGGAACGGGTGCGGCGGGCCATGACCGGCCGGCTGGTCAGGACACTGACGTTCCCCCTGGTCAGCACGGTCCTGGTACTGGCCACGGAACTGACCGTCTACTTCACGCCGTACTTCGCGACCGCGCTGCGCGTCGGCTGGCTGCACGAGCTGATGTATCTCCATCTGCTGGCCGCCGGCTGCCTGTTCGTCCTGCCGGTGCTCACCCGCGAACAGGCCCTGCCCGCCTGGTGCACCCACCCCGTCCGGGCGGCCCTGGTCTTCCTGGACGGCATCGTCGACGCCCTCCCCGGGCTGGTCGTCATGACGCACGGCACCCTGATCGCGGGCGCCTGGTACCTGCACCACGCCCCGCCCTGGTCCCCCGACGTCCACCACGACCAGCAGATCGGCGGCGGCGCCATGCTGGGCATCGCCGAACTGGCCGCCCTGCCCTTCCTGCTGACGATCCTCGCCCAGTGGTCCCGCGCCGAACGCGCCCAGTCGGCGGCACTGGACCGCCGGCTGGACGGCGAACTCACCCCGGCCGCCCCGGAGTCCGGGGACGGACCGGCTCCCGAACTCGTGCGCCCCTGGTGGGAGACCGAGGAGAGCGAAGTGGCGGAAAGGGTGCGACGGCAGGGACGGGGCGCCGGGCAGGCTGACCCGTATGGCGACCTATGACACGCTCGGCACGGCCTACTCCCGGACACGGCGGCCCGACCCGCGGATCGCCGCGCGCATCCACGCCGCGCTCGGCGACGGCATCACGGACGTCCTGAACGTCGGAGCGGGCACCGGCTCGTACGAACCACCCCAGACGGCCCTCGCGGTCGAACCCAGCCGGGTCATGCTCGACCAGCGGCCGCCGGGAGCCGCACCCGGTGTGCGGGCCGTCGCGGAACACCTGCCGCTGCGGGACGACGCCGTCGACGCCGTGATGGCGCTGCTGACCGTCCACCACTGGTCCGACCTCGAGGCCGGGATCAGGGAGCTGCGCCGGGTGGCCCGCCGCCGTGTCGTCGTCCTGACCTGGGATCATGAGGTCTTCCGGGAACGCTTCTGGCTGCTGCGGGAGTACCTCCCCGAGGCGGCCGCGTTCGACGACACCCGTGCCGTGCCCGCCGCCCGGCTGGCCGAGCTGCTCGGCGGCGCACGGCAGGAGACGGTCCCCGTCCCCCACGACTGCACCGACGGGTTCGCCGCCGCGTACTGGCGCCGCCCCCACGCCTACCTCGACTTGCGGGTGCGGGCGGGGATCTCCCTGTTCGCCCAGACCGGCGAGGACGTCATCGCGCCCGGCCTGGCCCGGCTCGCGGACGACCTGACGAGCGGCCGCTGGCACACCCGGCACGCCGGGTTGCTCGCGCTCGACAGCGTGGACGTGGGCTACCGGCTCCTGGTGGCCGACCTCTGATCCGTGTCCGGGGGAGCCGCCGACGGGATCGGCCGGGCCGGGGTCGGTGTCGACGACGTGGTGTGGGGCGCGGCCGTCGGGCGGGCCGCCTCGCCGGGGGCGCCGGGGCGGGTCGTGGCCGGGGCCGGGGCCTCGGACGGAGGCGCCGACGACGGTGAAGGCGACGGCGTCGACGCCGGGGGAGAAGGAGTCGGTGCCGTGCTCGCGGGGGGCGCCATCGGGACCGTCGGGGAGCGGGCGGGCTCCGAGGCCGTGAAGCGGAGGGGGAGGGCGATGAGGGCCGCCGCCGCGCAGCACAGGCCCGCCCCGGCGGCGACGCGCAGCACCCGCCGTCGGGTCGCCCTGCGGCGGACCACCTCGTACTGGCCGGGGGGCGCGCCCAGGTAGTCGGGGGAGGAGGGCCGCAGGATCACCGCGAGCGGGTCGTCGAGGCCGGACTCCCGGTCCTCCGGATCGTCGTCAAGGCGTGTGGTCAAGGCTTCTCCTCAGGTGGGCGCGGAGCAGTTCCCGGGCCGCGTGCAGGTCGGCCTTGACGGTTCCTTCCTTGCGCCCGGTCAGTACGGACACCTCCCGGATCGGCATGTCAGCGTAGTAGTGGAGCAGGATCGGGACGCGGAGTCGTTCCGGGAGCGACTGCACGAGCAGCCGCACCGACGGGTCGGTCTGCTCGGGGTGGGGCCGTACGGCGGCTTCCGAGGTGACGCGGTGCATGGCCCTGCGCTCGCGCTCCAGTTTGCGCCAGTGGTCCCGGACGAGGTTGGCCGCGGTGACGTAGAGGAAACCGCGGGGCTCCTCCACCTTCGTCCAGCGGGCCCAGAGCCGGGTGAACGCCTCCGAGGCGATCTCGTGCGCCGTCTCGTCGTCGTCGACGAGCCGGCGGCACCAGCCGGCCAGGCGCGGGTAGAGGGCGGCGAACAACTCGGACGCGGCCTTCTCACGGGACCGTTTCAACGCTCTCCAGGGGTGTCGGTCTCGGTGCCGCTCAGCGCGGCGAACACGATCACGTTGTCCGCGTATCCGTCGCCGGTACGCGCGCCGCCGCACGTGATCAGCCGCAGCTCCGGGCGGTCCACGTTCCCGTAGACGTCGTCCACCGGAAATCGGGTTCTGGGGACGGTCCGTACCTCCGTGACGGCGAACTCCGCCGCCGTGCCGTTCTCCAGGCGCGCCACGATCCGGTCGCCGCGGCGCAGCTCGGTGAGGCGGCGGAAGACGCCGGCGCCGTACCTGCCGACCGTGACGTGCCCGAGGATCACCGACGGGCCGGTCTGGCCGGGTGTCGGCGAGTGCCGGTACCAGCCCGCCCGGTCGTCCGCCGTCACCGGCGGCACCCGCACCGTGCCGTCCGGGGCCAGGCCCAGCCGGATGACCGGGGTGTCGACGCCGATGGCCGGGACCAGCAGCCGGACCGGGACCGAACGGGCCAGGGGGCGCGCCTGCCCGGCCGGGACCGTCCGGTGCGGGGACCGCGGCCGTGGTGCGGTGGTCCCGGAGTCCGGCGCCGTCCCCTTGGACCCCTGGCCCGCGCAGGCCGTGAGCAGGGACGCCAGCGCCGCCGTGGTGAACGCGCGCCTGGAGAACGCGGTCATGCCCCGGTCGCCCGGCGACGCCGCACGACGACGAACGTCCCGCCGCCCAGGGCGAGCACCGCGGCGGCGCCCGCGCCGATCGCCGTGCCGCCGACGCCGGAATCCGAGGACGCCTCGGTCACACCGGTGTCGGGCGCGCCGCTCGGGACGACGGAGACCTGGTCGTCGCCATCGGCCGGTGCGGGAGTCGGCGCGGCGCTCTCCGCCGGGCGGGCGCCGCTCTGGTCGCGCGTCGGCTCGGCGGGGGCGGCCGTCGGCGCGGCGCTCTCCGCCGGCTCGGGGGTGTGCGCGGCGGCCGTCGGGACCGGGCTCGGGGTCGTCGCCTCGCTCGCGAACGCGGGGCCGGTGCCCAGGAGTACGGCGGTGCCCGCGAGGGCCAGGGCGGTGAGGACGGTTCGGCGCATGGGAACGCTCTCCTTCGTCGGTCCCGCCCGGTGGAGGGCGGGGTGCGTGACGGGTCGAGCGGAGAGACGAGGCGGCCGGGGGGCGGGTTGTAAAGAGCTGGCAAAGTCCGCGAAGCCCCAGGCACGCTGTGCCGGGCCGAGGGCATCCCCGCTGACGGGCGGCATCGGGCCATGACGGCTCGGCAGCTGGACGGCGACGGCTAAGGCCTGTGCAGCAGCCCCCGTTCCATCGCCACTACCACTGCCCTCGTGCGGTCGTTGACGTCGAGCTTGGCGAACAGGCGGAGCAGATGGGTCTTCACCGTGGCCTCGGCGATGACGAGGCGGCGGCCGATCTCGGCGTTGGTGAGGCCGTCCGCGACCGCGTTCAGGACGTCCGCCTCCCGGGCGGTGAGCGGGATCTGGGCGGGCTGGCGCATGCGGGCGACCAGGCGTTCGGCGACCCGGGGCGCGAGCACCGTCTCCCCGCGTGCCGCCGCGTGGATCGCGTCGGCCAGTTGCTCACGGGTGGTGTCCTTCAGGAGGTAGCCGATCGCCCCGGCCTCCACCGCGCGCTCGATCTCCGCGTCCGTGTCGTACGTCGTCAGGATCAGCACCCGGGTGCGGGGGAAGCGCGTCACGATCTCGGTCGTGGTGTCCACGCCGTCCAGGACCGGCATCCGCAGGTCGACCAGGGCGACATCGGGCTCGTGGCGCTCGACGAGGGCGAGGGCCGCGCGGCCGTCGCCGGCCTCGCCGACGATCTCGATGCCGGTCTCGGAGGCCAGCAGGGCCACCACTCCGGCCCGCATGACGGTGTGGTCGTCCACGACGATGATGCGCAGTGGGCTGTCCGTCACGCCGTCGCCCCGTTCTTGGAGGCGGTCGGCGGTATCAGCGCCAGCACCCGCGTCCCGTCGCCCACCGAACTCGTCACCGTCAGTCTCCCGCCCAGCTCCGCCAGCCGTTTGCGCATGCCGTCCAGGCCGAAGCCCGACGACGACTCCACCACGAACCCGGTCCCGTCGTCAGTGATCTCGAGCTCCACGCCGTACGGCTGCCGGGCCAGCACCACCCCGACGGTGGAGGCGCGGGCGTGCTTGCGCACGTTGGCCAGGGACTCCTGCGTGCAGCGCAGCAGCGCGATCCGGGTCTGCTGGTCGCACTCCAGGTCCTCCAGGTCGGCGTCGACGGTGAGGCCGGTGTCCTCCGCGAAACGGTCCAGGGTCCGGCGCAGGGTCTGCGCCACCGAACCGACGGCCGCCTGCCCGGGGCGCCGGGGCGAGCCGACCAGCTCCCGGGCCTCGGCGAGGTTCTCCCGGGCCGTCGACTCGATCGACCGCAACTGCTGGGCGCTGCGCGCCGGTTCGGAGTCGAGCCCGGCCCGGGCCGCCTCGGCCAGCACGATGATCGAGGCGAAGCCCTGCGCGAGGGTGTCGTGGATCTCGCGGGCCATCCGCTCCCGTTCGTCCGCCGCGCCCTGCCGCTGGTGCGCCTCCGACAACTCGGCCTGTGCCTGCTCCAGTTCGGTGATCAGCCGCGCCCGCTCGGCGCTCTGCCCGACCACCGAATGGGCCCACAGTCCGATCAGCGCCCCCACGGCGACGACGAGCACCGTGGACACGAGCGTCTCGGTGAAGAACTCCACGGTCCAGCCGTCCTGCCGCAGCACGGTCGCGGCCAGCGTGGCGGCCGCGGCCAGCCCCAGGAACGTCATCGAGGCCTTCGGCGTCCGCCCGAACATCCAGTAGTGCGGCAGCGTCACCATGAACAGCGCCGCGTAGTTGCCCCGCAGATACGCCAGCCCGCCGAGCGCGACCACCAGCACCGACAGATAGACGTGCGGCCGTACGACCGGATTGGCCGGGAAGCGGTCCAGGACCGCGTACGACAGCACCACCCCGCCCAGCAGGACCAGCGCCACGTACTTGCTCTCGCCGGGCCGGTCGATGGCGACGAGCCCGGCGGCCATCACGGCGAACAGCAGCCAGCACACCGTGTTCCAGCGGCGCAGTGACGTGGCCCAGAGGGCGTCGGGGGTGTCCCCGGCGAGAGCGGTCATGCCGATCAACGTACGTCGACCGCCGGACGGGAGGGAGACCTTTTCTCCGGGGCGGCGGCCGCCCGCCGCCCCGGGCGCGAAGGCCACCAACTCGCCTCGCCCAGCAGCAGCATCGCCGCCGGCAGCACCATCACCCGGACCACGAACGCGTCGATCAGCACGGCCGCCGCCAGGACGAAGCCCATCTGCTTCATCTCGATGATGTGGAGGAAGACGAAGCTGGCGAACACCGTCGTCATCACCACCGCCGCGCTGGTCACCACGCTCGCCGAGGAGCGGATCCCGTCCAGCACGGCCTGCCGCGTGGGCACGCCCGCGAGTGCCGCCTCCCGGATGCGGCTCACGACGAACACCTGGTAGTCCATCGACAGCCCGAACAGGATCACGAAGAGGAACAGCGGCACACGGGACCCGATCGACCCGGTGGACTCGAAGTCCAGCAGCCCCTCGGCCCACGTCCCCTGGAAGACCAGCACGAGCAGACCGAGCGCCGCCGCCGCGGACAGCAGGTTCAGGGCGACGCCGAGCAGCCCGAGCACCACCGAACGGAAGGCGTACACGGTCATCGCGAACGTCACCAGCAGCAACGCGCCCAGCACCAGGGGCAGTTTGCCGTTCTGGTGGGCGGGATAGTCGGCGTAGCGGGCGACGTCCCCGGACACGCCGTACTCGGCGCCGGTGATGCGGCCGACGGTCGCGGGCAGGAAGCCGTCCCGCAGCCGGTCCAGGGAGTCGTACGCCTCGTCCGAGTTGCCGAGGTACGGCACCTTCAGTTCGAGGGTGTGGGTGCGGTCGTCGGCGGAGGCGCGGACCGGCGAGGCGCCGCTGAACAGCGGGTCGGCCTCGGCCCGCCCGGCCACCTCGCGCAGCGCGTCGGAGATCTCCCCCGACCGCGAGGCGTCGGCCCGCACGACGACCTGGTGGGTCACCCGCCTTTCCGGGAACGCCTCGTTGAGCCGGTCGTAGACCTGCATCGCGGGGATGTCGCGGGAGTGTGTGTCCCGGCTCATCTCGGTGATCTTCAGTCCGGCCAGCGGGACGACGAGGGCGAGGAGCGCGAGGACCGAGACGCACAGGGTCGCCAGGGGGTGCCGGGCGGCGGGCCGCAGCAGAGCACTCCACACCCGGCCGCCGCTGGTCCCACCGCGCACGAGGCGTACGGGCTTGCCGCGCTCGGCCCGCCGCAGTGCCCGGTGTTCCGCCCGCCGTCCGAGCTTGACGAGCAGCGCGGGCAGGGCCGTCAGCGAACTGGCCACCGAGACCAGGACGACCACGATGGTGCCGGTCGCGAGGGAGGAGAAGATCACGTCGGAGGCCAGGTACAGCGTCGCCGTGGAGGCGACCACCGCCAACCCGGAGACGACGACCGCGCGGCCCGAGGTCGCGGCGGCCAGCTCCACCAGCGCCTCCGAGGAGAGCCGCCCGCCGGAGCGGGCCCGTTCCTCCCGCTCCCGCTTGAGGTAGAAGAGCGTGTAGTCGACGCCGACCGCGAGGCCGATCATCAGGATGACGTTGGTGCCGACCCCGGCGTCGGGCGACACGTGCGAGACGACCATGGAGAGCCCGACCGCCGCCGCGATCGACGACAGCGCCAGCAGCAGCGGCACCCCGGCCATGGTCACCGACCCGAACACCACCAGCAGCGTGACCAGGGTGACGGGAAGGGTGATCGCTTCCGAGAGCGCCAGGTCGTCACTGCGCTGCTTGTCGACTCCCTTGCTGACGGAAGGGCTTCCGGTCTCCTCCAGCAGCAGCGCGGGGTGGCCCTTCTGCACCGCAGAGGTCTGCGCCACGAGCGCGTCGACCTTGTCCTTCGCGTCCCGCTCCTCGCCCTTCAGCGCCACCTCGACCATCAGGGTGCGTCTGTCCTCGGACAGCAACGGGTCGGCCACGCCCGCCACGTCGGGCAGCCGCCGCATCCGGTCGGTCAGATCGTCCGCCGCGGCCCGGGCGGCGCCCTCGTCGAGAGCACCGCCCGTGCGGGAGGAGATCAGCACCTGCTCGGCGGCCCTGCGCTCCAGGTGCGCCTCGGCCGCCAGGGCCTCGGCGCGGCCGGCCTCGCCGACCCGGTAGTCCGCCGTCGTCGCACTGTTCGTGCCGACGGCACTGCCGGCCCCCAGACACAGGGCCACGAACACCAGCCAGCCGGCGATCGCCCGCCAGGGGTGCCGGGCACTCCAGCGCGCCACCCGCACAGTCAATGAGTTCATGCCCGAAAGCCTGGCTGAGCTGGGCAGTTGCCGGACAGAGGCACTCGGTTGAACCTGCCGTCCACCGGCCGGTGGACGGCGGCCCTGGGGAAAACCCCACCTTCTCCCGGATCAGCTCGGGGCCAGGACGACCGCCTGGCCACCCGCCGGGGCCATCGCCACGTCGAGCGTGTCGGCGGCGGTGACGGTCCGGGTGCCGACCACGACCGGGGTCCGGAAGGGGCTGGTACCCGGGGTGCCGTCGGCGTAGACCGTCGCCGTGTAGGTGCCGCTGCCGAGGAAGGACAGGGGCAGGGGCAGCGTCCTGGACGACTCGTTGGTCATCGCGCCCAGGTACCAGGTGGCGCCGCTGCGGCGGGCGACCGCGATGTACTCGCCGATCGCGCCGGCCAGGGTGCGGCTCTCGTCCCAGGTCACCGGCACGGCGTTGAACCACGGCAGGCCGGGCCAGTTGGCCGGGTTGGCGTACTTGGACGGCTTGTCGTACCAGAAGAGGAAGTTGAGGGGCTGGTAGTAGACGGCGGCCATCGCCATCTGGTGGGCGTTGGTCGTCTTGTCGCGTGACTGGCCGTAGCAGATGGTGTAGTCCATCGGGCCGCCGATGTTGCGGGCGAACGGCAGCGTCACGTTGTGGGTGGCGGTCGGGAACTGCTCGTTGCCGCGCACGCCTTCCAGGCTGATCCAGTTCGGGTACGTCCGCTCGTAGCCGAACGGCCGGACGTCGTCGTGCATGTCGATCAGCAGCTCGTACTTGGCGGCCGTCTTCGCCCAGTCGGTGATCTGGTTGGTCATGGACTGGGTGCCGTCGTTGATGAAGCCGAGCTTGATGCCCCGCACGCCCCAGCTCTTGTAGAGGCCGAAGAGGGAGTCGGCGTCGGTCAGCGCGAGCCGGTTGACGTAGAGGAAGACGCCGATGCCCTTGCTCGTGGCGTACGAGATGACCGACGGCAGGTCGATCGCGGGGATCGGCTTCGTCGCGTCCGGAGTGGTGAACTCCGGGCCGTACCAGCCGGCGTCGTACTCGATGTACTCAAGGCCCCGGTCCACGGCGAAGTCGACGCCCGCCAGGCCGGCGGCGGTCGAGAGCTCGCAGCGGAAGACCTTGCCGGGCTTGATCCAGGAGGTGTCGGTCAGGGCGTTCGGCGGCGCCAGGTTGAGCACCAGCTCGGCGTTGTCGACGAGTTCGGCGTGGGTGGCCCCGATCACCACCGCGCGCCAGGGTGTGGTGAAGGGCGTGGTGACGGTGGAGGTCGTCTCCACCGGGCCGGTGCCGCGGGCGGTGTGCTCCATCAGGAAGGCGGCGAGGGTGTGGGGCTCACCGGCCACGGAACCCAGCATCAGCCGCGGGTAGTCGAGGCGCGAGGACTCGCAGACGCAGGCGATGAGCCCGCCCGTGAGGGTGGCGGTGAGCGGAAGGTCGGTGAGCGGGCCGTTGTCCGTGGTGGATGTGCCGGTGACGGGTATGGAGCCCGGCGCGACCGGCTCGTAGGCGTTCTCGTCGCGGGCGCTGTAGACGGTGGTGCCGGCGGGGAAGACGAACGTGGTCAGCTCGTCGGCGACGGTGGCGGTGCCCTCGCCGAGGAGGAGGTAGCGCAGGGCGACGCCGGTCCGGTACGCGCGGACCTGGACGCCGAAGCGGGTGCCCGAGGCGCGGTCCTCCAGGTCCCAGCGCTGTTCCTGGTAGTGGTCGGTGACGGTCGCGTTGCGGCCGTAGACCGGGGTCCAGGTGGTGCGGTGGGTGCCGTACCGCTCCCGGACCACCCGGACGTCGGCGCCGAGGACGGTGCCGTCGCCGAGCCTGAGGCCCAGGGCCGAGGTGTCGATCACCGTGCGGCCGTTGCGGCGGGCGGACCAGTGCAGGGCGCCGTCCACCAGGGACAGGGTGACGGCGGTGCCGCCCATCCGGGCGGTGACGCTCTCCGGGCGGCCCGGCTGGTCGTCCTCGGCCCAGGCGGGCCGGGTCGTGGCGATCCCGGCCGCGGCCAGCCCGGCGGTGACGGCCGCGCCCTTGAGCACGACCCGGCGGGAGGCGGCCGTCGGCTGACCGGCCGTTCTGTCCGCGGCGGGCTCTTCCCGGTCTCCAGAGGCTCTCATCGTGGGGACCTTCCCTTGCGGTAAGTGGTAGTAACCGGTTTCTGCGAGTGCAGTTCTACGTGCCCGCGCGAGAGGGGGTCAAGACTCGCGAGGCACCGGAAACGCGCACACCCCGGGTCCGGGCCCGGTGAGGCCCGGCACCCGGGGTGCCGCAGTGGGTTCTCGGTCGGTCAGCGCAGGGAGCCGAGGCGGTCCAGGCGGTCGTTCACACCGTTGCGCAGTTCGCCGAGGGTTGTGCCCGGAGGGGCCACCTTCGGTGTGGCGGACGGCGGCTGGGTCTCGTCCGCGCAGGTCGTGCCGCGCGCCGGGACCTTCAGGTCCACCAGGTAGCCGGTGACGGCGTCCGTCGCACAGACGCTGCGCCCGAAGGCGGTGTGGCCCTCGGCCTGGAAGGTGAGCAGCCGGCCGTTGTCGAGCGTGCGGGACAGGGCCACCGCGTCCCGGTACGGGGTGTCCGGGTCACCGGTCGTGCCGAGCACGAGGATCGGCGCGGAGCCCTTCGCCCGGAAGGAACCGTCGTAGCGGCTGGGCTTCTCGCCGGTCCACTGGGCGCACGTGGTGGCGTGCTGGTGGTCGTAGAGCGGCGGGCCGTAGGCCATGGCCGGGCCGAGCAGCGGGGCCAGCTCGGCATTGGTGGTGACCTGCCGCTTCAGCAGGGCCGGGCTGCGCGGGTAGTCCTTGTCGACGCACTCGACCACGATGTTCGGGTTGAGGAAGTCGAAGCTGGCCGGGGACGGCGGCCGGAGCAGGAACGAGGTGGTGTCGCGCTGCTGGGCCTTGCGCAGGGCCTGGCCGAGGGAGGGCCAGATGACCTTGCCCTCGTTGATGTTGAACATGAGGCGGTAGACGACGGTGTAGCCGTTCGCCTGACCGCCGTTCGCGGTCGGTACGGGGTTGGCGTCGAGGTCGGCCTTGAGCTTCTCGAACGCGGCCCGGGGGGCGCCGTCCCCGAACCCGCACGTCTCCTGGTCCGCCTCGCACCAGTCGAGGAAGCGGCTCATCGCGCCGTCCAGGGCCAGGTACTGGGGCCGGTCGTAGGCGTACGGGTGGTTCGCGTAGTGCTCGGGGTCGTATGCGCCGTCGAGGACGAGGGCGCGCACCCGCTCGGGGAACATCGCGGCGTAGACGGTCCCGATGTAACTCCCGAACGACCGCCCGTAGTACGTCAGTTGCTCCTCGCCGAGGGCCTGACGAAGCAGATCGATGTCACGGGCGACGTACCCGGTGCCCACGTACGGCGCCAGCTCGCCCGCGTTGTCCTTGCAGGCCTGGTCGAACGCGGCGCCCTGGCGGACGGCGGTCTCGTAGGCGTCCGGGCCGGGGGCGCCCTTGGCGGCGGTGACGGCCTGCGTGTACGTCGGGTCGTCCCAGCAGGTGACCGCCGAACTGCGCGCGACGCCGCGTACGTCGTATCCGAAGACGTCGAAGGAGTCGCGCAGGGCGGCGGGCAGGCCGGCGTAGTTGCCCCGTACGAAGTCCACGCCGGAGTTGCCGGGCCCGCCGGGCTGGAGGAAGAGCGTGCCCTTCTTCTTGGCCTGGTCCGGGGCCTTCTTGCGGATGACCGCCAGGGTGATGGTCTTGCCCTGCGGGTCGCGGTAGTCCAACGGCACGTCGGCGTTGGCGCATTCGAAGCCGCCCTGGCAGTCGGACCAGGACAGGGACGGCACGGCCGGCTGCCCGTCACCGGGTTCGGGCTGGGTGGCGATCGCCTGGGCGGCGGTTCCGGCGACGGTGAAGGAGACGGCGGCGGCGAGGGCGATCCTCAGACGCGGGAAGCGTCTGCCTGCGCGGGTGCCGGACCTTCTCGGTCCATGGGCTTGCTCGGTCACTGTGGTGGTTCCCCCTCGGGCGCGGCGCGTGTGCCGTCTCCTGTGGTGCGGCTGGGTCGTTGAAGTTTCTAGCTCAACTGGAGGGGTAAGGGAACGGCGATCACTCTTGTGGCCCGCCTTCCACGTGACCTCCCCACTACCCGGCGGTAGTTGCGATCCCGTTCACTTGCGGAACGGTGGAGGGTACGCGGTGCCGCGCCGCCTGGGACCCGCTGCGTACCCTGAGGGCATCCCCGGTCAAGTGCCGGTGCCGGGCAGCCGGTTCACCTACGCGAATTCCTCCCCCACCGAAGGATCGTCCAACGTGTCGCTGTCGAAATCACCCTGGGCATCCTCCCTGCTGCAGCACGGCTGAGCATGTTTCCGGTCCCGGGCTTCGGCATCTACGGCGACGGGGACACGGTCAACGTGGAACTCGTCTCCTCCGAGGTGGACATCACTGACGTGAAGGGGGTCGCCCTTCACCAGAAAGCGTTCGTTTTGCTGCGTGAGAAAACTGCCTACGGTGACGCGGCAAAGGAATTGATGCGGAAGGCCCGGTCTTTCTGGGACGGCGCTTAAGGATTGCCCCGTAACTCGTCAATTCGTGAACGATGGTCGCGTGGGCCGAGCCAGGGCCGGACCGAGGCGAGAGCCGGCCAGTGCCCTGATCGTGTTGACCGCCCCGGCAGGCAGTGCTGGAGGCAGCAGGTGGACAGCATCCCCGCCCACCTGTCGACCGTTGCCCTGGACCGCATGGCCTGGGCCGCCGAGCGTGCCTCGGATCCGTGCCTGGGCGCCGTCCGCCAGTACATGCGTGCGCTCGTCTATTTCCGCGAGGGCGAGTACACGATCGGGCAGCGCCTCGTCACCTCCGGGCACGGCATCGTCAGCCAGGCCGAGGTAACCCGGGAGTCGCTCGCTGTCGCAGGGCAATTGCACCTCGGTGCGTCCGTCATCTCCGCTCGCGCCGAGGACGAGGCGGCTGTCGATCAGCACATCACCGAGGCCGGCGGGATCGCGGAACGCATCGGCGACGCCTCCGATGTGCACTGGCTCTCCTTCGGTCCTGCGAACGTGGCCATGCACCGTATGTCCGCGGCAATCGAGATGGGTCAGTACGACGATGCCCCGAAGCAGGCGCGCAAGATCCGTCTTCCCTCGGCGATCGCAGCATCCCGACGCGCGCACTTCCTCATCGACCGGGCCCGCACGGAGGTGGAGACCGGGCACACCGACAAGGCGTTGGAGCACCTCTTGAAGGCTCCCATCCGTGTCCTGGTCCATCTGTCTCGTCGCACGCCCGACACGCTGAGTCACATGGCCGCGTGGATCGGGCTGTAGGCCTGCGACAACTCTCACCGATCTGTGAGAGTTCCTCACTCACTGTACCCATATGGTCGGTAGTGTGAGACGGATCACCTCGACCGTGGAGGCCCCACCCATGTCCGCGAACGAGCGAGAGCGAGACCAGGACCCACCAGACCTCGCGACCATGCGAGAGACCGCCCGGCGGCTTCTGGGCCCCGACTCCGGGCCGGACGCCCTCCCGCCCGCCGACGCGGAGCTGGGCACACTCATCGCCCAACTGCGCGGCCACCTAGAACTACTGATGCCCGAGGTCGAGCAGGCGGCCGGGCGGCTGCCGACCAACAGCCCGGCCCGCCACGGCGCCTTGACCTGTGCCGGAGAGGCCCGCCGCAAGATCCGCGTCCCCGAACCGAGCCGTGCCCGGCTGAGCGGCAGCGTGATGTACGCCCGTAGGCTCGCCCGCGTCCTGGTCACCCTGTGCGAGCACTACGAGATCGTCAGCGCGGGAGTGGCCGAGACGCCCGAGCAGACCGCGTTCGTGCGCCTGGGGGACCACTGCCTGACGTGTCCGACCTGCCGGGCGATGGACGAGGAGGGCGCGAACCTCGGGCTCCCCTGCGAGATCCACGATCGGCTGTACGACGAGTACCGGGAAGCCCGGGCCCGGGGCCGCCGCCGTCGCGCTGTGGAGGCTCCGGCGTGACCACCGGCGAGACCATGATGCCCGACGCCGGGTTCCGAGAGCTGTGCGAGCAGCTGGTGCGTACTGCGACGTCGCCCCTCGACCGGGCGGCCGTCCAGGCACTGGTCGAGGAGCGGACGATCCTGGAAGTGGCCGCCGTACGGCACGCCCTGATCGTCGACAGCGAGCACGGTCCGACGGCTCACTTCGAAGGGCTGTCCGGGTGGCAGCACACGCTCGGCTTCGACGAGGAGCAGCGCTCGTTCCTCGGCCTGGTCCTGTCGATGGTGGGCATCGGGCTCACCACCGTCGCGTCCGTGCAGGACCTCGACGAACGCCGCCTGCCGATCATCCTGCGGGCGATCCTGCGACTCGCGGGCAACGACACCATCGCCGTCGGCACCCGTATGTAGTCCACCGAGTCGCCCAGTTGACGCCATGCCTCAGCCCCGCAACGGCCCGGCCAATCGCGCCAGCAGGCCCGCGACCAGGGCCGTCTGGGTGGGCACCGTGTCGGGATGGATGAACTCGCCCCGGGCGTGGGCGCCGTCGCCGATCGCGCCCATGCCGCACAGGACGGGCAGGCCGAGGGCGGAGATGAAGTTGGCGTCGCTGGCACCGCCGACCGCGGCGTTGGGCAGGTCGTCGCGGCCCTGGGCGCGGGCGACCTCCCGGGCGAGGCCGAGCAGGGGGGCGGACGCGGCGTTGAGGGTCATCGGCGGCCGGTTCCAGGCGTGGTCGATGTGGAGGCGGACGCGGGGGTCGCTGACCTCGATGGCGTCCAGTTCGGCGTCGACCCGTGCCTGTTCGGCCTCGCTGCTGACCCGGATGTCGACGCGGGCGGTGGCCTGCCCCGCTACGACGTTGGTGGCCGAGCCGCCCTCGATGAGCCCGGTGTTGATGGTGGTGCCCCGGTCGGGGCGGGCGACGGCCGCGGCGGCGACCACGAACTCGGACATCGCGGTGATCGCGCTGGCCCCGTCCTCGGGCGCCAGCCCGGCGTGCGCTTCGACGCCGGTGGCCGTGACCCGGAAGATCCCGGAGCCCTTGCGGGCGGTCTTGACCGCGCCGTGGGCGGTGGGTTCCAGCACGAGCGTGGTGTCGGCCTTCCGCGCGACCTCCTCGATCACCGGCCGCGAGGACAGGGAGCCGATCTCCTCGTCGCCGTTGAAGAGGAACGTGACGGTGGGCACGGGGCCGCCGTACTCCCGGGCCAGCTTCAGGGCCCAGATGCCTTGGGCCAGGCCGGTCTTCATGTCGAAGATGCCCGGCGCGCTGAGCTTCTCCCGGCCGTCGTCGGACGCCTCCGGCTGCTCCCATCCGGCGAGGGTGCCGGTCGGCCACACGGTGTCGTAGTGGCCGACGAGTGCGACGTGCCCGCAGCCGGTGCCGGCGTAGGTGAGGGTGAGGGTGTCGCCGCATGCGCCGCCGGGGTGACGCTGTTCGCGGTCGGGGCGGCCGAGCCGGTGGACGGTCAGTTCGCGCAGGAGGTCCAGGCCGGCGGCGAGGGCGGGCAGGTCGTGGCTGCTGGTCTCGTGGCGGACGAGGGTCAGGATGTCGGTGACGATCTCCGGCGCTACGTCCTGGGCGCGGGCGGTGAGGGCGGCAGCGGGTGTTGCGGTCATGGTCTGCTTTCTCGTACGGAGGCGGGGGCGGCGTTCCTCGGCGGAAGGTGGGGGCGTCAGTTGATGCCGAACGGGATGCCCAGCAGGTACCAGGCCACGAAGAACGCGATCCAGACGACCCAGACGACGGCGGCGATCGGGATCGTGAAGGAGGCGAGCGTGCCGATGCCGGCGGACTTGCGGTGCTGCTGGATGAAGCCCAGCGCCATGACGAAGTACGGGCTCATCGGGGTGACGCAGTTGGTGACCGAGTCCGCGACGCGGTAGACGGCCTGGGTGGTCTCCGGCTCGATGCCGATGAGCATCAGCATGGGCACGAGGACGGGGGCGGCCAGCGCCCACAGGGCGGAGCCGCTGGTGATGACGAGGTTCATGAACGTGATCAGCACGGCGATGCCGACCAGCACGGCCCAGCCGTGCAGGTGCAGGTCGCGCAGTGTCTCCGCGCCTGTGACGGCGAGGATGTCGCCGATGTTCGTCCACTTGAAGTAGGCGAGGAACTGGGAGATCGCGAAGAACAGGACGAGGATCGGCGCCATCGACCGGGTGCCGTCGACCATCGCGGCGATGATGTCGCGTGGGGCGGAGAAGCTGCCGGTCATCCGGCCGTAGACGGTGCCGAGCACGGCGAAGAACACGCCCAGCACGAGTGCCATCCCGCCGATCAGCGGGGAGTCGACGATGCCGCCGTCCTCGCCGCGCAGGGGTGAGGACGCGGGGACCATGGCCAGGGCCGGGAACGCGAGGAAGCCGACAGCGACCAGCCCGGTCACGCGCAGCGCGCGGCGCTGCTCCCCGGTGACCTCGATCGCCTCCAGTTCGCCGGCGTCGAGCGCGGTGACCGGCTCGTCGGGCTGGAGGTCCGAGCGGCGGGCGAGGACCTTGTCGACGACGAGCGTGATCACCAGCGCCACGAGGACGGACGAGCCGAGCCCGAAGAAGTAGTTGGCGACCGGGGTGACGACGTAGTGCGCGTCGATGGTGTGGGCAGCGGCGGTGGAGATCGACGACAGCAGGACATCGGTGGTGGTGAGCGACGGGGAGGCGTCGTAGCCGGCGGATATGGAGACGTAGGCGACGATGCAGCCGAGCACCGGGCTGCGGCCCGCGGCGCGGAATATGAGGGCGCCGAGCGGGATGAGGGTGACGTAGGCGGCGTCGCCGGCGACATGGCTGACCATGGCCGTCATCGACAGGGCGAAGGTGAGGTACCGGCCCGACACCCGCGCGACCATGCGGCGCAGCAGGGCGGAGAACAGTCCGCTCCGCTCGGCGACGGCGATGCCGAACATCACGGTGAGGATGGTGGCCAGCGGAGGGAACGCCGCGAAGTTGTCGACGGCCCCCTCGACGGCCATGGTGAGGCCGTCCTTGCTGAGCAGGCTCTCCACCCTGATGGTCTCGTGCGTGCCGGGATGCACGGCGCTGACGCCGACCGCCGCCAGGACGGCGCTGAGGACGGCGACGACCCCCGCGAGGATCCAGAACAGCCAGAACGGGTTGGGGAGTTTGTTGCCGACCTTCTCGATCGCCGCGAGAACGCGGAACGCGGTGCGCAGGAGTCTCGACTGCGGCTCGGTCGGCTGAGGCTGGGCGGAGGTGGCACTCATCGGTAACCCTTCGTGCTTTCGAGGGATGTTCCTGCGAATAATGGCAGCGGAGTGAGAGATTCTCTAGACCCTGGCTGTAACGGTGGGATTAATCGGCGGTCTAAGGTGGGCGCCATGACCCGCCCTCTCCTCGACGAGCTCGACCGGCGCCTCATCGGAGCGCTGCATCTGGCACCCCGGGCCACCTGGGACGACATCGGCGGGATCCTGTCCGCCGACGCCAGCACCCTCAAACGCCGTTACGACCGGCTGCACGAGGCCCGGATGATCCGCGTGATCGGGCAGGCCGACTGGGGCATGCACACCACGGCGATGCCGGTCCACGTTTTCCTGGACATTACTGGCGAAACGCCGCTTGCCGTCCTGGACCGGCTCCGTGACCTGCCCCACCTTCAGCTCCTGGCGCAGATCTCCGGCGACTATCCGCTCTACGCCGTCGTCCACGCCCCCTCCGAGGCGGCCACCAGCGAGGCGATCGACCGGATGTTCTCCGTCCCGGGTGTCCGCCGCGTCAACGCCCTGCCCGCGCTCAGCACCCTGCGCCGGGGCATCACCTGGGACCCGCAGTTCCTGACCGACACCGAACGGGCTGCCCTGCTCGAACTCACGGGCGCCCATCCCGAGGGCGCCGCCACCGCGACACCCCCGGCCAAACCCCTCAGCGAGGCCGAGCGCACCGTCGTCGCCTTGCTGATCCAGGACAGCCGGGCCTCCGCCGCGAGCATCGGCCGGGCCGCGGGCCTGGCCACCTCCACCGCGCACCGGGTCGTCCGCCGGGTCCTCGACGAGGGGTGGGTCAAACCGCGCCTGGAGATCGTGTCGGAATGGCTCGGCTTCCAGACCCCCTTCATGCTTCGCCTGCGCGTCGCCCCTGGTGAGACCCCCGACGTCATGCACCGCATCGACCGGCTCCCCCAGACCCGGCTCGTCGCCCACGTCGCCAGCGACATGTCCGTCCTCGCCACCGGCCTGGTCACCGACCGCTCCGCCGTGGCGCTCTTCGTCGACCGCGAACTCGCCCGGATCCCCGGCATCCTCACCGTCAGCGTCGACGTGATGCTCGCCGAACCCCGCCGCTACTGGCTGGACCGGGACCTGACCTCAGGGCTCGGCGAGTTCCACGCGCCGCCGCTGCTGTGAACCGCACTGCTGTCATATCCAGGACGAGGAGGTGGGTACATGACCGGGCTCCATCCGCCCATCGAGCCGTACGAGCACGGCATGCTCGACGTCGGCGACGGCAACCGCGTCTACTGGGAGAGCTGCGGGAACCCGGCCGGCAAGCCCGCCCTCGTCCTGCACGGCGGGCCCGGCTCCGGCGCGGGGCCGTTCTGGCGTCGGCTGTTCGACCCGGCGGCGTACCGCGTCGTGCTCTTCGACCAGCGCGGGTGCGGGCGCAGCACACCCGACGCCGCCGATCCGCGGACCTCGCTCGACACCAACACGACCCCTCATCTGATCGCCGACATCGAACTGCTCCGGCAGCACCTCGGCATCGGGGAGTGGCTCGTCCTCGGCGGCTCCTGGGGCGTGACCCTCGCGCTGGCCTACGCCGAGCAGTACCCGGGGCGCGTATCCGAGCTGGTCCTCTTCAGCGTCACCAACACCACCCGCCGCGAGGTCGAGTGGGTCACGCGGGACATGGGACGGATCTTCCCCGAGGAGTGGGCCCGGTTTTGTGACACCGTCCCCGAGGCCGAGCGCGACGGCAGCCTGGTGGACGCGTACGCCCGGATGCTCGCCGACCCGGATCCGGCCGTACGGGAGCGGGCCGCGCGGGAGTGGTGCCGGTGGGAGGACGTGCACGTGTCGACGCACCCCGGGCACCGGCCCGACCCCCGTTTCGAGGACCCGCGCTTCCGGCTGCGCTTCGCCCGTCTCGTCACGCACTACTGGCGGCACGCCGGCTTCCTGGAGGACGGGGTGCTGCTGCGCGACGCCGGGAAACTGGCGGGCATCCCCGGCGTGCTGATCCACGGACGGATGGACATCAGCGGCCCTCCGGACGTGGCGTGGCGGCTGGCCCAGGTGTGGCCGGACGCGCAGCTCGTGCTGATCGGCGCGGAGGGGCACGGGCTGTCGGGCGACGCGACGGCGGAGGCGGTGCTGGCGGCGACGGACCGGTTCCGGCCGGTCGGCACCCCATAGGACATGCTTCCGCCGCTGCGGTGCGCCTCCGCCAACTGGAAGGCGCAGGCGGGGGAGGCTAGCGAGGTGCCGCGAGTACGTCCCGGAGTACGTCCTCGAGCGTGACGCGGGACAGCTCGCGTCTCAGGGTCTCCTCGATGCCCTCGTAGATGCTCTGCATCGCCGGCTGGATGCCGTAACCCACCACGCATCCCTGGTCCGGGGTGGTGCGGTGCATCGCGAACAGCGGGCCGGGTTCCACTGCCTCGTACACGTCGAGCAGGGTCATCGACTCCAGCTCGCGCGCCAGCGACCAGCCCGCGCCCACGCCCCGCCGGGACTCCACGAGCCCGGCCCTGCGCAGCTCGCCGAGCAGCCGCCTGATCACCACGGGGTTGGTGTTCGCGCTGGTCGCGATCTGCTCGGAGGTGGCGACCTCATGGCCTTGGCGCTGGTAGAGACCGATCCAGGCCAGCGCGTGGGCGGCGATGGTCAGCCTGCTGTTGGCGCTCATGGACTCCTCCTCTCGGCCGCAACGCTTTATGTTACGACAGCGCAGTCGTAACAGTTAAGGTTGCAACAGCTTGTCGTAACAATTAGCGTTGCGACTGCCGGGATGGTCAATCAAACGAGGTGAGAAGAATGAGCAAGCCACTCATGGGCAAAGTCGCCCTGGTCACCGGGGGGTCGCGCGGACTGGGAGCCGCGACCGTACGGCTGCTGGCCGAGCAGGGCGCCGACGTCGCCTTCACCTACGTCAGCTCCGAGAAGCAGGCGCAGGCCGTCGTCGACGAGGTGCACGGCAAGGGAGCCAAGGCCGTCGCCTTCCGGTCCGACCAGGCGGACACGAGCCGGGCACCGGCGCTGATCGACGACGTGGTCGCGCACTTCGGCGGCCTGGACATCCTCGTCAACAACGCGGCGATCTCCGTGGCCGGCACGGTGGACGACCCGGACGCCGACACCGCCGCACTGGACCGGATGCACGCCACCAACTACCTCGGCGTGATCGCCGTCATCCGGGCCGCCTCCCGAGTGCTGCGCACGGGCGGCCGCATCATCACGGTGAGTTCCGGACTGGGCTCCCGGGTCGGTGCCCCCGGCCTTGCCGACTACTCGGCGACCAAGTCAGGGATCGAGAGGTACACCATGGGCGTCGCACGCGACCTCGGACCCCGGGACATCACGGCCAACGTCGTGGAGGCCGGACTGATGGAGGGCGGCATGCAACCGCCGGACCCCGAGACCCTCAAGGTCCTGCTCGGCTCGCTGTCCCTGCAACGCATGGGGCACCCCGACGAGATCGCCGCGGCGATCGCCTTCCTGGCGAGCCCCGCCGCGTCGTACGTCACGGGCGCGGCGCTGGACGCCCACGGCGGCTACAACGCCTAGTCCTTCCACCTGCGCCTTCAGGTTGGTGGAGGCTCGCTGCTGACTCCGGTTTCGGAGCGAAGCACTGTCACCGGCCCCCGGCCGACCGCTTGGCACCGCACGTCGCCAGACTGCACCACCGGCGCCGCCCGCTCTCGTCGAGGAACAGCCAGCCGCAGTCCCGGCTGGGGCAGCCGCGGACGGTGAAGCGCCGCGGGTCGGCGAGCAGTTCGCCCGCGCTGCGGGCCACCGCGCAGACGGGCAGGCGCAGTCCGGCTGCGGGCGAGGGCTGCCAGCGTCCGAGACCGTCCTCGCCGCGCGTGAAGACCGACAGCCGCGCGGCGTCCTCCACCGCCGCCGCCACCGCCTTGAACGCCCGGCCGTCCTGCGGATCGGTCAGACAGGCGTACAGGTCCGTGCGCAACCGCCGGGCCTCGTCGAGGACGACGGCGGCCTCGGCCGGCTGCCGAAGGGCCTGGTCCCGCAGCCCGGTGACCTGCCGGTCCTCGATCAGATCGAGGTGGCCGGCCCATACGGCGAGCGTGGCGTAGCCGCGCAGCCACTCCGACCCGGGCAGTGGCTCCCCGCCCCACCCGGCGTAGGTGTTGCAGAACTCCAGCGCGGGGTGTCCGCTCGTACTCCACGGCAGCCACTGGTCGCCGACCCGCACCGCGTAGACGGGCCCGGGGGGCCGGTCGAGCCGGGGGTCGGCGCGCAGCATGCGCTCGTGCAGGGTGCGGAGTTCGCCGTTCGGTTCGACGCCGAGTTCGGTCGTCAGCAGCGTGTGCGTGCTGCGATACAGCTGGAGCGCATCGGCCTGGCGCCCCGCGCGGTACAGGGCGGTCATCTGGGCGCCGACCAGCCGTTCACGGGTCGGGTGCTCTTCCAGCAGCGGCGTCAGGTCCGCCACGACACGGTCGTGCAGACCCATGGCGAGCTGGGTCTCGGCTCGCCGCTCCACGGCGGACAGGCGCAGTTCGCCGAGCGTGCCGCCGAGGCGAGTGCGCAGCCGTTCGTCGGCCACGTCCGCGAGCAGCGGGCCGCGCCACAGCCCGAGGGCCTGGTCGTACAGGCGGATCCGCTCCGCGGGATCAGCGCAGTCCGCCGCCTGCCCGACGAGCCCGGTGAACTCCTGGACGTCGATCGCATGAGGGCCCTGAGGGCCCTGCTCCACGGCGTAACCGTCGTGCCGGGTCTCGACGGACACCCCGTGCGGCCTGAGCGCGGCACGCAGGCGGCCGACGTAGGTGTGGACGGTGGCACGGGCGGCGGCGGGCGGCTCGTCGTCCCACAGCAGGTCGATGAGACGGTCCGTCGTGACCGCGCGGCCCGCGTGCAGCAGCAGGACCCCCAGCAGACACCGCTCCTGGCGGCGGCCGCCCACCAGGACCTGCCGTCCCTCGTGGCGGGCGGCGAACGGACCGAGCAGTTGGAACTCCATGGCTGTCCGGCAGCCTAACGGGAGGCCGATGGTCAGGCTTTGGTCAGAGGCCGGGAAGAGACTGACGCACGCCCCTTCCTTCCACCCGTCTCCGCCCAAGGAGAACCATGCGCCGAACAGCTGTCACCACGCTGGCACTTGCCGCCGTGCTCGTCGGGACGCAGCCCGCGTCCGCGGAGCCGGCGCGGGGCTGGGAACCGGCACCCTCCGCGCCGTGGGACGTCGGCGCCGGTGCGCGGTGCGACTTCCCCGTCCACGGCGAGCCGGTCGTCGACGAGGTGGTGCGGCGCGTGCTGAGCACCTACCCCGACGGCTCCGTGCGGCGGGTCGCGTACCGGGGCGATCTGATCGTCCGCGTCACGAACACCGAGACCGGCTCCTCCTACGACGCCGACGCGAGCGGCTCGGCCGTCGTCGAGCACCGGCCCGACGGCTCCCAGCGGTGGGCCGTGCACGGGCCCGTACTCGTCGGCGTCGGCCAGGGCCAGGGCAGTCTGCCGCGCGGCCTGTACCTCGTCGACGGCGTCTACACGATGGAGATCAGCCCCACCGGATACAAGTCCGTACGCCTCCTCCACGGGACGACGGACGACCTGTGCGCGCACATCGAGTCAACTACCCATCGCTAAAGCGACGGGCTTGCACAACGGGCGCCACTGGCTGTGGTGCTGCGTTTGCGTCCTGCCCCTCCGGCGGGCTTCGGGGGTGGGGCTGGGGCCGTTGACTGGGCCCCGCGTCGCCACAACTCCCACGCGCGGGCGCGGATGTTGCGGGAGCTGTTCCGGTCTGCGTGCGCAACGACGCCGCAGGACCGGCACGCGAACCAGGCCTGGGAGACCCGGTTCGCCCTGTCGATGTGGCCGCACTCGGCGCAGGTACGGGAGGTGTACGCCGGATCGACGTACACCACCGGCACCCCGGCCTTGCGGGCCTTGTACGCGATGAACTGTCCCAGCTGGGCGAAGGACCAGCTGGAGTGGGTGGCCCGTTGGGGCTTCCTCAGCCGTACCCGTTCGCGGATGCCCGTGAGGTCTTCAAGGGCGATTCCCCGACCGGTGCGTTCAGCCTCGGCCACCACATGCTTCGCGATCTTGTGGTTGATGTCTCTGGCCCGCCGTGCTTCCTTACGGCGGCGCTTGTTCAGCCGCCGCCTCGCGGACGGGGTGTGCTTCTTCTGGAGCTTGGTGCGCAGGCCGCGCTCGCGGAGCCGGATCCGGTTGAGCTCACGCCCGGCCATGATCTCGCCGTCCGAGGTGGTGGCGATGTTCACGATGCCCAGGTCGATGCCGAGGAAGTCCACCGGTTCGGTGTTCAGCTCGGCCTCGGGGATGTCGCAGGTGGCGTTCAGGAACCACATGCCGTCCCGGTGCACGAGGTCGGACTCGCCTCTGCGGTACAGCGTGAGCGTGGCCAGTTGCTCGACAGATGCTGTGAAAGCCAGGTTCTTCATCCGCCCGCCGGTGGTCCAGACCGACACCGTCCGGTCGGCGATCTGCCACGAGAGCATCCGGTCGTCGTAGGGCTGAGCACCAAAGGAACGGAAGGCAACGGGCTTCTGCGTGGCGCGGCGGTAGCGCGCTGAGCCGGGACGACCCAGACGGCCCGCCCTCAGGTTCGCCTTCAGCGTGGCGTACGCGTCACAGGTCTTCTTGATCGTGTGCTGGGCCACCTGAGCGCCGAGGTTCCAGCGGGACTTGACCTGCTCGTAGGTGAGCTTACGCAGGGCGAAGTTCTTGAACTCCCCGCGTTCGAAAGCGACCTGGCTCACCCAGGCGGCAGCCTCGTTGCAGGCACGCAGGGTCGCCTCGAGAGCCGCCGCCTGCACGGGCGTCGGCAGCAGCCTGACCTGCACCACCAGCTTCACGATCAGCGATCGTAGACACCCGCACGACACCCCACCGCATGTTCCCTGTTGCTCACCCCATCGAGTGACGCGCGCACTCTGGCCGCAGCCGCCCGAGTGATACCCGGCCGCTACGCGACCGGGCGGACACCCGAAAGCGCGGGCAGGGCCCGGCGCCTGGTGAGTGTCGCGCTGGCCGCCTGGAGTCTGGACGAGCTGGCCGACGACGGGGCCCTGATCGTTTCCGAGCTGGTGTCCAACACGGTCCGGCACGCGCGATGCTGTTCTATTCGCGTCACGGTCACCAGACCCGAGCCGTCGCGGGTGCGCATCGGGGTCGTGGACAAGTCCAAGCGGTTACCGGAATTACGGGAACCGTGCAGGGGCGACGAGAGCGGGCGCGGCCTCGTGCTCGTCGGAGCGCTGGCGAAGGACTGGGGAACCGATCACCTGCCGTGGGGCAAGCGGGTGTGGGCGGAACTACACGGGGAGGAACGCGGCTGACCGGCGAGCGGAGTCCCTGGGTGGGCGACTTGGTCCAGGACGAGATCGCCGGTCGGCGCGGCGTCGCCACGGATGTGCGCGGCGGCGCGGTATGGGTGCTGCGGCCGTAGTCCGGCCCGGGGCAGTGGACCTCGCGGCAGCCCGAGCGCCTGACCGTGGTACGCCCGCGAGGATAGCCGGACGTGGCCGTGACGGATCCCTCACCGCTCTCTCGTGCAAGGGAGTGGACCCGCCGCCTCGCCCGGGCCGATCGTGGGCGGTATGGATGATCACCCTGTGGCGCCAGTCGGTCCTGCCGGTCCGGGTACGGAAGCGGAGGAGGTCCGTCGATTCTGGGGGCGGCTCGGGCTTCCCGGGCTGGTCGACGTGCACACCCACTTCATGCCCGAGCGTGTGCTGCACAAGGTGTGGGACTACTTCGACGCGCTCGGGTCGCTGACCGGCGGGCTGGAGTGGCCGATCACCTACCGGCAGGAGGAGGCGGAACGGGCGGACCTCCTGCGGGAGTTCGGGGTGCGGGCCTTCACCGCGATGCTGTATCCGCACAAGCCGGGCATGGCTCGCTGGCTGAACGGCTGGGCCGTCGACTTCGCCCGCCGCACCCCCGACTGTCTGCACACCGCGACCCTCTACCCCGAGCCGGGCGTCGAGGCGTACGTCCGGGAGGCCGTCGAGGCGGGCGCGCGGGTCTTCAAGGCGCATGTGCAGGTGGGGGCCTACGACCCCGCCGACGACCTCCTCCAGCCGGCGTGGGGGCTGCTGGCCGAGGCCGGGATCCCCGTGGTGATCCACTGCGGCTCCGGGCCCGCGCCCGGCAAGCACACCGGCCCCGAGCCGATCGCCCGGGTACTGGCCCGGCACCCCCGTCTGCGGCTGGTCGTCGCGCACATGGGGATGCCCGAGTACGCGGAGTTCTTCGGCCTCGCCGAGCGGTACGGGGAGGTGCGGCTGGACACGACGATGGCGTTCACCGACTTCAGCGAGAGCTTCATGCCGTTCCCCCGCCGTGCCCTGCCCCGGCTGGCCGCACTCGGCGACCGCGTCCTCCTCGGCTCCGACTTCCCCAACCTCCCCTACCCGTACGTGCACCAGCTCCACGCCCTGGAACGGCTGGACCTCGGAGACGACTGGCTACGGGCGGTGTGCCACGACAACGCGGCGGCGTTGTTCGAGCTGTGAGCGTGTTCCGGAACCCGATGCGCGCCTGGGGTGAACTCGCCCCTGATTTTCCCGAGGTCGATCGGTGCGGTGGAGGCACAGCACCGCAGCGCGGTCGTGGCCGGCCGACCGCACACCAACCCCGATCCTGAATGAATGCGGGACCAGATGTCCTCTTCCGCGTGATCTCAGACGGGCGGGGCTGCAGAATGGCCTGATGGATCATCACTTCGTCGGTATACCGGAGTTGACCGGCGTCCCCCGTGTCGCGGTCGTCATCGACGTCATGCGCGCCTTCACCGTGGCCGCCTGGGCCTTCTCGCGTGGCGTCGAGAGGATCGTCCTGGCTTCATCGGAGAGTGAGGCACTCGCCTTGAAGGAGAGCCACCCGGGCTGGCTGGCTCTGAAGGACGGGCCTCCGGCAGCGGGCTTCGACGCGGTGAACTCGCCCGGCCTGCTCAGGTCACGTGATTTCGCCGGTCGCACGCTGGTGCAGAAGACGACGGCGGGCACCGTGGGCGCCCTGGCCGTCGCGGACGCGCCGCTCGTCCTGTGCGCGAGCTTCGTGGTGGCCGGGGCGACCGCGCGGTTCCTGCGGGCCGGGGATTCCGGTCCGGTGACGTTCGTGGTCACCGGTGAGGACGGCCAAGCCGACGAGGACCTGGCCTGCGCTGAATACATCGGTCGGTCCATGGGCGGGGGCGAGGTCGAGGCGGCCCCGTATCTCCAACGCGCGCGGAATTCCCGTGCCGCGGCCGATCTCGCCGGCGGGCGGCGGAGCGGGTACCACCCGGATGACGTCGAACTCTGCCTGGAAGTCGACCGGTTCCCCTTCGCGATGGTGGCTCGGCGGGAGGAGTCTTTGATGGTGCTCCGTCCGCGCGGAGTCGTCTGAGCACCCGATACCCGCCCTCGAGCCGAGAAGGACTGGCAGTCCAGGTTCACAGTCAGCGATGAGCGGCCAGCACTGCCGCGAGGCCCTCTCGCAGATCCCTGACGAAATACTCGGGAACCTCCAGCGACGGGAAATGCCCCCCGTGCTCGGGCGTCCTCCATCGGACGATCTGCCGGTACCGCTCCTGCGCCCAGGGGCGCGGACACTTCTCGACGTCGCGGGGATACATGGTGAGTGCCGAGGGGACGTCGACCCGGAGTTCGGGGTCCAGCGAGTTGTGGCTTTCGTAGTAGATGCGGGCCGCCGATGCGCCGGTCCGCGTCAGCCAGTACAGGGTGACGTCGTCGAGAACGCGGTCTATGGACAGGGTCTCGAACGGGCTGTCCTCGGTGTCCGACCACTCGGCGAACTTGTCGAGGATCCAGGCGAGAAGCCCGACCGGCGAGTCGACGAGCGAGTAGCCGATGGTCTGCGGCCGGGTCGCCTGCTGCTTCGCGTACGCCGCGCGGTGGAGCCAGAAATCGCGGGTTTCCTCGGCCCACTCGCGCTCGACCGCCGTCAGCCCGTCCGTCGTCAACCCGGGCGGTCCCTCCGCGAACGTCGTGTGGATGCCGAGGACGTGCGCCGGGAACCTGCCGCCGAGGACCGTGGTGATGTTGCCTCCCCAGTCACCGCCGTGGGCCGCGAACGTGCTGTAACCGAGCCGTCCCATCAGTTCCACCCATGCGGCCGCGATCTTCTCGGTTCCCCACCCGGTGGTGGCCGGCTTGTCGCTGTAACCGAAGCCCGGTAGCGACGGGACCACGACGTGGAACGCCGGCGCGTCTGCGTCTTTCGGATCCGCCAGCTCGTCCACGACGTCGATGAACCGGACAATGCTGTCCGGCCAACCGTGCGTCAAGATCACAGGAGTGGCATCCGCGCGCGGGGACCGGCGGTGCAGGAAGTGGATTCCCAGATCATCAAGGGTCGTGCGGAACTGGCCGATCTGGTTGAGGCGCTCTTCGAACGACCGCCAGTTGTACCCGGTGCGCCAGTAGTTCACGACATCGACGAGGCCGGCGAGCGGAACACCCTGTTCCCATCGGCGAGGACCGGGCGCGGCGTGACGGACCGTCTCGGCCTCCGGTAGCCGCGCCGCGGCCAGTCGTGCGCGCAGATCGTCGAGGTCGGCGTCGGTCGCGTGGGCTTCGAATGCTCGTACGTCGCTGGTCGGGCGGGGCATGAGACCTCCTGGCCTTCGCGGAACCGGCTGCGACCCGTCGCGAACCGGCTTAGACGGTTCTAGCAGGCGTCCATGTCGACCCGCAACCAGCTAAGGTGGTTCCATGCGTTCCGGGTTTCCTGACTTCCGCCTCGGCAGCGTGCTGGCGACCAGCTTCACGGGGACTCTGTCGGAGCGTCACGGCGAGGCCGTGGAGCGCATTCCCACTCCGCAGCGACTCGTCGACTGGCTGGCGGTGTACGGCCTCGCCGTGGACTCCTGCACCCCTGCCCAGCTCGACCTCGCCCGGGAACTGAGGGAGTCGATTCACGCCGCCGCGACAGCGGCCGCGCTCCAGGACGCTCTCCCCGCGGCTGCTGTCCACGTCATCAATGACCGCAGCGCTCAGGGTCGGGCCGCGGCGGTCCTGACGCCCGAGGGTGAGCGGCGATGGCAGCTCAGCTCGGCTTCCCGCGTGGAAGACGCCCTCGGCGTGATCGCCGCCGACGCGATCAGCATCATCGCGGGCGAACGCGACGGAAAACTGGCCTTGTGCGCGTCACCGACCTGCCGAGCCGCCTTCTTCGACACCAGCCGGAGCCGCACCCGTAAATGGTGTGACATGAACACGTGCGGGAATCGTCAGAAGAAGGCGCGCTTCCACGCCAACCGGCGCAAAACCACCGGCTCAGCCGAGTGATCGTCACCTCGGGGGGCGGCCGGCCTCAGCAGCCGCCCGGCCTGTGCGTCCCCCAGGCGCCCCCGTGCTCTCCCGCCGCACCAACCGCGTGGGCACCAGCGTCGTCCCGTGTTCCTCCCCGTTCTGCCGCATCTTGCTCAGGACGCCCTCCACGCACAGCCGTCCCACCTCGGCGAAGTCCTGGTGGATGGTGGTGAGGGGTGGGAGGAAGGAGGCGGACTCGGGGATGTCGTCGAAGCCGATGACGCTGATGTCGCCGGGGACGCGCAGGCCACGTTCGTGCAGGGCCCGGAGCAGGCCCAGGGCCATCTGGTCGTTGGCCGTGAACACCGCCGTGCAGTCCGGCTCGTCGGCCAGCAGCAGTCCGGCCCGGTAGCCCGACTCGGCCGACCAGTCGCCCCGGACCAGGGGCGGCGGGACGCGGCCGGCCGCGGTGAGCGTGTCACGCCAGGCGTTGGCGCGGCGCTGGGCGGCGAAGGAGCCCTCCGGGCCGGCCAGGTGCCACACCGTCTCGTGGCCGAGGTCCAGCAGGTGCCGTACGGCGTCCCGCGCTCCGCCCGCCTGGTCGGTGTCGACCACGGTGTAGCGGTCACCGGCGTCCGAGTCGGCCACCACGACCTGCACACCGGGGGGCAGTGAGACCGTCGCCGCGTCCAGCAGGTGGATCTCCATGATGACGATCACGGCGTCCACGGCGAGCTCGCCCAGGCGGGAGAAGGCGCCGTTCACCTCGTCCTGGGTCGGGACGGCGACGGGCAGCAGCGTGACGGCGTAGCCGTGCTGGGCCGCGGAGGTGGCGATGGCCTCCAGGGTGCGGATGTTGCCCATGGTGGAGAGGGAGAAGGTGATCACGCCGAGGGTGCGGAACTCGCCGCGCTTGAGCGCCCGTGCGGCGCTGTTGGGCCGGTAGCCCAGCTCCCGCATCGCGGCCAGGACCTGCCGGCGGGTGTCCTCCGTGACGCCCGGGAAGCCGTTGGAGACACGGGAGACCGTCTGGGAGGAGACGCCCGCGAGCTGCGCGACGTCGGCCATGGAGGCGCCCTGGCGCGGACGGGCCGGACGCCTTCTCGTACGACTCGTGCCCTGCGGTTCTCTCTCGCCGTCCACTGTCCCCACCTGCCCCTCGCCCCCCTCGCCGCGCAGCTGACGCAATTTTCCGTCCGGAACGACTCCTTGACCCCTGAGATTCGGACAGTGTAGACATCCCGCCAGTGGATGTTTACGTAAACATTGCACACAGGCCCCGATCTCTGTGCCCCGCCGGGACGCGCGGACGCAGAAGAGTTGGAGTACTCGGAATGGCACACCGCACCGGTAAGAGAAGGCTCCTCGGGGCCATCGGCATCACCGCCGTGGCGACCGGAACCATCCTGGCCACCAGCACCCTGCCCGCCGCGACCGCCGAGCCCGCCGCGCAGGCGGCCGGCGTCACCGTCCGCCCCGACCCCTCCTACCAGCAGGAGAAGTTCGAGGGCTGGGGCACGAGCCTGGTCTGGTTCGCCAACGCCACCGGCGACTACCCACCCGCAGTGCGCGAGAAGCTCTACAAGCTCCTCTTCGGCGACGAGGGCCTCGCCCTGAACATCGCCCGCTACAACATCGGCGGCGGCAACGCCCCGGACGTCAAGGACTACCTGCGGGCCGGCGGCGCGGTCGAGGGCTGGTGGAAGGCCCCGGCGGGCACCACCCGCGAGGACGTCGACTGGTGGGACGCGGACGACCCGGCGGACTGGAACAGACACGCCGACAAGACACAGCGCTGGTGGGTCGACCGCATCAAGAAGGACATCACCCACTGGGAGACCTTCAGCAACTCCCCGCCCTGGTTCATGACCGAGAGCGGCTACGTCTCCGGCAACTTCGACGCGGGCAAGGACCAGCTGAAGCCGGAGTCCGTGGAGGACTTCGCCAAGTACCTGGTGGGCGCGACCGAGCGGCTGGAGAAGGCCCACGGCATCAAGGTCGACACGCTCGACCCCTTCAACGAGCCGAACACCAACTACTGGGGCACCAAGCTCGGCCCCGACGGCGAGCCGACCGGCGGCCGCCAGGAGGGTGCACACATCGGCCCCGAGCTGCAGCAGAAGGTGATCCGCGCCCTGGCCCCGGTCCTGAAGAAGTCCAAGTCGAACGCGGAGATCTCCGCGATGGACGAGACGAACCCCGGCACGTTCGCCACCAACTGGAACTCCTATCCCCAGGAGGTCCGCGACCTGGTCGACCAGATGAACGTCCACACCTACGGCACCGGCCAGCGCACCACCGTCCGCGACCTCGCCAAGGCCGCCGACAAGCCGCTGTGGATGAGCGAGGTCGAGGGCGACTGGGGCGACGGCCAGAGCTTCACGGACATGCGGCCCGGCCTCGGCCTCGCCCAGCGCATGGTCGACGACCTGCGCGAACTGGAGCCCAAGGCCTGGGTGTTCTGGCAGCCCGTCGAGGACTACGACAACATGAAGCCGGGCGGCGAGTCCGCCAAGGGCGGCAACTGGGGCGAGATCCAGCTCCCCTTCAGCTGCACCTCGAAGGACACCCTGAAGTCCTGCCCGATCTACACCAACACCAAGTTCGACACGGCCCGCAACTTCACGCACTACATCAAGCCCGGCGACCGGCTGATCAAGACGAACGACACGTCCAGCACCGCGGCGGTCTCCCGCAAGGGCGACGCGGCGACGGTCGTCCACGTCAACAGCGCCACCGAGTCCCGTGAGGTCACCCTCGACCTGTCGAAGTTCGGCAGGGTCTCCTCGCACGCCACCGTCACCCCGGTGGTGACCAGCGCCGACGGCAAGCTGGCGAAGCAGAAGGCGGTCCGGGTCTCCGGCAAGCAGGCCACGGTCACCGTGCCCGCCCAGTCGGTGACGTCCTTCCTCGTCAAGGGCGTCTCCGGCGTCGCGAAGGACGCGGCCGAGCTGCGCAAGGGCCACGCCTACCGGCTGACCGGCGTCCAGAGCGGCAAGGACCTCACGATCGCCGGCAACGGCACGGGCCTGGTCATCAAGAGCGCCAACGCCGCCGACCCCAGCGGTCAGCAGTGGCGCGTGGAACAGATCCGCGGCAAGGACAACCGCAAGCGGTACGTCTTCACCGAGACCGCCTCGGACAAGCGCCTGGCCGTCCGGAACGGCGCCCTGGTCGCCGAGCCGGACGAGGGCCGCCGCGACAAGGCCACCGAGTGGATCATGTCCTCGACCGGTGACGGCACCTGGACCCTCGTCAACGCCGCCACCGGGCAGCTCCCGGACGTCGGAGGCCAGTCCACGAACGAGGGCGCCTCGGTCGGCCTCTGGCAGCCCAACTCCGGGTCCAACCAGCGCTGGAAGGTGACGGAGGTGACGGACACCCCGTAGCCGCGCGCCCGCCCGCTACGACGCCCCCGGCCTGCCGCACCGCATGGTGACGGCGGGGTCGGGGGCGTCGTGCCACTCCACCCGCCCTCACCCGCCCTCCCTGGGCGTCACCAGACCCGCCTCGTACGCCACGATCACCGCCTGGGCCCGGTCGCGGAGTTCCAGCTTGGTGAACAGGCGGTTGATGTGGGTCTTGACCGTGTGGTCGGTGATGGTCAGGCGCTCGGCGATGTCCCTGTTGGACAGGCCCTGGGCGATGAGGAGGAGGACCTCCGCCTCGCGGGCGGTGAGGCGGTCGAGGAGGGACGTGGGGGTGGTGACGGGGCGGCGGGAGGCGAACTCGGCGATGAGGCGGCGGGTGATGCCGGGGGCCAGCATGGCGTCACCGGCGGCCACCACCCGTACGGCGTGCAGGAGTTCGGGAAAGGTCGCGTCCTTCAGCAGGAAGCCGCTGGCACCGGTCGCCAGCGCGTCGAAGACGTACTGGTCGAGGTCGAACGTGGTGAGCATCAGCGCCTTGGTGGCGCCGTCGGTCTCCCTCAGGATCGTGCGCGCGGCTTGGATCCCGTCCAGTCCGGGCATCCTGATGTCCAGCAGGGCCACGTCCGGCCGGTGAGCCAGGGCGAGGGCCACGGCCTCTTCGCCGTCCGCCGCCTCGCCCACGACGTCGATGTCGTCCTGGGTGGACAGCAGGTTCACGAACCCCGTGCGGACCACCGCCTGGTCATCGGCCACGATCGCCCGGACCGGTTTCCCCGCTGTCACTCGTCCACCCCCGCCGCGAAGCTCTTCGCACCCGCCCGCACCGGAAGCCCGGCCTCGATCAGGAAGCCGCCCCCGGGACCGGCGGGCCCGCAGGCCAAACGTCCGCCGAGCAGGTTCGCACGCTCCCGCATGCCGCTCAACCCGTGCCCGCCGGAGCTGAGTCGGGGGCTCCCGGGGCCGGGGCCCGGGCCGTCGTCGGCGATGTGCAGCCGGACCTCGTCCTCCTCGTAGGTGAGACGGATGTCGACCGCGGCGCCCGGGGCGTGCCGGCGGGCGTTGGTCAGGGCCTCCTGGACGATGCGGTAGACCGTGAGTTCGAGGGAGGGCGTGAGCACCTCGGGGCGGGTGCCGGTGGTGTGCAGGGTGACCTCTCCGCCACCCGACCGGTGGGTCTCCAGCAGCGCGCCCAGGGAGTCGAGCGTCGGTTGCGGCACGACCGGTGCCGCCTCCTCGGACCCTGCCTCGTCCGCGCGCAGCACACTCAGCAGCCGGCGCAGCTCGGTCAGGGCCGAGCGGGCCGACGAGGCGATCTGCTGGAAGCCGTCGCGGGCGGGCGGGGACAGGTCGGGCGTGGTGTAGGTGGCGCTCTCCGCCTGGACGGCTATCACGGACACCGAGTGCGCCACGATGTCGTGCAACTCCCGTGCTATGGCCGCCCGTTCCTGGGCGGCGGCATGTCTGCGCTCCATGGCGATCAGTTCCCGCTGGGCCGCCTCGCGCGCCCGCCGGGACTCCTCCCGGCTGCGGGTGGCGTCCGCGACACCGACCGTCGCCAGCACGCCCACGGACAGGACGAAGGACTCCGTGAAGTACGACAGCGTGCCGTCGGCGCCGACGGCGGGCGCCCGGCCGCCGAGGTCGTACACGCCCATCGCCACATGGCCCACGTTGACCAGCAGCGAGCCGGTGACCGCGGCCGCGGCGAGCAGCGCGGGGTGCAGGACGCGGTGGCGGGCGAGCGTGTAGAGGCCCATGACTCCCGCCACCGCCACCGTCATCAGCAGCTCGGGCCGGAAGAGGAAGTCCAGCAGCGCCGCCGGTACCACCAGGAGCCCGGTGCGGGGCTCGCGCCGCCGCCACAGCAGGGGGAGCACCACGAAGGGCAGGGTGGCCAGGACCGTCGTCGAGGTGACACGGGAGTGCACGACCTCGGCCGCGGCCAGGAGGACCAGCAGGATGCCGCTGACGTACGGGTAGCGGGGGGAGCGCGGCCATGCGAGGGGGCGCAGGGACGACTGACGCATGCCCACATTGTCGGCCGGGGCGGTCCGGCCCGCGTCACCGTACGGGTTGATCCGGGTGGCGGGTGAGTACCACGGGTCGACCCCCAGGACCGGTGCCCGGTGTGACGCTTCCCGGCCGCGCCTTGCGAAGACTTGCCGGACGGAGGAAGGACGGCCGGCCGGTCGGCAAGGGACGGCAAGGGGAGTGCCATGCAGGGGAGTTCGCGAGGACCGCTGTTCGGCTCGGCGGCAGCCGTGCGGACCGCCGCCCCGGCGGGCCCCGCCGGTCCCGGCCCCGTCCGCGTCCCCATACCCCTTCCGCCGTCGCGGCGGAGCCCCGGCCGCCGCCGGGAGACCCTGTGCTGGGCCGCCTGTGCCGTCTTCGCACTGCTGCTGTGTCTGCGGACGACGCTCGTCCCGCACCAGGTGTGGGGCGCCTGCGCCACCGCTGGATACGGTCTCGCCGCGCTCGTCGCCCGGCTCTCCGCGCGGCCCTGGGGCCCGGCGAGCGCGGCCGTGGCCGCCGTCGGGTCCGTCCTGGTGCCGCTGATGCTCCTGGTCGCCGACGGGACACGGCAGTTGGAGGTCACGGTCGTCGAACGGTCCGGCCGGCTGCTGCTGGACTCCGGCACGCCGTACGTCACGGACCCGGCCCAACTGCGGGAGTACAACCCGTACCTGCCCGGCATGGCGCTCTTCGGGCTGCCCCGGGCCGTCCTCGGTGACGTCCCGCTCGCGGACGCCCGGCTGTGGTTCGCGCTGGTGTCACTCGGGGCCATGGGGGCGGCTGCCGTGCTGTGCGGGAGCGCCGGGCGGTCGCCGCGCGGCACCGTCCCGGGCCCCCACCCGGCCCGGGCGCTCCTCTGGCTCGCCGCCACCCCCGCCGTCGCCCTCCCGCTCGCCGTCGGCGGTGTCGACCTGCCCGTCATCGCGCTGATGTGTCTCGCGCTCGCCCTCGCGGGGCGGGGCCGCCCCGTCGCCGCCGGGCTCGCGCTCGGTGCCGCCGCGTCGCTGAAGTGGACGGCCTGGCCGGTGCTGCCCGTCGGGCTCGCCCTGCTCGCGGTGACCGCAGGGCGGCATGCCGCCGTACGGGCCGGTGTCACGGCCGTCGCTCTCGCCGTACTCGCGGTGCTGCCGGTCGCGTTCGCCGACCCGTGGGCCTTCGCCGAGCACGTGCTGCTCTTCCCGCTCGGCGAGGGAGACACCGGCTCCCCGGCGGCCAGCCCGCTGCCCGGGTACCTGCTGGCGACGTACGTGCCGGGGGGCTTCGCCGTCACGGTGACGGCGCTCGCGCTGAGCGCGGTCGCGGTGGCCGCGTCCCTGGTGACGTGCCCGCCGCGCAGCACCGTCGCCGCCGCCGACCGGCTGGCGCTGGGCCTCGGGATCGCCATGTGCCTGATCCGCGCCACCCGTTTCGGATACGTCGTCTACCCGCTGGTGCTGCTCGGCTGGTTCCGGCTCGGGCCGGCGGGGCCGGCGGTGGCCCGAGCCCGGGTCACCGAGGGGCACCGAGGCACACCGACCCGCACCCGCACCCACCCGCTCACCGCGAAGCCGCCGGAGGACTGACCGACCATGCCCCGCACGCTCGTCGTCAGCAACGACTTCCCGCCCCGGCAGGGCGGCATCGAGACCTTCGTCCACGCCATGACGGTCCGCTTCCCGCCCGGCCGGGTCGCCGTCTACACCTCCGCCGCGCCGGGCGACCGGGCCTACGACGCCCGGCTGCCGTTCCCCGTGGTCCGGGACCGCAGCCCCGTGCTGCTGCCGACCCGGCGGGTCACCGCCCGGGCGGTGGAACTGGCCCGCCGGTTCGACTGCGACAGCGTCTGGTTCGGGGCCGCGGCCCCGCTCGGTCTGATGGCGGGCGAGCTGCGGCGCCGTACACAGGTGCGGCGGCTGGTCGCCACGACGCACGGGCACGAGGTGTGGTGGGCGCGCACGCCCGGGGCCCGCGCGCTGCTGCGCCGCATCGGCGCCGGGGTGGACAGCGTCACCTACCTCGGCTCGTACACCCGGGCCCGGATCGCCGCCGCCGTCGGACCGGAGGCGGCGGCGCGGATGCGGCGGCTGGTGCCGGGCGTCGACGCCGACGTCTTCCAGGGCTCCGAGGCGGCGGCGGCCCGGGTGCGGGAGCGGTACGGCCTGGGTGAGCGGCCGGTGGTGCTGTGTGCGGCGCGCCTCATCCCGCGCAAAGGACAGGACGCGCTGATACGGGCCTTGCGCCTGGTGCGCCGCAGCGTGCCCGGCGCGGTGCTGCTGCTGGTCGGGGACGGGCCGCACGCCCGGGCCCTGCGCCGGCTCGCGGCTGCCGAGGGACTGGCCGGGGCGGTGGTCTTCGCGGGCGGGCACCCGCACGAGGAGATGCCCGGCTTCTACGCCGCCGCGCAGGTGTTCGCGATGCCGTGCCGGACCCGCAGGGCGGGCCTGGAGGTGGAGGGCCTCGGGATCGTGTTCCTGGAGGCGGCCGCCGCCGGACTGCCGGTCGTCGTCGGCGACTCGGGCGGGGCGCCGGACGCCGTACGGGAAGGGGAGACGGGGTTCGTGGTCGACGGACGTGACGTACGGGCCCTCGCCGGCCGGCTCACGCTGCTGCTGGACGATGCGCGACTGGCCCGGGACATGGGCGGCAAGGGCCGGGCGTGGGTGCGCGCGGAATGGGGCTGGGACAGGACCCACAGGCACCTGATGTCCCTGCTGGGGGTGGGCTGAGGCCGGCAGGCACCGACGGACCGGGCACGGGGCCCCTGCCGAACTCTCTCCGGGAACCCTCAGGCCCGCTCAACCACGTCGATCATCCGCAGCGCGCGCGTCACGGTCTCCGCGAACGACGGGCCCGCCGAGCCGTCGGAGCGCAGGGCCCAGTCCTCCACCGCGATGCGCATCGCGGTGTTCAGCACGCCCGCTTCCACCCGGACCGCGAGATCACCGGCCGGCCGGCCCGTGCGCTCGGCGATCATCGCGGCGAACGCGGCCTCCGCGTCGTGGTGCGCCTCCAGCCACACCGCACGCAGCCCGGGCTCGTCGCGGCCGAGCCGCAGCAGGTCGCGCAGGGCCCGCACACGCGGTGAGGTCTCGTCGTCGAACCGGAGGCTCAGGATCGCCTCGGCGAGCGAGGCGTGATCGCCCCCGCAGTCCCGCAGATGGTCCGTCAGCAGTTCCAGGCCCGTGGTGAGCAGGGGACGTACGCACTCCTCCTTGGAGCGGAAGTACCGCCACAGCGTGCGCGTCGACACCCCCGCCGCGGAGGCGATGTCCTCCGCCGTGACCGCCGCCACGCCCTTGGCGGCGAAGAGCCGGACCGCCTCCTCGGCGATCTCCATCCGCGTCTCGGCGCGCCGCCGCTCCGTCAGGGGTGGCCGCCCGGTGGCCCCACCCGATCGTCCGGCCATGCGCCCTCCTCGACTTGCCCCGCCACTCTATTTTACGTCGCGCCACGTCTATCTGGCGTGAAATGACCACGTGGCACATCGCGTCTTTATGTCGCACTGAGACAAAAACCAGTACTGTGCCCGCACGCCGGGCCAACGCGACGAGCAGAGGAGCGCCATGGGTGCCACGGGTCTGTCAGGCAAGAGCGTCATCGTCACCGGAGCCGCCTCCGGCATCGGCCGCGCCACCGCCCTGCTGTTCGCGGCGGAGGGAGCACGGGTCGTGGTCGCCGACCTGAACGCGGAGGGCGCCAAGAGCGTCGTCGGGACCATCGAGTCCGACGGGGGCACGGCCGTCGCCGTCACGGGCGACCTGAGCGAGCGCGCCGTCGTCGACGCGGTCGTGGCCGCCGCGGTCGACACCTTCGGCGGCATCGACGTCCTGGTCAACAACGCCGGTGTCATGGACAGCATGTCCGCCGCGGCGGACGTCACCGACGCCGAGTGGGAAAGGGTCCTGCGGATCAACCTCACCGCGCCGTTCCTGCTCACCCGGGCCGCGCTGCCGCACATGATCGCGGCGGGCGGCGGCGCCATCGTCAACACCGCGTCCGAGGCGGCGCTGCGCGGCAGCGCGGCCGGCACGGCCTACACCGCCTCCAAGCACGGCGTCCTCGGGCTCACCCGCTCCCTCGCGGTGATGTACCGCGACCAGGGCATCCGCACCAACGCCATAGCCCCGGGCGGCACGGCCACCGACATCACCGCCGACGTCCACATCGACCGGGAGGCCCACGGACCGGCCGTCGTCGGACGGCACTTCGTCAACATGGGCCGCCTCTGCGAACCGGAGGAGCAGGCCGCCGCCGTCGTCTATCTCGCCTCCGACGCGGCGAGCAGCGTCAACGGCGTCGTCCTGCCGGTGGACAACGCCTGGGCTGCCGTCTGATCGCCCTACGAGAGGAAGAGGCCACGCATGTCCACCGCCCACACCTCCGTGCCGGCCCTGGACTTCGACCCGGACGCGCTGCGCGAGCGGTACCGGGCCGAGCGCGACCGGCGGATCCGCCCGGACGGCAACCGCCAGTACCGGCGCACCACCGGCGAGTACGGCCACTTCGACGAAGACCCGTACGCCGAGCCCGGGTTCACCCGGGAGCCCCTGCACGACCACGTCGAGGTGGTGGTCGTCGGCGGCGGCTTCGGCGGCCTGCTGACCGGGGCCCGGCTGCGCCAGGCGGGCCTGGAGAGCGTCCGGATCATCGAGAAGGGCGCCGACTTCGGTGGCACCTGGTACTGGAACCGGTACCCGGGCATCCACTGTGACATCGAGTCGTACGTCTACATGCCCCTGCTGGAGGAACTCGGCTACGTCCCGAAGTGGAAGTACGCGCCGGGTGAGGAGATCCGGCAGCACGCGCAGGCGATCGCCCGGCACTTCGGCCTCTACCGCGACGCCTGCTTCCGGACCCAGGTGAGCGAACTGCGCTGGGACGAGGGCGAGTCCGCCTGGACCGTCACCACCGACCGCGGCGACCGCATGACCGCACGCCACGTCGTCGCGGCCACCGGGCTGCTCAGCCAGCCCAAACTGCCCGGGATCGAAGGCATCGAGACCTTCAAGGGCCATAGGTTCCACACCAGCCGCTGGGACTACGGCTACACCGGCGGCGACGCGAACGGCGGACTGACGGGGCTCGCCGACAAACGCGTCGCCCTCATCGGCACCGGCGCCACCGCCATCCAGGTCGTGCCGCACCTGGGCCGGGACGCACAGCACCTGTACGTCTTCCAGCGCACCCCGTCCTCCGTGGACGTGCGCGGACAGCGCCCCACCGACCCCGAGTGGGCCGGCTCGCTGGAGCCCGGCTGGGCGCGGCGGCGCCGGGACAACTTCCTCGCGGTCGTCACGGGGGCCGGGGCCGAGGAGGACCTGGTGGCCGACGGCTGGACCAGCACCGCCCGCCTCCAGCAGAAGCTCATCCCCACCGACGGCTTCACCGGCCTCACGCCCGAGGAGCGCGAACGCCTGGAGGAGATCGCCGACTTCCAGAAGATGAACGAACTGCGGGCCCGGGTGGACGCGATCGTCGAGGACCCGGCGACCGCCGAGAAGCTCAAGCCCTGGTACCGCTACATGTGCAAGCGGCCCACGTTCAGCGACGGTTACCTGGAGACATTCAACCGGCCGAACGTCACCCTCGTGGACACGTCCGACCACGGGGGCGTGGAGCGCGTCACCGAGCGGGCCGTCGTGGTCGGCGGGGTGGAGTACGAGGTCGACTGCGTCATCTTCGGCACCGGTTTCGAGGTCGGCGTCTCCGGGCTGCTGTCCGGACAGCTCCCCGCGTACGGCAGGGACGGCGTGGCCCTGCTGGAGTCCTGGCGGCGGACCGGCCCGAGGACCCTGCACGGCTTCTACAGCCGCGGTTTCCCCAACCTGTTCATGCTCGGCTCGGTGCAGTCCGCCAGCTCCGTGAACTACGTACACGTCCTGGACGAGCAGGCCACGCACGTCGCCGAGGTGATCGCCGAGGCGCGCAGGCGCGGGGTCCGGTGCGTGGAGCCGACGGCCGAGGCGGAAGCCGCCTGGGGGGACACGATCCGCGCGAAGTCCGTGGACCTGTACGAGTTCCAGTCCGAGTGCACCCCCGGCTACTACAACGCCGAGGGCATGCCGAGACCCCGCAGCGAGTCGTACGGCGACGGCCCGATCGCGTTCTACGAGCTGATCCGGCGCTGGCGTGCGGAGGGCGGCATGGGCGAGGTGCTGGGCTCGTGACGGGGCGTGCGAGCAGGCAGGAAACGAGTGGCGTGCGCAGCACCCGCTGGCAGGCCCGCCGTCTCAACCCGCCGAACCCGCTGTGGGGTTCGAACGGTGTGGCGTTCGGCCCCGACGGGCGGCTGTACGTCGCGCAGTTCCTCGCCGGGCAGATCAGCGCCGTCGACCCGGCCACCGGGGACGTCGAGGTCGTGGTCCCGCCGGACGGCCCGGTGCAGTCGCCCGACGACCTGGCCTTCGGGGCGGACGGGTCGATGTACATCGCCGACCTCGTCCCCGGCCGGGTGTGGCGCCGCAGCCCCGAGGGCGAGTACGGACTCGTCTCCGACGAGGTGAAGGTGCCCAACGGCATCACATGTGTCGGCGACCGGCTCTTCGTCAACGAGATGCGGATGAACGGCCGGCTGCTGGAGCTGTTCCTCGATGGCGGCGACCCGGTCGTCCTGACCGACGGGCTGGCCCTCGGCAACGCCATGCAGCTCGGCCCGGACGGCTGCCTCCACTACCCGCACATGGTCAGCAATCAGGTCTGGCGCATACCCCCCGACGGCGGGGTGCCCGAGGTCGTCGCCGAGGGCGTGCACGACCCGGTCGCGGTCCGCTTCGACCAGGGCGGCGTCCTGCACGTGCTCTCGCGCGGCCCCGAGGGCTTCGTCACCCGCGTCGACCTGCACGGCACGGGCTCCCGCTCGCTGGTCACCAGCGGGGTCACGGGCCTGGACAACGCCGCGTTCGACGGGGAGAACCGCATGTTCGTCTCCAGCTTCGCGAGCGGCGGCATCACGGAGCTCCACCCCGACGGACGCACCCGGCCCGTCGTCCCGCGCGGCCTGGACGGCCCCTACGGCGTGACGATCGACCTCGGTGGCACGGTGTACGCGGCGGACCACTACCGGGTGGCCCGCCCGGAGGAGCCCGACCCGCGGGCGTCGGGCGACGTGACGACGGAGATCCTCCAGCCCTTCGTCCACGGCATCACGGCCGACGGTGAAGTCCTGCACACGACCTCGCAGTTCGGCACGGTCCAGACCTACGACCCCGCGACCGGCACCACCCGCACCAGGGCGACCGGCCTGAACCAGCCCCTGGGCATCACGACCCGGCCCGACGGCACCCTGGTCGTCGCCGAGACGGGCGCCGGCCGCGTCCTCGCCATCGACGGGACGGACACGGTCACGGTCCTGGCCGAGGGCCTCGACCATCCCGTGGACGTCACGCTCGACGCCGAGGGCCGCTGCTACGTCAGCGATGACCGGCGCGGCGTGGTACTCCGCCTCGACGGCGAGCCGGTGCCGCTCGCGGACGCCCTCGGCGCCCCGCAGGGCCTCGCCGTCCAAGGCGACGAACTCTTCACCGTGGACACCGCGCACCGCCGGCTCTGGTCGATCTCCCTGACGACGGGCGACACCCGGATCGAGGCGGAAAACCTGGCGGTCGGCCCCCCGCCCGGGTCCGCGCCGCGCCGGCCCCCCGCCCTCTTCACCCACGGCCTCCCCGGCGTGGCCCCACGCTTCGCGGGCCTCACCGCCGCCCCCGACGGCTCCCTGCTCCTGTCGTCGAACGGGGAGGGAACGGTGCTGCACCTGTCACCAACGCGCACCACCACCTGACACAGGCCACACGACGTCCGCTCCTATACGGAAGGGCGCTGAGGAGGGCCGTCGCGAGCAGCGAGGCGGCGGCGCCGGGAGGACCTGCCGCGCGCCGGGCGTGAACCAGTGCGCGCGGGGCCGCTCAACCCCCGCACCGGTCGGCCTCCCTGACGACAGGTGACACCCACGTCGAGGCGACGACCTGACGGTCGGCAGCCGACCGGGGGCCGCGCTGCGCCAGGCTTCCGCTCCCGGGAGGCATCCGCGGAGGGACCCGGCGAGCGCTCCGGGGGAGCGGTCAGCGGCGGCGCCGGGAGGGGGTCCTTCCGCGCCGGGCGGAACCCGTTGCGCGCGGGCGCCGCGTACCGTCGCCGTAACCCGGTCCCCCCGACGACGGGCGCCCCCGCCGCGTCGAGGTGGAAGACCTGGCGGTCGGCAGCCCGCCGGGGGCCGTGCCGGGTCGGGCCTCCGCCGGGGAGGATCCGCGGAGGCATCCGCGGAGGGACCCGGCGAGCGCCCGCGGAGCGGTCAGCGGCGGCGGCCCCTGGAAGGCCTGCCGCGTCGGGCGCGCGGGGCCGAACCCGTGCGGGTGGGGCCGCTCTCGGAGGGCGGCGGGGTGAGGACGACGGGCACGCCCGAGGGGGCCTGCGCGCCGGTGATGCGGGTCAGTTCTTCCGCGCCGGAGCGGACCCGGGTGACGCGCGGGGTGATCCCGGCGTCGGCCATCAGGCGGGCCGTCTCGCGGCGCTGGTGGGGCAGGACCAGCGTGACGACGGTGCCCGACTCGCCGGCGCGGGCGGTCCGGCCGCCGCGGTGCAGGTAGTCCTTGTGGTCGGCGGGCGGGTCCACGTTGACGACCAGGTCGAGGTTGTCGACGTGGATGCCGCGGGCGGCGACGTTGGTGGCCACCAGCACCGTGACCTCGCCGTCCTTGAACCGGGCCAGCGTGCGGGTGCGCTGCGACTGGGACTTCCCGCCGTGCAGGGCGGAGGCGCGCACCCCGACGGCCAGCAGCTTCTTGGCCAGCCGGTCGGCGGCGTGCTTGGTGTCCAGGAACATGATCACGCGGCCGTCGCGGGCGGCGATCTCCGTCGTGGTGGCGTGCTTGTCGTCGTCCTCCACGTGCAGCAGGTGGTGCTCCATCGTGGTGACCGCGCCGGCGGACGGGTCGACCGAGTGCACGACGGGGTCGTGGAGGTACGTGCGGACCAGGCGGTCGACGTTGCGGTCCAGCGTGGCCGAGAACAGCAGCCGCTGGCCCCCGGGCTGCACCTGGTCCAGCAGGGCGGTCACCTGCGGCATGAAGCCCATGTCGGTCATCTGGTCGGCCTCGTCCAGCACCGTGACGGTGACACGGTCGAGCCGGCAGTCCCCGCGGTCTATGAGGTCCTTGAGCCGGCCGGGCGTCGCGACGACGACCTCGGCGCCGCCGCGCAGCGCGCTCGCCTGGCGGCCGATCGACATGCCGCCGACGACCGTGGTGAGCCGCAGGCGCAACGCCTGGGCGTAGGGGGTGAGGGCGTCGGTGACCTGCTGGGCCAGTTCCCTGGTGGGGGTGAGGACGAGGGCCAGCGGCTGCCGGGGCTCGGCCCGCTGCCCGTCGATGCGGGCCAGTACGGCGAGACCGAAGGCGAGCGTCTTGCCCGACCCGGTGCGTCCGCGGCCCAGCACGTCCCGGCCGGCCAGGGAGTTCGGCAGCGTCGCCGCCTGGATGGGGAACGGCACGGTCATGCCCTCGGCGCGCAGCGCGGTCAACAGCCGCTCGGGCAGGGCGAGTCCGGCGAAGTCGTCGACGGCGGGCAGCGCCGGCGTGAGGGTGGCGGGCGGCGCGAACTCCCCGCCGGGCGCGGTACGGCGCCGGGGGCCGCCACGGCCCGCACCGGCCGTACGGGCGGAGACGCTGCGGCCCGCCGCCTTACGGGCGTGCGGCGAGCCGTTGTTCTTGCGAGCGGTGCGATCCAAGGGGATCCTTCCTCGATGCGGCACACGTATCGGGGAATTCCCGGCAGCCGGGAGGGGCCGCACCAGGATTCGCAACACTGAGCCGGGTTTTGGATGAGAACGAGGCTGGGGCCCGCACCTCACGGTGCGGGCCCCGGTCACGTCGGACGCGTCAGCGTCAGGCAGGGACGATGTTCTCGGCCTGCGGGCCCTTCTGGCCCTGCGTGACGTCGAAGGTAACCTTCTGGCCTTCCTGAAGCTCGCGGAAGCCGGAGGTGGCGATGTTCGAGTAGTGGGCGAACACGTCAGGACCGCCACCCTCCTGCTCGATGAAGCCGAAGCCCTTTTCCGCGTTGAACCACTTCACAGTGCCAGATGCCATGCTGAATCTCCCTTTGGGGGACAAACCCGAGACCCGCACTTTACGGACTCGGAGTTGCTGAAATGATCACCCTCGGAGAGATCCGAAAATCCTCGAAAACTAAAAAGAGTGCTCGTCGACGAAGGTCGATAGAGCACTCGAAGTCTCTGGGAACCAAAACTGCAACAACAACGACGGTAGCACAGGCCGCGTCGGATGGCCCGGGAATCTCGTACCCGAGGTGTACGGGAGGCCCGCTCGTACTGCGTGGCGAGTAGCCGGGATTGTCGGCAGCCGCACGACGACGGGACGGCACGCCGCCGGAGAGCCTTGGCAGACGATCGACACCGGATGTGGAGACCTGCTGCCGTGGCGACTTTTCTGTACCGAGTGGGCCGACTGGCCTTCCGGCGACGTTGGTACGTCGCCCTGGTCTGGGCGGCCGTGCTGGCCGCCGTCGGGCTCGGCGCCCTCAGGGCCCCGGGCGCCGGCGACGAGGGGTTCTCGATGCCCGGCATCGAGTCCCAGAAGGCGTTCGACCTGATGGAACAGCGCTTCCCCGGGGCCACGGCCGACGGGGCGACCGCCCGGGTCGTGTTCATCGCGCCCGGTGGCGAGAAGGTGACCGCGGCCGAGAACAAGCAGGCCATCGAGAAGGCCGTGACCGGCCTCGGCGACGGCACGCAGGTCGCGAGCGCCGTCGACCCGTTCCGGGCGAAGGCGATCAGCAAGGACGGCTCGACCGCCTTCGCGACCGTCACCTACAAGGTCGGGGCGGCGGACCTCAGCGACGCCAGCCGGACCCATCTGGAGCGCGCCCTCGTCGAGGCCCGGGACTCCGGGCTGACCGTCGAGGCGGGCGGCACCGCGCTGGAGGACAACGCCGGACCGGGCGGCACGGCCGAGGTGACAGGCGTCACCATCGCCGCCCTCGTGCTGCTCGTCACCTTCGGCTCCCTGGCCGCCGCCGGGCTGCCCCTGCTGACCGCCCTCATCGGCGTCGGCGTCAGCATGGCCACGATCCTCACCCTGTCCCAGGCCCTCGGCCTGTCCACCACCACCGGCACCCTGGCGATGATGCTGGGCCTGGCCGTCGGCATCGACTACGCCCTGTTCGTCGTCTCCCGCTACCGGGAGGAACGCGCCAAGGGCCGGGCCCCGCAGGAGGCCGCCGGACTCGCCGCCGGCACGGCCGGGTCCGCGGTCGTGTTCGCCGGGCTCACCGTCGTCATCGCGCTGGCCGGGCTCGCCGTGGTCGGCATCCCGATGCTCACCAAGATGGGTCTGGCCGCCGCCGGAGCGGTCGTCGTCGCCGTACTGATCGCGCTGACGCTCGTCCCGGCCTTCCTCGGCTTCTGGCCGAACGCCGTGCTCACCCGGCGGGCCCGCAAGAGCGGCCGGATCGAGGGGAGCGACGGCGACAACGGCGGCAGCCGCTGGGCCCGGTTCGTACTGCGCCGCCCGATACCCGTCCTGCTCCTCGGCACCGTCGGTCTCGGCGCCCTCGCCCTGCCCGCGGCGGGCCTCCAGCTGGGTATGCCCGGGGACGAGGCCAAGCCGACTTCCACCACCGAACGCCGCGCCTACGACGCGCTCGCCGAGGGCTTCGGGCCGGGCTTCAACGGACCGCTGACCGTCGTCGTGGACGGCAGGGGCGTCGCCGACCCCAAGGGTGCGGCGGGCGAGATCGCCCGGGAGATCGGCGCCACGAAGGGCGTGGTGTCCGTCTTCCCGGCCCGCTTCAACGACGCCGGTGACACCGCCGTCTTCTCCGTCGTGCCGTCCACCGCGCCGACCGACGAGAAGACCAAGGACCTGGTGACGACCATCCGCGGCGAGCGGCCCGGCATCGAGTCCGGCACCGGCGCGAGCTTCGAGGTCACCGGCACCACCGCGATGAACATCGACATCGCTGAGAAGGTGCAGGCCGCGCTGGTCCCGTATCTGACCGTGGTCGTCGGCCTGGCGGTCGTGCTGCTGCTGGTGGTCTTCCGGTCCCTGCTCGTCCCGCTCAAGGCGGCCCTCGGGTTCCTGCTGTCGGTGCTGGCGTCCCTCGGCGCGGTCGTCGTGGTGTTCCAGCAGGGCCACGGCGCGGAACTCCTCGGCGTGGAGCAGACCGGACCGATCATGAGCCTGATGCCGATCTTCCTGGTGGGCATCGTCTTCGGCCTCGCGATGGACTACGAGGTGTTCCTCGTCTCACGGATGCGGGAGGCGTACGTCCACGGCGAGTCGCCCGCGCAGGCGGTCACGTCCGGCTTCCGGCACAGCGCCCGGGTGGTCGTGGCGGCGGCCCTGATCATGATGGCGGTGTTCGCCGGGTTCATCGGCGAGAGCGACTCCATGATCAAGATGATCGGGTTCGGCCTCGCCTCCGCCGTCCTGTTCGACGCCTTCGTCGTCCGGATGGCGATCGTGCCGGCCGTCCTCGCCCTGCTCGGTGACAAGGCCTGGTGGCTGCCGAAGTGGCTGGACCGGGCGCTGCCCCGCGTCGACGTGGAGGGCGAGGCCCTCACCCGGCCGGAACGGGAACCGGCCCCTGACCCCGTGCCGGACCCGGAGCCGGCGCGCGCCTGACGAACCCGCACCCAGGGCCGCCCGTGGCGAAGGACACGGGCGGCCCCTCGGGCGTTCCCGCCCGACGTCGACCACGATGGTCCCCAGCCCATCCCCCCGGAGAGCCCGATGAATATCACCCTGGAGCGGCGCTACGCGGATCGCCTGGAGGAGTTCTCGGCCCGCCACGCGTTCCTGGTCGATCTGGCGATGGTCCTGGCGCTGATGGGCTGCGCGGCCCTCGGCGGCTCGCTCACCCTGCCCAGCGCCGACCCGCCGGACCAGGACAAGACCGCCACCGTCCTCATGGGCGTCGCCTGCCTCGTCCTGCTCAAGCACCGCACCCACCCGCGCACCGCCGTCGTCGTCGCCGGGGGCTGCACGGTGGCAGCGGTCGCGCTCGGCTATCTGGTCACGCCGCTGCTGCTGGCCCCGGTCATGGCGGCGCTGTACTGGCTCGCCACCCTCACCGACCGCCGGACCACCCGCGTCTACGGCATCGTCACCATGCTGGCGGTGATCGTCGCGGCCGTGTTCTCCCACTCCATGGACCACCTGTCGCTGCTGCTGAGGACGATCGGCCCGTTCTTCTGGCTGATGCTGCCCCTCGCCGCCGGCAACATGACGCGGCTGCGGCGCGCCTACCTCCAGGCCGTGCAGGCCCGGGCCGAACACGCCGAGCGCACCCGGGAGGAGGAGGCCCGGCTGCGCGTCACCGAGGAACGGATGCGCATCGCCCGCGAGCTGCACGACGTCGTCGCCCACCACATGGCCCTGGCCAACGCCCAGGCCGGCACGGCCGCGCACCTCGCCCTCAGCAACCCCGAACAGACCCGGAAGATCCTCACCGATCTGACCGGCACCACGTCCTCCGCGCTCCGGGAGCTGAAGGCCGCCCTGGGCCTGCTGCGGCACAACGACCACGAGGACGACACCGGCCCCGGCTCCACGGCGCTGGAACCGGCCCCCGGCCTGGCCCGTCTGCCCGAGCTGGTGTCGGCGTGCGCGTCGGCGGGTCTGGAGGTCACCGTCACCACGGAGGGGGAGCCGCAGCCGCTGTCACCCGGTGTCGACCTGACGGCGTTCCGGATCGTGCAGGAGGCGCTCACCAACGTCACCAAGCACGCCACCGCCGAGGCCGCCCGCGTGCGCCTCGCCTACACCGGCACCCGCCTGCTGATCACGGTCACCGACGACGGCACCGGCGAGCCGGTGGCCGAGGCCCCCCAGGGCCGCGGGTTCGGCGTCATCGGCATGCGCGAACGCGCCCACTCCATCGGCGGCGAACTGTGCGCCGGCCCCCGCCCCCAGGGCGGCTTCGAGGTCACCACCGCCCTCCCGCTGCAGTCCACCACCCACCCCGCCGAAGGAACCACGCCATGACCATCAGGGTGCTGCTCGCCGACGACCAGGCCCTGCTGCGGGCCACCTTCCGGATCCTCATCGACTCCTGCGCGGACATCGAGGTGGTCGCCGAGGCCTCCGACGGCGCGGAGGCGGTGGAGCTGACCCGCGTCCACCACCCCGACATCGTCCTCATGGACATCCGCATGCCCGGCACCGACGGCCTCACCGCCACCGCCGAGCTCTGCGCCGACCCGGAGCTGTCCGCCACGCGCGTCCTCATCCTCACCACCTTCGAGACCGAGGACTACGTCGCCCAGGCGCTGCGGGCCGGTGCCAGCGGTTTCCTCGGCAAGGACGTCACCGCCGACACCCTGCTGGCCGGGCTGCGCACGGTGGCCTCCGGCGAGGCGCTCCTGTCACCCGCCGCCACGCGCTCCCTCATCACCCGTTTCCTCCTGGCCCCCGCCCCCGGCACCCATCTGGCGCCGCCGGAGCGCCTCGCCGACCTGACGGTCCGCGAACGCGAGGTGATGGCCCTGGCCGCGGAGGGCAGGTCGAACACCGAGATCGCCGAGGACCTCACGCTCAGCCCGCTGACCGTCCGCACGCACATCCACCGGGCCATGACCAAGCTGAACGCCCGCGACCGTGCCCAACTGGTCGTCATCGCCTACCAGACGGGCCTCGTACGGGCGGCTCCGCCGACCGTGTGAGGGCTGTTACGGCCGCCCGTACACCGCCACCATGATGTTCTCCGCCACCTTGTTCATGTCCTGGCCCTTGGCGTCCGTGGAGTTGACGCTGTAGACGAGGGTGCGCGAGCCGTCGCGGGTGGAGGCGATGGCCGCGTTGTAGCCCCAGCGCCCGCCCGTCTTGCCCCACACCTCGCGGCCGCCGAGCACCTTCATCGACAGGCCGACGGAGTACGCGGCCGGCTCCCCGGTTTCGAAGTCGGTCACCTGCGGCAGCGTGAACATCTCCTCCAGGAGCGGTCCGCGCACGACGTGGCCCTGGAACAGGGCCTTGGTGAACCGTTCGAGATCCGCCGTGGTCGAGATGATGTCCCCGGCCGCCCAGCCGTCCGTGGACCCCCACACGGACACGTCGCGCAGCCCGGTCGTGCCGTCGTCCAGCCGCATGATCTGGTAGCCGTGGTTGTGCCGGCCGGTGATGCGCGGGTTCTTTCCGGGCAGGTACGTGTCGTGCAGCCCGAGCGGGCGCAGGATCCGCCGGGCGACCTGACGCTCGTACGTGTCACCGGTGACGCGCTCGATCAGCAGGCCGGTGATCGTGTAGCCGATGTTGAGGTAGTGCTGCCGCCGGCCCGGCGCGAACTCGGGCTTCTTCGCGGTCGCCGAGCGGACCATGTCCCGGGGGTCGTGGACCCGGAAGCGGTCGGCGTACCACTCCTCGACCGTGGTGCCGGGGACGTCGGGGGCCGGGATGCCGTGCGTGTGGTTCAGGAGCTGCCGGACGGTGACGTCCCCGTACGACGCCGGGATCAGCTCCGGCAGGTAGGAGCGGGCGCTGCGGTCCAGGTCCAGTCTGCCCTCGGCGGCCAGGTGCAGGGCGACCGCCGCGGTGAAGACCTTGGTCACGGAACCGGCGCGGAAGCGGGCGCCCGGATCGGCCGGCCGGCCGGTGCGCAGATCGTGCACCCCCGAACTGCCCCGCCAGACGCCCTCGTCGCCTCCGACCCGCACGAGGGCGGCGGTCGCGTCGGCGCTGGGAAGGCCCGCGATGGCGGCGGCGAGTGCGGGGTTCTGGGGCTGGGCGGTCAGCTGGGCGAGGGCCCGGTCAGGGGGCGTGGCGGCTGCGGCCGGGAGGGCGGACGGTCCCGCCACGACGCCCGCGAGGAGTACGGCGGCCAGCAGGGAAGCGGTACGGGGCATGGTCAACTCCGTGGGTGTGAGCCGGTGTCGTGGGTACGGCTCCATCCTCGGGACCGGCGGTGCCGGGCGGATCGCCCGCGCAGGGGGTCTCGGAGGGTCAGGTCTTCGCCGACGTGGGGGAGGGCCCGGCCCGGTCCGCTCCCCCGGGCGGGGGATCCCCGGCCGCGACGAGCCCGGTCTCGTACGCGCAGATCACGGCCTGGATCCGGTCGCGCAGACCCAACTTGGCCAGGACGTTGCCGACGTGCGTCTTGACCGTGTGGTCGCTGACCACCAGCTCCGCGGCGATCTCGGCGTTGGACAGGCCCCGGGCGAGCAGCAGCAGCGTCTCGCGCTCCCGCCCGGTCAGCACGTCCAGCCGGGCGGCGGGCCGCGGGTGCCTCGTGGAGCGCGTGTACTGCTCCACCAGACGCCGGGCCACGGAGGGCGCGAGCAGGGCGTCGCCCCCGGCGACGACCCGTACCGCGTGCACGAGATCGTCCCGGCGGACGTCCTTGAGCAGGAAGCCGCTCGCGCCCGCGTGCAGTGCGTCGTACACGTACTCGTCGGAGTCGAAGGTCGTGAGCATCACCGTCCGGCAGGCGCTCGCGGCGCTGATCGCCCGGCAGGCCTCGATCCCGTCCATGCGCGGCATGCGCACGTCGAGCAGCGCCACATCGGGGGCGTGCCGCCGCACCGCTTCGACGGCCTCGGCCCCGTCGCCCGCCTCCGCGACGACCTCGATGTCCGGCTGGACGTCCAGGATCAGCGCGAAGCCGCTGCGCACCAGCTCCTGGTCGTCGGCGACCACCACCCGGATGGTCACCGCCCGGCCTCCACCGCGGCCGTCACGGGAATCCGCACCCGCACCTCGAACCCCCGCCCGTCCGCTGCGCGCCCGGTCACCGCGCTCCCTCCGAGCGCCGCCGCGCGCTCCCGGATCCCGACGAGCCCGTGCCCGCCCCGGCGGCCGGCGCCCCCGGTCTGCGGCCCACGCCCGTCATCGGTTACACACACGCTCAAGTCGTCGCCCCCATAGGTCAGTTGTACGGTGACGGTACTGGCACCGGCGTGCCGGACGGTATTGGTGAGGGCCTCCTGCACCACCCGGAAGACGGTCGCCCCGACCGCCCCCGGCACCGGCCGGACGGCCCCCGCGGTCCGGTACACCACATCCAGCCCACTCCCGGCCCGCACCCGGTCGCACAGACCGGCCAACTCCACGACCCCGGGCTGTGGTTCGCGCGGTCCGGTGCCGCCGCTGTCGTCGTCACCCTCACGCAGCACCCCCAGCATCCGGCGTAACTGCGTCATGGCGTCCCGCCCGGTAGCGGAGATGGCGTCGAATGCGGCCTCGGCCCGCTCCGGCGCGGCCCGCACGGCCACCGGTCCGGCCTCCGCCTGCACGATCATCAGGCTCACGGCGTGGGAGAGGATGTCGTGCATCTCCCGTGCGATACGGGCTCGTTCGCGGGCGGCGACCTGCTCGGCCGCGACGCGGTGCGCCCGCTGACGGGCGTCCGTGAGCCGCCCGAAGACATAGGCGGCGGCGACCACGAAGACGGAGAAGGTCAGTTCCCGTGCCGACCGGGTGTTGAGCCACACGCCCCCCGGCACGGCGGCCAGCAACACGAGCCCGGTGACGAGCCGTTTGCGCGCGGGCGACAGTGCGGCAATGGTGTACACGACCACGAGCCCGGTGTACGGCAACGGCTGCCCGGGCCCGTTCACGGCCAGCTGGTACAGCCCGTTGGCGGCCAGCACCGCGAACAGCACGGCGACGGGGGCGCGCCGCCGCCAGACCAGGGGCAGCACGGTGAGCGTGCTGAGCCCGTACGCGGCCCAGGTCGCCGGCGGCGCCCCGGCCGCCCGCGGCACGACGAACGGCATGGTCATCGCGGCCTGGACCAGGAGCGCGACACCGATGTCGACGAGGAGCGGATTGGCCGCCCCCAGCTCCCGCCCGCGCTCCCACCACTCCTGTAAGCCCCCGCGTATGTCCATAGGGAGTACACGGTAACGACCCCCGGCGCGGGGCACCGGGAGTCCTGCAGGCGACCTGTCGGCTAGCTCGTCCCGTCCTCCGCCCCGTACAGCCTGGCCGAGGCGTCGACGTGGGCCAGGCGGCGCAGTGCGCTGAACACCGCCTCGCCCAGGACCGTGCCGATGACCACGCCCTCCACGATGTCCTCGACCGCGACCCGCCGGTCCACGTACGCGAGGTCGGCCCGGGCCACCTGTTCGGCGGCTTCGGCGTAGGTGTCGAGGAGTTCGGCGAAGGTTCCGTGGCCCAGCCGGGTCAGGGCGGCCAGGGCTCTGGAGAGGTCGGCGGCGGCGGGGTTCGAGGCGTGGGTGCGCCAGCCGCGTCGGGAGATGAGGTCGGACACGGTGGCGCGGGCGTCCGCCGCTTCGGCGTCGTCCTGGTCGGCGGGCGGGCCGCCCATGCGGTCGGCTGCCGCGCCGAGCACCTTGTGCAGGGGGCGGTCCGGGTCGTCGACGGCCGCCAGGACGTCCGCGATCTCCGCCACCTTCATGCCGCCGACGTCGAGCAGGGCGCGGATCAGCCGGAGCCGGCGTTCGTGTGTCTCGTCGTAACTCGCCTGGTTGCGGCTGGTCAGCTCGCCCCCGGGGAGCAGCCCTTCACGGACGTAGTACTTGATCGTCGGCACCGGCACCCCGGTCTTCCGGCTCAACTCTCCGATGCGCAACGCCGGTTCACTCCTCGAAATCCGCCCTGCCCGTGGGACCGGCCCTTGCCGACCCGGCTCCCATGATAGATAGTGGGGCTATCCGATAGCGGATAGTGCCGCTATCCATTCACAGGTCATCTGACTCAGGGGTGGGCATGGAGTTCTTACGTACGTCCTGGCACCGGCCGCTGGTGGTGTTCTCGACCGCGATGGCGGTCATGGCGGTCGTGTCCGCGGTGGGAATCGTGGTCGACGACCGTGTGCTCGTGGGGGCGCCGATCTGGGCCAAGCCGTTCAAGTTCGCGGTGTCGTTCGTGGCGTACTGCCTGTCGCTCGCCTGGATGCTGTCGCTGCTGCCCGACCGGCGGCGCGTGGGCTGGTGGGCGGGGACCGTCGTCGCGCTGGCGAGTCTCGTCGAGATGGTGATCATCACCGGGCAGGTCGTCCGCGGCAAGCGCAGCCACTTCAACCACGAGACACCGTTCGACGAGGCGCTGTTCAACGCGATGGCCGTCACGGTCGTCGTCCTGTGGGCCGGCACGCTCGTCGTCGCCGTGCTGCTGCTGCGCGCCCGGATCGCCGACCGGGCGTCCGCCTGGGCGATGCGCTCCGGGATCCTGCTGGCGCTGGCCGGGGCCGCCGTCGGCTTCCTGATGACTCAGCCCGCGCCGGGGCAGCGGCGCGGCGTCTCCGAGGTGGTCGGCGCGCACAGCGTGGGCGTACCGGACGGGGGTCCCTCGATGCCGCTGACCGGCTGGTCCACGACCGGCGGTGATCTGCGCATCCCGCACTTCTTCGGCATGCACGCGCTGCAACTCCTGCCGCTGCTCCTCATGGCGCTGACCGTCCTCGCACCGCGCTTCTCCCGTCTCGCCGACGAACGCGTCCGGCTGCGTCTCGTCCTGCTCGCCTCGGGCGCGTACGCGGCGGTCTTCGCCCTGCTCCTCTGGCAGGCGTTGCGCGGCCAGTCGCTGATGCGTCCGGACGGGGCGACGCTGGGGGCGGCCGGGCTGATCCTGCTCGCCGTCGCTCTCGGGGCGTACGGGGCTCTGCGGACGGGCCGGACCTCTCCTCCCCACGGGGTGACGGAAGCGGCAGGTGCTCCCGCCCCTAAGGACCTCGTGGCATGACCGGGTTCCTCTTCGATCTCTCCTTCCTCGGGGCCGACCGCTCGCATCGCAGGGTGATCCTGCTGTCGCCGTTCGGGCTGCTGGTGTTCCTGGGAGTGCGTGCGGTTTTCCCGGCCCGGGCCGCGCTGCGGCGGATGCGGCGGGCGTGACGGGCCGGGCGGATGGTCACCGTCGGACGACCGGGCGGAACGCGTCCCGTACGCCCGACTTGGACGTCGAGACGAACTGGTCGCCCGGTCCCAGGTCGTACATGTAGTACTTGTAGCGCGCAGGACCGGTCTCCACGTCCGCCGGCGTCCTGGAGAGGTAACCGAGGGCGCGGGCGTGGGCGAGCATCCCGGTCTCGTCGTCCGAGTCCCGGATCTCCTTCAGATCCGCGGCGCTCTCCTCGCGCAGGTTCCGAAGCGCGACCGTCGACTCGCACATGTCGCCGACCCACTCCACGAGTTCGGACGGCGGCGACGCCGACGAAGACGGCGACCGGGTCGGCTTCGGCTCGGCCGAGGACGGGGCGGCCTGGTCGTCCGTCCCGCCCTCCCCGCACCCCCCGACGGCCAGTACCAGCCCGGCGACCACGACCGCGACGCCCCTGTTCCCGCCCATCCGACGCCCCCTCTCCGTGCTGCTTGCCCTTTCCGGCGAGCCCAGTTCAGTCGCGACACGGTTTGTTCGGCCACCTGGTTCCGCTGCCCGAACAACGCGTCCGGGAGGACTTCGGCACGTGCTCCGCGTCCCACGGCACCGCCACCACCGGCGGTGCCGTGGGACGCCGGTCGGCTCAGCCGAACAGCGCGTCGTACACGTCGCTCTGCCAGTACGTGACGAAGTTGGCGCTGTTGAAGTACACGCCGCCGTCGGGCAGCTTCAGCGTCGCGCCCTTGCCGAGCGAGCCGTTCAGGTTCTTGTTCGAGAAGTCCACGCCCAGGGTCTTGGCGATGTGGCCGTCGTCGCCGTCAGGGCTGGAGGTCCCGATGCCGGCGTATCCGGACTCGCCGGGAGCCAGGGTCACCACGGCCTGGGGCTTGCTGGAGTCCAGCCACGGGACGGGAGCCTGGGCGCCGGCGCCGGCGGCCAGGTAGGGGGCACCGTAGAGGTTGCAGGGCTTGGTGCCGGTGTTGGTGGCCGTCAGCAGCAGGGTGTTGATGGGCCGGGAGACGTCCTCGACGGTCAGTTTCGTGTTCGCCGCGGTGCAGTCGACGGTCGCGGCGGCCTTCTGCGGGGTGGCGGCGGAGGCCGTCTGGCCCGCGGCCTGGACACCGACGAGCGCGAAGGCGGCGGCAGCGACCAGGGAGGAGGCGGCCACGCGGGTGGTGAAGCGCTGTGCGATACGCATGCGATGAACTGCTTTCTCTGAGTTTCGAGTTTCCTGCGTTCCGAATTTCCGGAACGATGTCCTCCGGTTCATGGGCGTCGACCGGACAGATGCGCGGCCGGAACCGGAAGGTGGGATCGGCGTCGCCGCCCTCGAACGGGGCGGCGGGCTTCGATGTCCCAAGCCTGTGCCACGTTTCGTCCCATCCGCCATTCCATTGGGATCTTTGGAACGCTGGAATGGCAGCACCGGCTCTGACCAGGGAGAACGTCCCACCCGTGGGACGCCGAACGGGATGGGGGACGGGTGGTGGAGGTGCTGACGGACCGACATCGGACGGTTGTGCGACGATCCCCGCGTGAATGATCTACGCGTACGCCCGGCCACCGAGGCCGACCTGCCCACCCTCGTCCGCCTCCGCGACGACGCGGCCCGCTGGATGCTGGCCCGCGGCATCATCGGGCAGTGGCGGCCCGGGGAGTTGGGCGAGGAGCACTTCCGCCGGGTCATGGCACACGGCGAGGTGTGGCTCGCGGAGGGCGGCGGGGGCGTCGGCGGAGCCTGGGAGTTGTGGTGGGAGGACGAGGACGCCTGGGGACCGCAGCCGCCCGTGGCCGGGTACGTGCACCGGCTCATGGTGGACCGGGACACCGCCCCGCCCGGGACAGGGCGACGGCTGCTGGAGGCCGCGGAACGCCGGGTGGCCGAGGCCGGACGGGCCCGGGTCCGTCTGGACTGCCTGGCGGACAACGCACAGCTCAACGCCTACTACCGGGCGGCCGGTTACCGCGTCGTCGGCCACAAGCAGGGCAAGCCGCAGCCGGGCGGGGCGCCCAAGTCCTTCACGCTGATGGAGAAGGAGCTGATGCAGAAGGAGCTGCTGGAGTAGGAGCTGATGGAGGAGGGACTGCGGTGCCCCACGGCCCCCGGCCCCACGGCCCCCGGGACCCCAGGCCGCAGCGGTTAGGGTGAACCGCGTGGAGCTCCTGCACCTGCGCTATTTCGTCGCCGTCGCCCAAGAACTGAACTTCTCCACCGCGGCCCGCAAACTGCACATGGCCGCTTCCCCGTTGAGCCGGCGGATCAAGGACCTCGAGAACGAACTCGGACACCGGCTGTTCGACCGCGACACCCACCATGTGCGGCTCACCCCGGCCGGCAGCGTGCTGCTGCCGATCGCCCGCGGGGTCCTGGAGCAGGTCGACTCCATCCAGTGGCGGCTGGACGAGACGACCCGGCCGCGCCGGACCACCCTGCTGCTCGGTGTCCCCAGCGGCATCCATCCGGACCTGCGCGCACGCATGGCCGCCCTCGCCGAGCGGGTCGGCGACCGGTTCGAGATCAAACGCTGGCCGGGCGGCACCGAGCGGCTGGTCGACGCGGTGTGCGACGGCAGACTGGCGCTGACCCTGGCCCGGCTCCCGGTCGGCGGCGACCCGGCCCTGGAGCAGCTGCCGGTGATGTCGGAGCGCCTCGGCGCGGTCGTGCCCAGGGACCGGTTCGCGGGGCGGGAGTCGATCGCCCTGGCCGAACTGTCCGGACTCGCCTACGCGGGTTCGCCCACGGCCGTCACCAACGCCTATTTCCGCGGTCTCGACCAGCAACTGGCCGAGCTCGGCATCAAGAAACGGATCGAAATCGGCAGCGCCACGTTCGAGGGGGTTTCCGAAATAGTGTCCAGCGGCCTGGCTTTCTCGATTTCCATGCTGGATCCGCGGAGCCCCGTGCAGAATTACCGTCTCGACAATGTGACCGTTCTGCCCTTCTCGGATTTCCATCCCCGACTGGAGACCGGTCTGCTCTGGCGCAAGGACCGGGCGCGCGGCGGTGACCTGGAGGAAGTCGTCGCAGCCGCCCGCGAGATCTTCGCCGAGCCGCTTCACACCTGACCCGCAAAAGTATTCACAAAAGGCGGTATGACCACTGCGGTCATACCGCCTTTCGTCTATTGGTCACTCCATTTGTTTCCGTTCTCCAGGGCCTCCTTGCTAACTTAGTTTCCAGATACACATACATGGCGAAGCGAGGAGTTGAAGGAAAAGCGATGACGGACATCACGGACACCGCCACCGGCCCCCTGGAAGGCATCCGCGTGATCGACCTGTCGACCGTGGTGATGGGCCCCTACGCGGCCCAGATCCTCGGCGACCTGGGCGCCGACGTGATCAAGATCGAGTCGCCCACCGACACCGTGCGCGTGGGCCACTACCGCACCACACCGGGCATGACCCCGCTGAACCTCAACGTCAACCGCAACAAGCGCAGCGTCGCCCTCAACCTCAAGGACGACACCGACCGCGAGCGGGCGCTGAAGCTGATCGACACCGCGGACGTGCTGATCACCAACATGCGGCCGGGCGCACTGCACCGCCTCGGCCTGTCCTACGACGACATCGCCGCCCGCAACCCGGGGCTCGTCTACGCGCACGCCCAGGGCTTCCGCAGCGACTCGGACCGGGCGGGCAACGCCGCCTACGACGAGACCGTGCAGGCCGCGTCCGGCCTGGTCGACATCGCCGACCGCGCGCTGGGCGAACCCGTCTACCTGCCGACCATCATCGGCGACAAGGTCTCCTCCCTGACCATCGCCTACAGCGTGCTCGCCGCCCTGCTGCACCGGAACAGGACCGGGCAGGGCCAGCTCGTCGAGATCCCGATGACGGACACCCTCATCGCGTTCAACCTGGTCGAGCACCTGGCGGGACACACCCACGTGCCCGAGACCGGCCCCACCGGCTTCGCCCTGTCGATGCTGAAGGGCCACAAGGCGGTGCGCACCAAGGACGGCCTGGCCTGCGTCATGCCGTACAACCCGCAGAACTACCGGGACTTCTTCACCGCCGCCGGCCGCCCCGACCTCGCCGAGGACCCGCGAGTGAACGGGGACGCCATCGACAGCGCCGACCACGAGGACCTCGCCGCGCTCCTGGAGACCTGCGCCCAGGCCCTGACCACCGATGAGTGGGCCGAGGTGTGCGCCAAGCACAGCATCCCCATGGCCCCGGTGCTGGAACTGGACCGCGCCCACGAGGACCCCTACGTACGCGACGGCCACCTCCTCGACACCGTCGAGCACCCGACCGAAGGCACCGTCCGCACCATCGGCATCCCGCTGCGCTTCTCCGCCACGCCCGGCTCGATCCGCCGCCTGGCGCCGGTCGCCGGCCAGGACACCGAGGACGTCCTCGCCGAGCTCGACACGGCCGCTGACCGTCCGACCGTCTGACCGTCACAGGAGGACAGCCATGAGCACCCCCACCACCCCCGTCGTACGCACCGAACGGATCGGCTCCACCCTGCTGCTCACCCTCGACCGCCCCGAGGCACGCAACGCCGTGAACGCCGCGGTCGCCGCCGGCCTGGCCGGCGCACTGGACGAACTGGATGCCGACCCCGAGCTGCGGGCCGGCGTCCTGACCGGCGAGGGCGGCACGTTCAGCGCCGGCATGGACCTCAAGGCCGCGCTGCGCGGCGAGTCGCCCGAGGTCGAAGGCCGCGGCTTCGGCGGCCTGACCGAGGCCGAACCGGCCAAGCCCCTGATCGCCGCCGTCGAGGGTTACGCCATGGGCGGCGGCTTCGAACTGGCCCTGGCCTGCGACCTGATCGTCGCTGCCGAGGACGCCCGGTTCGGGCTGCCCGAGGTCAAGCGGGGCCTGATCGCCGCGGGCGGCGGCGTGATCAGGCTGCCCAAGCGCGTCCCGCACCACCTGGCCATGGAACTCCTGCTGACCGGCGAACCCGTCGACGGCCGCCGGGCCGGCGAACTGGGCCTGGCCAACCGGGTCACCGCATCCGGCCAGGCCGTCGCCGAGGCGCTCCGGCTGGCCGAACGGCTCGCGGAGAACGCCCCGCTCGCGCTCGCGGCCGTCAAGCGCGTCGTCCGCGCCGCCGACGGAGCGCCCGACGCCGACGCCTTCGCCTTCCAGCGCGGGGAGATGAAGACCCTGATGGCCTCGGCGGACGTACGCGAGGGCATGACCGCCTTCGCCGAGCGCCGCCCCGCGCGGTGGACGGGACGGTGAGCCGCCATGCTCGACGAGGACGTACGGCAGCACCTCACCACCCCGCTCACCAGCCCGGCGTACGCGCCGACCGTCCCGCGCTTCACCGACCGTGAGTACCTCAACGTCGTCTACCGCACCGACCCCGACGCGCTGCGGGCCGTCGTCCCCGAACCGCTGCGGATCGGTGAACCCCTGGTCCGGTTCGAGGTCATGAAGATGGGCGACGTCAGCGGCTACGGCCCCTACACGGAGGCCGGACAGGCGATCCCCGTCGGCTTCGAGGGCGAGCAGGGCGAGTACCTGCACGCCATGTACCTCGACAACTTCCCGGCGACCGCCTCCGGCCGCGAGGTCTCCGCCTACCCGAAGGTGCTCGGCTCGCCGTCGCTCACCGTCGACTCCGGCGCGCTCGTCGGCACCCTCGACCACGGCAGCCTGCGGGTCGCCACCGCGACCATGGGCTACAAGCACCACGAGCTGGACCGGCGCGAGGCCGAGGCCCAGATCACCGTGCCGACGTTCATGCTCAAGACGATTCCCGGCTACGACGGTCTGCCCCGGGTGCAGGAACTCGTCCGCACGCGCATCACCGACGTCACCGTCAAGGAGGCCTGGACCGGGCCCGCCCGGCTCCAGCTCTTCGCGCACGTGCTCGCCCCGCTGGCCGATCTGCCGGTGCTGGAGGTCGTCTCCGCGAGCCACATCCTCACCGACCTGACGCTGTCCGGCGTCGAGCCGGTCCACGACTACCTGAAGGGAGCCGCGTCATGACCCGCACCTTCCGTACGGCCGCGGTGATCGGCGCCGGGACCATCGGACTGTCCTGGACGGCCCTGTTCGCCGCGCACGGCCTGACCGTCCGGGTGAGCGACCCGCGACCGGACCTCGCCGAGGCCCTGGACGAGACCCTCGCGCAGTGCGCGCCGCATCTGGCCGCCCGCTGCCTGGACGTGACGGACCTCGCCGGCCGGGTGCACATCGCCGCCGATGTCACCGAGGCGGTCGGGGACGCGGACGTCGTCCAGGAGAACGGCCCCGAGCGCGTCGAGTTCAAGCAGGACCTGTTCGCCGCCCTGGCCCGGGAGGCACCCGGCCACGCGCTGCTGCTCAGCTCCTCGTCGGCCATCCCCTCGACCGAGTTCACCAGGGAACTGGCGGACGAGGACGCCGCCCGCGTCCTGATCGGCCACCCCTTCAACCCGCCGCACCTCGTCCCGCTCGTCGAGGTCGTCCCCGGCGAACGCACCGGCCAGGACGCCGTACGGGCCGCCGTCGACTTCTACACCTCGGTCGGCCGCACCCCGGTCGTCGAACGCAAGGAGATCCCCGGCTTCGTCGGGAACCGGCTGCAGAACGCCCTGAGCCGCGAGGCCGTGTACCTCGTCGAGCAGGGCGTGGTGACGCCCGAGGAACTCGACACGGTGATGACCAACTCGCTGGGCCTGCGCTGGGCCACGGTCGGGCCGTTCCTCGGCTCCCACCTGGGCGGCGGACCGGGCGGCTACCGGCACCTGGCCGAGCACATCGGCCCCTCGATGAAGCGCATGTGGGCGAGCCTCGGCACCCCGTCGCAGCAGGAGGAGCAACAGGAACGGCTCATCGCAGCCGTGGAACAGGCCTACGGCTCCGCCCCGTACGCGCAGCTCACCGCGACGCGCGACCGCAGGCAACTCGCCGTCCTGGCCGCCCTGGACAGCGCCGACAAGGAGGAGAACTGAGATGACCACCACGCTCGAAGACCAGCTGGTCGCGGACTTCTACGCCTACGAGGCACTGCTGCCCGACGAGGAGCGCAAGATCCTCCTCAAGGCCCGCGCCCTCATGCGCGACGAGATCAGGCCGCTGGTCAACCCCCACTGGGCCAAGGGCGAGTTCCCCCGGGAACTCGTCGGCGTCTTCCGCGACAGCGGCCTCGCCGGCCTGCCCTACGAGGGCTACGGCGAGCACCGGCCCGCCGTCTCCAACCTGCTCAGCGGCATGCTGGCGATGGAACTGAGCCGCACCGACGCCTCGGTGGCCACCTTCTTCGGTGTCCACAACGGCCTCGCGATGTACTCCGTCCACTCCGGCGGCGACCAGGAGCAGCGCGACCGCTGGCTCCCGGAGATGGCCGCGATGGACAAGATCGGCGCGTTCGCCATGACCGAGCCGCTCGGCGGCTCCGACGTCGCGGGCGGCATGCGCACCACGGCCAGGCGCGAGGGCGACACCTGGGTCCTGAACGGTGCCAAGAAGTGGATCGGCAACGCGACCTTCGCCGACTACGTCGTGGTGTGGGCTCGGGACGTCGACGACAACCACGTCAAGGGTTTCGTCGTCGAGAAGGGCACGCCCGGCTTCGAGCCCGCGAAGATCGAAGGCAAGCTCGCCTTCCGGATCGTGGAGAACGCCGAGATCACCCTCACCGACGTGCGGGTGCCGGAGGCGAACCGCCTGCAGAACATCAACTCCTTCCGCGACGTCGCCGAGATCCTGCGCGCCACGCGCAGCGGAGTGGCCTGGCAGGCGCTGGGCGTCATGACCGGCGCCTACGAACTGGCCCTCGACTACGCCCGGGAGCGCCGCCAGTTCGGCCGCCCGATCGGCGGCTTCCAGCTCGTACAGGACCTGCTGGTCAAGAGCCTGGGCAACATCACCGCGTCGTGGGGCATGCTGGCGCAGCTCGCCCGGTTGCAGGACGCCGGTGTCTTTCGCGACGAACACTCCGCCCTGGCCAAGGCGTTCGTCACCGCGCGGATGCGGGAGGTCGTGGCCTGGAGCCGGGAGATCTTCGGCGGCAACGGCATCCTCCTGGACCACGACATCGCCCGCTTCTTCGCCGACGCCGAGGCGATCTACTCCTTCGAGGGCACCCGCGAGATGAACACCCTGATCGTCGGCAAGGCGATCACGGGGCAGAGCGCCTTCGTGTGACGCGGACCAGCGGACCAGCCGGGTCCGGACGAAGCAACCCCAGGTCTTGGACCTGGGGTTTCGTCATGCTCTGGGGCGTCGCCCGACTGTCCGGTTCGAGTGTTTCACTGAACAGCTGTGAGTGGGACCCTGACGAGCACCCTCGGGGAAGGAAGCACCGGCATGATCGAGTGGAGGCCGCTGGGCGCCGGAGCCAGGCCCGTTCCGAGGCCCGTGGCGACACCGCTGGTGTGGGCCGGGGCGTTCGGCGGCGCGCTGGTGCTGGTGGCAGTGCTCAACGCCGTGGTGGGGACCGGCCGTCCGGGACTGGCCCTGCTCGCGCTGTCCCTGCTGGCCGCCGTGCTGGGCCTGTGCGCCCGCTTCACGGCGGCCCCCGGCACGGCCGTCCTGTGCTGGCTGTTCCTCAACGGCTTCGCCATCCCGCCCGCGGGCACCCTCACCTGGGCCGGCCCCCGCGACACGACTTGGCTGGCCTGCCTGCTCACCGCCACGCTCGTCGGCACGTCCCTGGCCCGCGTCGCCCACGCCCGCGCTGCCTACCGCCGCCTGGCACCCGGGCGGGGCGACGGACCGTACGGCTCCTGACCGTCCGGCTCCGCCGCCCGCTCCTCATGACGGATCAGCGCGCCGGGCGTTGCCACCACGCGGCCGTCGCGTCGCGCAGGGTGTTGGTGCCGCAGTGCACCTCGCCCATGCCGAGGTGGTACGTGTACCAGTCGTCGATGTACGACACCTTCAGGCCGACCCGCTGGTAAGCGGCGGTGACGGCCTGCGTGAAGATGTCCTTGCCGCCGATGACGGGCCCCCACTGGCGCGGGGCGAGGTAGCGGTCGCGGCCCAGGAGCACGCCGTTGACCGCTCCGGGAACGTACGCGCTGGTCATCACCGTCGCCGCGGCCGCCGCACGCGAGCCGGCCGGGTTCTCGGCGAGCCACTTCTGCTGGCCGCGGTCCCCGAGGCTGTCCACGAGGTCGGAACCGGCGCCCATGCGCGTCAGACGCGGCACGGGAATCTCGTCGCCTTCGGCGGTCATGACCTCCGACTCGCGGGTGTACAGCGCGGGCACCCGCACGGTCTCCCCGTCGGTGACGCCCGTCTCCCGCTTGAGGATCTCCAGGTTGGCCGCGATGCGCCGCGCGGCCATCTCGTTGTCGGCCACCAGATGCTTGGAGGCGAGCGCCTGGTCGATGGTCTCCTTGGGCGCCGGACTGTCACTGCGGCCCGGGACGGAGAACATCTTCGTCTTGCCGTGACCGTCGCGCTTGGCGTCGCGCAGCAGCTTCAGCCCCGCCTGCGGGTCGGCGACGCCGAGGCGCCAGCCGCGCGGAGTGTCGGCGGGCAGGAACTGCACGAACTCGTCGACGTGCCCCACCCCCAGCCAGGAGGTGTCCAGCAGCAGCGGATCCTGCAACCCCTGCGACTTGAGCATCGTCCGCATCACCTTGGACGGCCGCGCCCCGCTGTCCTTGCGCTCGCCCATGATGATCCGCCCGGCCGGGAACGAGCGCCCGCCGTGCGCGTAGGGCGGGATGGTCTCCAGGTTCCCCATGGAGTTGAGCGACCAGTCGTCGGGCTCGGCCCGATCGGTCACCTGCACCACCCCGACGTCCCGGCCGCGCACCTTCTCGAACAGCTCCCGGCCCGCGTCCCGGTCCGGCTGGGCGGACCGCAGCATCACGCGCATCACGTGCCGCTCACCGCCCGGCCCGGTCATGCTGACGTAGGCGGGTTCGACGAAGTCCTGGGTCCAGGGGTCGGCGTACTTCTTGAATTTGACCAAAGGCGCGGTGATTCCGGCCTTCTTGACTTCCTTGCCGAGCTCGGCGACGAACTTCTGCTGAAGACGGCTGTACGTGCCCTGCCCCTGGACCTCGGTCACCATCACCTGCTGGGTGTTCTGCAGGTGATGGTGGGTCAGCAGCGGCGCGACGCGCAGGGTCACGGCGTCGGAGGTGGACTCCTGCCCGGACGTCACCGTGAGCCGGACCACCGCACGGCCGTCCCACTTCGCGCTGTCCCGGACGACGTCGGTGCCCTCGACACCGAACTCCACACCGGACCGCAACTCGGCGGCGGACAACCGGGTCTTGGACGTCACGAGGACCCACTTCCCGGAACGCTTGAGGAAGAGGTGCGTGTGCTTGCCACCCGTGGTGACCTTCAGGCTGCCCTTGGCGTCCTTGCCCACCTCCGGCATCGGGACGGAACGGACCCGCGCGAGGTCGTCGGCGTCCGCGCTGCCGTTGACCTTCGTGTCGGAGCCGTCGTTGCAGGCGGCCAGCTTGGCGTCGGACAGCGGTTTGCCACCGGGCCCGGTCACCGGGCACCGCTTGGTGTCGTCATCGAGATTGGGCAGATACACGGCTCCACGCTCGACGGACCAGCTGTTCTCACCGGCCTTGTCGCTGCCGCCCGTGACATCGACCCGTCCGTCACGGTTCACATCGGCCCGCAGATCGGCACGCCCGCCCGCATCAGCGGCGACGGCCGGCCCCGCCAGCACGGATCCCGCGGCGGCGAGAGCCAGCACGACGGACCCGGCCGGGTACAGGCGCAGGCGGGAAGGTCTACGTGTACGTATACGCGTACGTGAACGCACAGCATGTTCCTCTCGGTTGGGGGGTTCGCTGTGCAAGAGGAGGAACAGAGGCTGTGCGTTCACTGTGGGGCGGGAGTTACTCCACCGTCGATCGCGTGGCCACGCGCGAGGTTGTGTCGTGATGCCGGAGATCACCCTCGATCGACGCGCCGACCGACGGTCTGTGCGCATTCCGTTGAGCAACAGAATCTTTCATTCCGGTATCTTTCATTCCGCCACGCGTACTCGAAAAGAATTGCGAATTGACCTTGATGCGATAAGGATGGGGCGCGGTGTGCAGGGGGCGCACCGGTAATCGCATAGGGGGATTGGCGCGTGACGAATCGTCGGCAGGTACGACGGCGTAGAGCCGCCGGCCTGGCATTGGCATCGTGCGCGGCTATCGTCGCCGGGGCTCTGGCGCCCGCGCCCATGGCGGCGGCCGCCGACTCGCGGGGCAGGTCGTCCGTCGACGACGGAGAGATCCGCTGGGAGGACGAGACCAAGTTCGACGACGCACGGAAATGGGCTGCCACGGCCTGGTACAACGACCAGTACAACCTCAAGAAGATCAAGATCGCCCCGGACGCCTGGAACACGATCACTGACCTGGAGTGGAAGGATGAGACCCGGAAGGACGTCACCTGGGTCGCGCAGTGGCGGGGGCGCTCCGGTGCCGACGCGATCGTCATGAACAAGGCGTTCCTCGACGGCGGGAAGAAGTACGGCAGCAAGTCATGGCGGCGCAAGGCAGCCGCGCATGAGATGGGCCACGCGCTGGGTCTCGACCACAAGGCCAACGGCACGCTCATGTCGAAGTCGATCGGCTACATCCCGTCTAACGCCCGGCCGACCGCGACCGACCGCAACGCCTACCACCGACTCTGGGACTGATGACCTTGAAGCGGAAAACCGTCCTCATCGCCACCGGCGCCGCTCTCGCGGTGGCGGTCGGCATCGGCGGCACAGTTGTCTACCAGGAGGTCAACGAGCGCAACGAGGCGGCCACGACGTCGCACGCGTCACTGACCTACGAAGCGGACTTCTCCGACGACGCCAACCTGGCCGGCGCCGCCGAGGACCTCTTCTACGGCAAGGTCACCGCTCTCAAGGGCCAGAAGGACCTGGGCATCGGTCCGGAGAGCCAGTACGCCGTCGAGGTCCAGCGCGTCTTCAAAGGCGATGTGACCGGCGTCGTCGTTGTCAACCAGCAGGGCGGCAAGGACGAGAACGGAGACATCGTCAACCTTCCCGAAGGCGATGCCTTGCTGGAGGTGGGCAAGAGGTATCTGTTCGCCACGAAGTACAACCCCGACCTCAGGTTCAACACCGTGATCCCCGTCTTCGGGGACATGCCGATCCCCCACACCGAGGCCGCCGCTCCCGGTCTCCCGGACGCCAACGGGGACGGAAAGCCCACCATGTCCGACCGGTGGACAGCCGCGGTGCAGAACCAGAACGACCTGTCGACCGCACCGCCGGACGAGGAACCCACCGAGGAACCGGCCGAGGACCCGACCCCGGAGCCCTCACCCACCAACGGCTCCTGACCCGACGGACCCCGGCCCGTGAGCACTTTCGCTCCCGGGCCGGGGCCCGCACCGACAGAGTGAGCACCGGGGCAGGGCGCGGCAGTCGGCCTTGGCCGTCACCCTCAGGGCTTCTGGGTCCGCCGTTCCCGAGAGCGCCGGGATTCCGCGCCGTGGATCTGATGGCCCACCATGAGCTCGTCGACCGGTTCCGGCCGCGCGTCGTATCCCCGACGCTGGCACTGGCTTGGGTCGCCGGCCAGGCAGGTGAACACCGCGGCGACGGGCACGATGCCGCGCGTGACCGCCCAGACCGCGCGCTTTGACGAGATGCGTACCTTCTTGGAGTCGGACCCGCTGCAGTGAGCGCAGACGGCTCGGGCTCGGGCGGGTCGCCGACGAGGTCCCGGTCACCCGCAAGACGCTGCTCGAGCTGCTCGAGCCGCCGCCGCCCGCGCCGCCAGGCCCCGAGCTGCCGGACCGTCCGGCCTGCGAGCAGACCGTGGCGGTGTTCGCCGCGGCCGGCCCGCTTGCCGTACGGACGTCAACACCCGCACCGACCCTCTCAGTCCAGCCGCTTCCCCATGCGCGCTGAAAACTTCTCCGTGTCCTTCGTGTGCCACCACTCGAACAGGTGGGTGCGCACAAGGAACCCGAGGTAATCCAGGGTCTCCTCGGAGAGGTCTCCGCTCACCAGACTCGCTTCCTGCCCCTGGTAGTCGAGGGAGACTTCCCAGAGCTGCCCCGAGACGCCGATCCGGATTTTCAGAAGCAATTCAGGGAAGACGGATGGCACCTGCACCTCAAGGACTTCAAGAGAGGTTCCTCCTCCCTCGCTCTGCAGTCCTGAGAGTTTTCGGGTGAGTGCTTCCCTTACTTGCTCCGGGGTGGCCATATGGGTCCTCTCAGCACTTTGCCCCTGCGCCCGCTGACGTCGCAGCCACCGTCGCGGTTGTGTACTCCACCGTGGCCGTAATGACTCCCTGGGGTGTCAGACCGCCCGGCTTCCCTCCGAGGGGGCCCTTGTTGACGACCACCTTGAAGTTCTTCCTCGGCGGCTTCGAGGAACAGCCGGTGCCCACCTTGTAGCGGTAGTACACCCCGGGCGTCCGCTCGTAGCCGTTGAAGAGGGTGTCGCTGATCTTGTTCTTGAAGCTCGTGCTCCAGCGTCCGCGCTCAACTATGTGGTTGTAGCCCCAAGTCTTCGTGCCGCAGCGCAGAGGCATCTTGCTCGGGCCGATATAGAAGGTGTAGGCGACCTTCGAGTAGTGCTTCGACTTGCAGGGGTTCGACGCGCTCACCGCGGCTGCCGCGGGGGGCGTCTCGGTGGATGCGTTCGCGGGCATGGGCGCGGCCAGCAGGATGGTGGCTCCTGCTGCCGCGATGAACGTCGCGGTGGACTTGCGGAAGTACGTAGCGCGCACGCGTCTTCTCTTTTCGATGCGGGATGTGCCTGTGTGTCTCCTGTGGGCCTGCTTATGCTCTCCTTCTGAGATTTACGATTGCAAGGAAACTCGGCGTGACCATGTTCACGTTCTGGAGTGGAACCGATACGCTGAGCTGCTCATCTTGCTCGGAATGTCCTGTTCCCGCAGTGCAGCTACCAGTTGGTGTCCTTCCCTGGCCCCGCGACGGAGGAGAACGGCTGCCGTGGTGTGGAGTTCGTTCCAGGAGTGGGGGCGGCCGATGGCTGTTTGCCAATGGCGTAACTGCAGTGCGGCCATGCCGCGTTGGAGGGTGAACCGGATTTCGCCGTAGAAGTACATCCACGGTGGTTCGTCCTCGGGGTGTTCGGCGGCCTGGTTGATGAGAGTCTGTGCTTCGTCCAGGAGACGTTGGGCGTTGTCGGCGTCGCCGCCGAGGGCGTGGCCCCGGGCGGCCATCTGGGCGGCCATGCCCTGGACGCCGAGGGAGGTGCCGGGCGCGGACCAGCGGGCGGCTTCGGCAAGTCGTACGCATCGGGCCCCGCGTCCGCCGGACCAGGCCATGTGGGCCTTCATGCTGAGGGTCGTGGCGGCCATGTTGGGGTCGCCGGCTTCCAGGGCCCATTCGTGGCTGCGGTCGTACCAGGCCAGTGCGGCCGCAGACTGGCCCTGGTCCTGAGCCATCCAAGCGAGGAACTGGGCGTTCCGTCCGTGCCCTGTGCGACCACTACGAGAACGACGACCACCAGTGCCCGAACGCCCCCGAGCGAGCCGCTTACCTGCACATGCTCCTGCACTTCCCCGGGTGCCGGGACTGCCGGAACGTGGACGACAACGGCGAGACCATCGACAGGTGCCCGACCGGCGACCGGCTCTACGAGGAGTACCGACGGGCACGGCAGAGTCACCACCCCGTCAACAGCAAATGATTGAGCAGCAACGCCAGCACCACCTGCCCGGTGAGCCACGCACGCGGGTGGGGAAGCATCGCGCAGGACGGGAGGAGCCATACCGCGAAGGGGAGCCAGATGCGTTCCGTTTCCGCCTTGCTCATGCCGGACAAGTCGGCGATCAGCAGGGCGAGCAGGGCCGCGGCGATGAGGAGTGCGAGGCGGGTCTCGGCCGCCCGGTCGGGCGTGGCGGCGCGGCGGTGGATAGGCACCGCACCGGTCCGCCGCAGACCCGCCGCCGTAGCCGGCCCCGTGATGAGCACCGTGCAGGCCAGGTTGGCCCAGACCCAGTAGCCGTAGGGGCGGATGCCGCCCGCGCCCTGGTGGTAGCGCGTCACCAGCAGGCGGTACGCCTCCCACCAGTCGAAGCCGGCGAGCGTGAACGCCGCTGGGACCACGGCCAGTCCGGCCAGGAGTGGCACCAGCAGGGCGGGGCGCTCCCGGATCCCGTGCCGGCCGAGTACCAGTACCGCCGCCGCGATCAGCGCGACGAGTGTGAGGCCGTAGGAGAGGTAGCAGGTCAGGCCGAACAGCAACCCCGACGCCCCGGCCCACGACAGCGAGCGCCTCGTGACCGCCAGGGCGAGCAGCGCCACCGCCCACGCCGCCACCGCCGCGAAGTACGCGTCGGCCGAGGTGCCCATCCACACCGCCGCCGGGGCCAGGACGAGGAAGGGGGCCGCCCGGCGTGCGAGGGTCTCGTCGGCCAGGGCACGGATCGTGACCAGTACGGCGACGCAGGCCGTCGCCCCGACGGTGATGCACCACATGCCCGCCCAGCCGCCGCCCCGCAGCCCGACCCGGTCGAGCAGGACGAAGGTGAGGGTGGCCGCGGGCGGGTGGCCGGCGATGTGGGCGGGCCAGTTGTCGGGGGAGTCCAGGAGGATGTGCTGGGTGAAGTCGCGCAGGGCTGCCGGGATGTCGTGGAAGCGGTCGATGACCTGGAGGTACTCGTAGCGGGTGGTGAGCCGGCGCGCGATGCCCCGGTCCCAGCCGTCGATCAGGGCAAGGGAGAAGATCCACGCCGTGGCCGCGCCCCAGGTCGCAGGGAGCAGAGTCCGCCAGGGGAGCCGGGCCGCGAGGGCGGGGCCGTACGCCACGGTGGCGATCGCCAGGAGGACGGCCACCGGGGTGCCGGGGCCCAGGTGGGGGCCCCAGGACGCCAGCAGCGGGGGCCAGTCGACGAACAGCGTGCGGCTGGTGTCCTGGATGTGGCGGCCGACCAGGACGGCGGCCGTCACCAGCAGGGCAGCGGCCACGACGGCGTACAGGTCACGGCGGAGGGAGCGGGTCACAGCGGAACGCTAGGCCGACGGGGCGGGCACGGACCGCCGTCCGGGCCGGACGTCAGCGTTTCGTCATGGGTTGCGCACCCTTTCACGGGGTGGTCCCGGCCTACCGTCAGAACATGCCCGACCTCGACGCCCCACGGTGGTCCCCCTCCTCGCCCGGCTTCTGGCGCAGCCCCCTGCGCGGCCCCTGGCTCACCTCCGTGCTGGGCCTCGTCCTGCTGGCCGGCATCACTGTGCTGTTCGTGACGGGCCTGGTCTCGTACGCCGCCTACAACCCGGGCCTGTCGCCGGTGAACGACAAGACACCGGACAAGGGGATCCTCGGCTTCTACCTCTTCGCCTGGCCGACGAACCCGCACTGGCTGTACCGGCTCAACCAGGGCGTCCACGTCACCCTCGGCTTCACCCTGATCCCCGTCCTGCTCGCCAAGCTGTGGTCCGTGATTCCCAGGCTGTTCGCGCTGCCTCCGGCCCGCTCGCTCGCGCACGCCCTGGAGCGGATCTCGCTGCTGCTCCTGGTGGGCGGCGCGCTGTTCGAGTTCGTGACCGGTGTGCTCAACGTCCAGCTCGACTACGTCTTCCCCGGCTCCTTCTACCCTCTGCACTTCTACGGAGCGTGGGTGTTCTTCGCCGCCTTCGTCGCCCATGTGCTGCTGAAGATGCCCACGGCGCTGCGCAACCTGCGGCACCTGCGGGAAGAGAAGAACGACCTCGTGACTCCCCGTCCCACCGCGCCGACCGTGTCCCGTCGCGGTGCCCTGTGGTTCGTCGGGGGCGGCTCGCTGCTGCTGTTCGCTACTACGGTCGGGCAGAACTTCGACGGTCCGCTGCGGCGCACCGCCCTCCTCGCACCGCACGGCGGCGGCGAACCCGGCAGCGGCCCGAACGGCTTCCAGATCAACAAGACCGCCGCCTACGCCGGGATCGACACGGCCGAGACGGGCGAGGACGCCTGGCGGCTCGTCGTGACGGGGCCCGCGGGCACGGTCCGTCTCAGCCGCGCCCAGCTCGCCGGGCTCCCCCTGCACAGCTCGGCGTTGCCCATCGCCTGTGTGGAGGGCTGGTCGACGTCGGACCAGTGGTGGCGCGGGGTGCGGCTGCGCGATCTCGCGGCGCTCGTCGGCTACGACGCCGACGATCCGCCCGACGTGTTCGTCGAGTCCCTCCAGCGGCGCGGTGCCTTCCGCAGGGCCGCCCTGCGCGCCAACCAGGTCGCCGACCCGCGTTCCCTGCTCGCCCTGTACGTCAACGGCGAGGAGCTGTCCCCCGATCACGGCTACCCGGCACGGATCATCGTGCCTGCGGCACCCGGAGTGCTGAACACCAAGTGGGTGGCCCGGATGACGTTCGGAGACCTGTGATGCGCCGCCCACGACTGACGCTCCCCCCGAGTCTGGCGCGCCGCCCGCCGCTCCCCGTAGGAAGCCCCTTCCAGCTCCTCCTGCTCGCCTGCTCGTTCGCGCTCGCCGCCTACGCGGGCGTACGGCTGCTCGCCGGTGACTGGTTCGGCGTGGCCCTGTGGTTCGTGGGCGCGGCGCTGCTGCACGACCTCGTGCTGCTGCCGTTGTACGCGGCCCTGGACCGGGCGGTCGTCCGAGGGCTCGGCGCGCGCCGGGAGTGGGTGCCGTACGTGCGCGTACCGGCGGCCCTCTCCGGGCTGCTGCTCCTCGTGTGGTTCCCGCTGGTCAGCGGCATGGTGGAGCGGCGCTACCGGTCCGCCACGGGGCTGCCGGCGGACGTGTTCCTCGCCCGCTGGCTGCTGATCACCGCCGTCCTCTTCGGCGGCTCGGCGCTGCTGCTGGCGGTGCGGCTGCTGCGGGTGCGCAGGGCGGCGAAGCGGCGGCCGTCGGCCGTCCACTGACCGGCCCGCGTCCAGCCTCGGGCGTACCGGAGCAGGGCGGGCGTGCCGAGCCGTGCCCAGGGGAAGGGGTCGCCGGCGCCGCGTGCGTCCGTGCGGCCGACGACCCGCACCTGGGCGCGTTCGTCGATGTCCACCGGCGCGGTCTCGGCGATCAACAGGCCGCCGGGGCGCAGGAGCCGGGCCACCCGGTCCAGCAGGGCGCGCGGGTCGCCGCCGATGCCGATGTTGCCGTCCATGAGCAGGACGGTGTCCCAGCGGCCCTCACCGGGCAGCGGTTCGAACACCGAGCGCCGCAGCGCCTGGCCTCCCGTCCGTACGGTGTGGTCGACGGCGGCGGCGCTGACGTCGATGCCGAGGACGGCCCGGCCCCGGGCGGCGAGTTCCACCACGAGCCGCCCGGGGCCGCATCCCACGTCCAGCACGGCCCCCTCGCACCGGTCCAGTACGCCCCGGTCCACCGCGTCGGCCCGGGCGCACCAGCGCTCCACCTCCAGCGGCAGCAGCCAGCCGTCGGCCAGCCGCAGGAACAGCGGCCCGTGACCGGCACGCAGGGCGTCGGCGTAGGGGTCGGCGCCCGCCCAGGCGACGGCGGTGGCGGGCGGGGCGCTCATCGGGGCCCGGCCGGGCGGGAGACCGGCGCCGCAGACCGGGAAGGCCGCCCCGCGATCCCGTTCGGACGGGAGGCCGGCGCCGCAGACCGGGAAGGCCGCCCCGCGAACCCGTCCGGACGGGAGGCCGGCGCCGCACACCGGGCCAGCCGCTCCGCGAACCGCCCGGCCGGGGCCAGCGCGGCGACGGCGTGGGCGTCGGCCGCCGTGTCGACGTCGCGCAGGCGGGGCAGGTCGCGGACGTGCAGGCCCGCCGCGACGAGCCGGTCCCGTTGGACGGCCCCCGTCGTGGCCGTCGACATGGGAACGCCCCGCAGCAGGGCGGGGTCGGGACGGGCCAGGCCGAGGGCCCAGAAGCCGCCGTCCTCGGCCGGGCCGAACCAGGCGTCGCAGCCGGCGAAGTCCACGGTGAGTAGCTCCGGCGTCACCTGCGGGGTGTCCATGCCGATGAGCAGGGCCGGGCCGGCGCAGTGCGCGAAGGCGTGCGCCAGCCGCTCGTCGAGACCGCCCGCGCACTGCGGTACGACGTCGAAGCCGGGCGGCAGCCAGGGGCCCGGCTCCCCGTCGAGGACGAGGACCCTGCGGCCGGCCGGGGCCGCCGCGACCGCGTCCAGGGTGTCGGCGAGGGACGCCTCGGCGAGGGACGCGGCCTGACGGGGCGTGAACGGCGGAGTGAGCCGGGTCTTGACCCGGCCGGGGCGCGGCTCCTTGGCGATGACGAGCAGGGTGGTCATGAGTGGGGTGGTCATGAGTGGGGTGGTCACGAGCGGGGTGGTCACCGGGCGCTCCCTTCCACGGCCGGAGTCCCGCCGGGTGCCTCGCCCAGCACCCGGCTCATGTCCCGCACGGCCTGCCAGGTGCCGCGCCATGTGCCTGTCACCTTCGAGGCCCCGGTGCGCGGCAGATACGGCACGTCGTGCTCGGTGATCCGCCAGCCGGCGTCGGCCGCGCGCACCACCATCTGGAGCGGATAGCCGCTGCGCCGGTCGGTGAGGCCGAGGGCGAGCAGCGGCTCGCGGCGGGCGGCGCGCAGGGGACCGAGGTCGTGCAGCCGCAGCCCGGTGCGGCGGCGCAGCATCCGCGCGAGGGCGAGGTTCCCGGCCCGGGCGTGTGCGGGCCATGCGCCCCGGCCTTGCGGACGCCGCCGCCCGAGGACCAGGTCGGCCCCGCCGCCTCGCACCTCGCGCACGAAGGGGACGAGGAGCGACGGGTCGAGGGAGGCGTCGCAGTCGCAGAAGCACACCACGTCGGCGGTGGCGGCCGTCAGCCCCGCGTGGCAGGCCGCGCCGAAGCCCCGGCGCGGCTCGTGCACGACGGTCGCGCCGAGTGCGCGGGCGACCCGGTCCGAGCCGTCGGTGGAGCCGTTGTCGACGACGAGTGCGCGCCAGCCCGGCGGGATCCGTTCGAGCACCCAGGGCAGGGCCTCGGCCTCGTTCAGGCAGGGCAGCACCACGTCGACGTCGGAAGATGTCGTCGTCACGGTCTCACCCTACGAACGCGAAAGGGACATTCAGGACTTCGGCTTCTTACGAAACGCGGACGTCGGCGGCGAGGACGCGTCCGGGCAGGCCATCACCGGCCGCCCGGTGCGACGCTGGAGCCATGCAGCAGCCCCATCAGCAGGAGCAGACCCCCGGCGGGTCCCCGCGGGTCCTGGTCGTCGACGACGACCCGACCGTCGCCGAGGTCGTCGCCGGGTATCTGGACCGCGCCGGCTACGTCGTCGACCGCGCCGACGACGGCCCGGCCGCCCTCACCCGCGCCGCCGCGCACTGGCCGGACCTGGTCGTCCTCGACCTGATGCTGCCCGGGATGGACGGCCTGGAGGTGTGCCGGCGGATGCGCGGACAGGGGCCGGTCCCGGTCATCATGCTCACCGCCCGCGGCGACGAGGACGACCGCATCCTGGGCCTGGAGGTCGGCGCCGACGACTACGTCACCAAGCCCTTCAGCCCCCGCGAACTGGTGCTGCGCGTGGAGTCGGTGCTGCGCCGCAGCCGGCCCGCCGTCCCCGGGCACCGGCTGGGAGCGGCCGGGCTCACCGTCGACCCGGAAGCCCGCCGGGCCACCAAGAACGGCACTGAACTCGCCCTCACCCTCCGCGAGTTCGACCTGCTCTCCTTCTTCCTGCGGCACCCGGGGCGGGCCTTCGCCCGCGAGGATCTGATGCGCGAGGTGTGGGGGTGGGACTTCGGTGACCTGTCGACCGTCACGGTCCACGTCCGCCGCCTGCGCGGCAAGGTCGAGGACGACCCGGCCCGGCCGCGCCTGATCCAGACCGTGTGGGGCGTGGGCTACCGCTTCGACCCCACGGGAACCCCCGCAGAGGAGGCCGGATCGTGAACGACACGCTGCTCATCGCCGTGTACGCCTTCGCCGGTGCCGCGGCCACCGGCCTGGCCGGAGCCGGTGCGCTGCGCCTGATCCGGCGCCGCTCGCTGACCGCCTCGCTCGCCGTGGTCGCCGCGGTCGGGATCGTCGCGATGCTCGCGGGCACGCTCGCCGTCGCCTGGGCGATGTTCCTGTCGCCGCACGACCTGTCCGTCGTCACGACCGTCGTCGCCATGGCGGCCGTCGTCTCCCTGGCCACGGCGCTGCTGCTGGGCCGCTGGGTGGTCGCCCGCAGCCGCGAACTCGCCGTGGCCGCACGCTCCTTCGGCGACGGCGGGGACTTCGCCGCCCCCGCCGGCCCGACGACCGCCGAACTCGACCACCTGAGCCGCGAACTGGCCGCGACCAGCGCCAGACTGGCCGAGTCCCGGGAGCGGGAACGCGCGCTGGAGGCCTCCCGGCGTGAGCTCGTCGCCTGGATCTCGCACGATCTGCGCACCCCGCTGGCCGGACTGCGCGCCATGTCGGAGGCGCTGGAGGACGGCGTCGCCGCCGACCCCGGCCGCTATCTGAAGCAGATCCGCACCGAGGTCGAGCGCCTCAACGACATGGTCGGCGACCTCTTCGAACTCTCCCGCATCCACGCGGGCGCGCTCGCCCTGGCCCCCAGCCGGATCTCCCTGTACGACCTGGTGGGCGACGCGCTGGCGGGAGCCGACCCGCTCGCCCGGGAGCACGGGGTGCGGCTGGTGGGCGGCCGTATCGAGCCGGTGCCGGTGGAGGTGGACGGCAAGGAGATGAGCCGGGTGCTGGGGAACCTGCTGGTCAACGCCATCCGCCGGACCCCGGCCGACGGCACGGTCGCCGTCACCGCGGAACGCTCCACCGAGGGCGTGGTGCTGTCCGTGACGGACGGCTGCGGCGGCATCCCCGACGACGACCTGCCCCGCGTCTTCGACACCGGCTGGCGCGGCACGCACGCCCGGACGCCCCCGGCCGGAGCGGGTCTCGGCCTGGCCATCGTCCGGGGGATCGTGGAGGCGCACCAGGGCCGGGCCACCGTACGGAACATCCCGGGCGGTTGCCGTTTCGAGGTGGTGCTGCCCGCCGCCGCTTCGTAACACGGGCAGCACCACCGGTCTTTGCGAGCCGGACCCCGATCGAGGCCGGGCTCCTACGCGTCCCGCATCCCGGCCCGCGCGAACTCCGCCATGCCCTCCTCGAAGGCGACCTGCGGCTTCCAGCCCAGCGCGTCCCGCAGCCGTGCGGAATCGGCGGTGATGTGCCGTACGTCCCCGAGCCGGTACGCGCCGGTGACGACGGGTTCGGGCCCGCCGTACGCGGCGGCCAGCGCCCGGGCCATCTCGCCGACGGTGTGCGGCTCGCCGCTGCCGGTGTTGTACGCCGTGAGCACGCCCGGGGCGGCCTCCGCCTCCAGGGCCACCGCATCGGCCTGCGCCACGTCCCGGACGTGCACGAAGTCCCTGCGCTGCCGCCCGTCCTCGAACACGCGGGGTGCCTCGCCCCGGGCGAGCGCCGAGCGGAAGAAGGAGGCGACACCGGCGTACGGGGTGTCGCGGGGCATGCCGGGCCCGTACACGTTGTGGTAGCGCAGCGACACCGCCGACCCGCCCGTGCAGCGGGCCCAGGCCGCGGCCAGGTGCTCCTGGGCCAGCTTGGTCGTCGCGTACACGTTCCTCGGGTCGGCCGGGGCGTCCTCGCCGACCAGGCCGGGGACGAGGTCCGCCCCGCACACCGGGCACGGCGGCTCGAACCGGCCGGCGTCGAGGTCGGTGACGGCACGCGGCCCGGGCCGGACGACCCCGTGCCGGGGGCACGCGTACCGGCCCTCCCCGTAGACCACCATCGACCCGGCCAGCACGAGATGCCGTACCCCGGCCTCCGCCATGGCGGCGAGCAGTACGGCGGTCCCGAGGTCGTTGTGGGAGACGTAGTCCGCCGCGTCGGCGACCCCGTCGCCGAGCCCGACCTTCGCGGCCTGGTGACACACGGCGTCCACACCGGCCAGGGCACGGCCGACGGCGGCGGAGTCCCGCACGTCGTCGGCGGCGTCCTCCCGCACGTCGAACACGACCGTCTCGTGCCCGCGCTCCCGGAGGGCGGCGACCACATGGGACCCGATGAACCCGGCACCGCCGGTGACCAGTACGCGCATACGGCCACGCTAGGCCCGCGACCCCGCCGCACCAGGGGAGCGCGCCCGCACGTCACGACTCCGTAAGGTCGACCACGGGCGCGGTCACGGCCACGGTCACAGCGACGCGGTCTCCGAAGCGGTCGCCCACGCGAACCCGTCCGGGTCGGTGAAGGGCCCGGCGTCGCTGTTGACGGTGAGCCGGTGCGATCCGGTGCCGTCGGGAGAGACGCCGACGAGCTTGGCCAGGCCCCGGCGCTTGTACAGCGCCAGCTTGACGGCGCCCGACCCGGTGTCGAACTCGACGTACTTGCTGCCGAAGCTCTTCGCCACGGGGAGGCCGTGCTCGACGTAGAACCGCTTGCTCCCGGCCATGTCCGTGACCCCCAGCAGGAGCACGATCTCGTCGATCCGCCGGGTGGCCGGGCCGGTGTCCTTCTTCGACGACGACGCGATCTGCCAGATCGTGCCGTCCGGTGCCTGCACGACGCCCCCGTAACCCCACAGCGACTTGGCGGCAGGCTTCAGCGTCGCGGCACCGGCGTCCACGGCGGCCTCGACGAGGGCGTCGACGTCGGCCGGCTGCGAGACCACGAGCGAAAGGGTGAACCCGCGAAAGCCGGCCGTCGGAGCCTCGGAGTCCCGCACGCGCACCTGTCTGTCCAGTCCGAACGCGCTGCTGTAGAAACGGCGGGCTGCGTCGGCGTCGTCCACTTCGAGGGTGATGGATTCGATGGAAGTCATGCCACCGACGCTAGGCCCGGCACGCGACCCGCGCTTCTCGATTCCTGACCGGACCGGGAACCCGTCAGTAAGACCTCTCCGCGTCAGCGCACGGGCCGTCGCCCCGCGCGCCGGGACACGCGGACCGCGAAGAAGATCACGTCGACGGCGAACACCACGATGCCGATGGCCAGGAGATAGTCCAGGCCGTCCGCTGCCACGCCGATGATTCCCAGGGCGACGGCCGCGAGGACGATCAGAAGGAAGAGTGCCATCACCGCGACCACCTCTCCTGTGCCACGTGCCCGCCGGTCACCCGCGGGCGAGCCGGCGTTCGCCTCCCGCCCCAGCCCGGTACGTCATGCCGTAGTGCTGGAAGATCTCCGCCTCCCGCTCGGCCGCCAGGACGTCGTCCGTCCCGATCGAGGGGGCCTTGCGCACCTGTCCCCTGGCGTAGGGCACCTTGACGTAGCCCGGTCCGAGAACGGCGTCGTCAAGGGGGACGAAGACCAGGCGCCGACGGCTGGGCAGCCCGGTCCGGACGGTGGCCACGGCCGGTTCGTCGGTGGCGGTGTCCACGTAGACCGCTTCGAGTACACCGATCTTGTGCTGCTTCGGGTCGACCACCTCGTGGTCGCGCCATTCACGGATGTCGGCTGACCGGATCATGCCGCACCCCCTGTCTGGTTCGCCCAATTCACCCTACTCCCGCACGGGCCGGAGTACGGCGGGGAGGACGAGGAGTTTCCGTATTCCGGAATTCTGACGGGTTGTTCCCGCTTGAACGCGGCGCTGAAAGCGAAGGCGTTGGCGCGACCTGAGCTACGTCCCCCTCCCACCGGAGGCGTACGTACGACCACGTCCGTTCAGGCGGCCTGGCCTCGCTCGGCGACGGTGTCCGGAAAGTATTGGGCCGGCACTCCCCGGGACTTCTCGGAGTACGCCGGCACTACCGCCCGGCAAGGTCTCTGGGACACGTGGCCTTCCCCGGCCGGGACTCCTCACCCGCCCGGGCGATCAGCCGGATTCGGCCACGGAGCCTTCGGGCGTGTCGTGCCCGGCGCGGCGGCGGTACTCGGCGTTGATGCGCTGAGCTTCCTCGAGCTGGTCCTCGAGGATGACGATGCGGCAGGCGGCCTCGATCGGGGTGCCCCGGTCGACGAGTTCGCGGGCGCGCGCGGCGATGCGCAGCTGGTAGCGGGAGTACCGGCGGTGTCCGCCCTCCGAGCGCAGCGGAGTGATCAGCCGGGCCTCACCGATGGCCCGGAGGAAGGCCGGGGTGGTGCCGAGCATCTCGGCGGCCCGCCCCATCGTGTACGCGGGGTAGTCGTCGTCGTCCAGACGATCGCTGAGCGGGGTATCTGCTGTCATGTCACCTCGTAGTGCAACGCACGCGTCGAGGGGCCCTGGTGCCGTACGGCACCAGGGCCCCGAAGGAAATTGAACACCATCTGTCGGCCCTAATGCTGCGCCGACCTTCTGTTTCCGCTACCGGCCCTGCAGGAGGGGGGGTGCGGGGATCGCGGCTGCGTGACCGGGGACCACCTTCCAATCCGGGGTCTTGCGGTACCCGGCCGAGCGCTGCTCGGGCCGGGCGATCCTGATGGCGTCTGCTCCTCCGTCCTTCTTCGATCAGTGATCCGTGTCAACGAGAAAAAGGCTAACTGCGACGCAGCCCAATGTCTACTCTGACAAGAGTAGATTTTCGTTCGCTGGAGGCGCACATTGCCGATGGTCCGCAAGGGGCGGGACGACGACGAGGGCCCTGCCGACGCGCGTCGGCAGGGCCCTCATCGGGATCGGGGTGGGCGGTGGTCCGCCCGTCGTCATGCGTCCAGGGGTGCGGCGCCGAGCAGTGCCGACGCGGTCTGGAGCGGGGTGGCGACGCGTACGGGCGCGGCCTCGGGGTGGGCGTGGCAGGTGAAGCCGAGGCGGGTCATGGCCCGGACGACCTCGGCGGCGGTGAAGTCGCGGGGGTCCTGCCGGGTGAGGACCTGCCCCACCTGCTTGGCGGGGTAGCGGCGGCGACCGATGGTCACGGACTCACCCGTGACGAGCTCGGGCGTGATGCCCTTCAAGGAGGCCAGCACCCCGTTCTTGGTCAGGTCGAACGGGTACCGGGCGATGACACAGCGCATGATGCCCCTCAGGGAGAAGGAGGACGGGCTGACCGGGTGAGGCGGATCAGCTGGAGAGGGCGAGGACGCCCGGGGTCCGGTGGTGCTCCCGGAGGGCGGCGATCCGGGGGACGGGCGAGGCGAACGGTCCGCCGAGGACGTCCCGCAGCCGGGTCCGGTCCGTGTATGCGGCGCTGCCGCGGTGCACGGCGAGTTCGGCCCGGGTCACCGAGCCCGTGCACTGGTCGTCCGCGTCGCACAGCAGGAGGTGGTCGACCCGGGCGCCGGCCATGACGGACAGGGCGACCTCGACGGTCATGTCGTCCCGGACCCTGGGGCCGGATCCGTCGATGCCGTCTCTCACGGTCACGGAGCAGGGGTCCGCCTGCCGGTGCTGCGTCTGAACCGGTGTCAAAGCTGCCTCCTCGGAGAATGGTGAGCTACGGGCCCGACTGCCGGTCGACGTCACTAGGCCGCCGGGTTGTAGGCGGGCCGCTGTGCGGTGCGCCGCCCCGCCTGCCCGGTGGGGCGCCCCCGGGAGGGGCGGCGGCCCCGGGAGGAGGGGGCTCCGGAGGACGTGCCACGGCGGGGATGGGCCGGGGCCGGCGCGGTCATGACGACCGGGACACCGGACGGGGTCTGGGCGCCCGTGATCCGGCTCAGCTCCGCTTCACCCGAACGCACCGGCGTGACCTGGGGGGTGATGGCGGCCGAGGCCATCAGCCGGGTCATGCCGCGGCGCTGGCCGGGTGTCACAAGGGTGACGACACTGCCGGACTCGCCGGCGCGGGCGGTCCGGCCGCCGCGGTGCAGGTAGTCCTTGTGGTCGGTGGGCGGATCCACGTTGACGACCAGGTCGAGGTTGTCGACGTGGATGCCGCGGGCCGCGACGTTGGTCGCCACCAGCACCGTCACATGGCCGGTCTTGAACTGGGCGAGGGTCCGCGTGCGCTGGGGCTGGGACTTGCCGCCGTGCAGAGCCGCGGCGCGCACACCGTTGTTCAGCAGGTGCTCGGTCAGCCGGTCCACGGCACGCTTGGTGTCCAGGAACATGATCACCCGGCCGTCCCGCGCCGCGATCTCGGTCGTCGTGCGGTGCTTGTCCGCCTCGTGCACGTGCAGCACGTGGTGCTCCATCGTGGTGACCGCACCCGCCGACGGGTCGACGGAGTGGACCACGGGATCCGACAGGTAGGTGCGGACCAGGCGGTCGACGTTGCGGTCCAGGGTGGCGGAGAAGAGCATCCGCTGGCCCCCGGGCTGCACCTGGTCGAGCAGGGCCGTGACCTGCGGCATGAAGCCCATGTCGGCCATCTGGTCGGCCTCGTCGAGGACGGTGATGGTGACGTCGTCCAGCCGGCAGTCGCCGCGGTCGATGAGGTCCTTGAGCCGCCCCGGCGTCGCGACGACGACCTCCGCACCGGACCGCAGCGCACCGGCCTGCCTGCCGATCGACATGCCGCCGACCACGGTGGCCAGCTTCAGCCGCACGGAGCGGGCGTACGGGGTGAGCGCGTCGGTCACCTGCTGGGCGAGCTCGCGGGTGGGGACGAGGACCAGGGCGAGCGGCTGCCGGGGGGCCGCGCGCCGGCCGGCGGTACGGGCCAGCAGCGCCAGGCCGAAGGCGAGGGTCTTGCCCGACCCGGTGCGGCCGCGGCCGAGGACGTCACGTCCGGCGAGCGAGTTCGGCAGGGTCGCGCCCTGGATCGGGAACGGCACGGTCACGCCCTCGTGGCCGAGCGCGGCCAGCAGCGGCGCCGGCAGGGCGAGGTCGGCGAACGCCTCGACGGCGGGCAGCGCCGGAGTGGTCGTCACCGGCAGCGCGAACTCCCCCTGGGGAGCGGCCGGCCGGCGGTCGTAGCCCTTGGAGCGCCGCGGCGCCCCCGAGCCCTTGGTGGCAGCGCCCCGGGAGCGGTCGTAGGTGCGGGGCGTGCGGGTGGTGCGTGCGCGGTTCAAGCGGAACCTTCCTCGATGTGAGCTGGTAGGCACGTATCAAGGAATTTCCGCAGCAAAACGAACGGCGCAGAGAATCGCGAGAACGAGCCTGAGAGGGTGGGCGCGGCGTTCTTGTCACGCGCCCGGAAAAGCAGCGAGCTGGGGCCCGCACCCCAAGGTGCGGGCCCCAGCTGCGAAATATGCGTTGCTGCCGCGATGTCAGGCGGGAACGATGTTCTCGGCCGTCGGGCCCTTCTGGCCCTGGGCGATGTCGAAGGACACCTTCTGGCCTTCCAGCAGCTCACGGAAGCCCTGGGCAGCGATGTTCGAGTAGTGGGCGAAGACGTCGGCGCCGCCGCCGTCCTGCTCGATGAAGCCGAAGCCCTTTTCCGCGTTGAACCACTTCACGGTGCCAGTAGCCATGTTAATTCTCCTTCGGAGACGATGTTCGGAATTCGCCCTGTGCGGATTCCGCGTCGCCGTGCTGATTACCCCGTAGGAAAATGAACCTTCTGGCAACCACACCTGCAACTGAGATCGACAGTAGCATGGCGCGACCGGCCCTGTACGGAGCACGATTTCCGGCCCGTCCGGCGATCGAGGAATACTCGCCGGGGGCCGCGCCAATTTCTCATCTCGCAAAAACAGATATTGGCTCAGCGGGGCTGCACTGTTCCTGCCACCGCCTCGGCCCGCAACGCCATGACCTCCCCCGATGCCCCATGGGCCGCGGCCGTCACCCTCAGCGCGGGGGACGCCGTCAGACGTGCCGGGACGCCCTGATCGCGAGGAAGGTCACATCGGCATACGGGTGACAAGCCGGAGGGGCGGCCCGGGGCGCCGATGTGACCGTCACCCGCTGCTCCCCGGACTGTACGGCTGGAGGAGCTGGTCCACGGGTGCGTGGTCGTCGGTGAGCAGTCGGGCGTCGCCGATCCAGGAGGCGAGGTCGTCGCCGGTGGTGATCTTCCAGCTGGTCTGCCGCGCGTCCAGCGCTCGCTGGGTCGCGCGCGGGTCGAACGGCCGGTCCGAGGCGATCACCACCAGATTGCCGCCGTGGGAAGTGGCGGTCGGGTCGAGACCGATGTCGGTGGGTTCGCCGACGAGGGCGACGTGCTCGAAGGTCTCCCTGAGAGTGGCCAATTCGGCACGGGCGAAGGCCAGACCACCGTGATCGATGAGGTTGGCGACGTACAGGCCGTCCTCCTTGAGCACTCGCCGTACGTCGGTCATCGCTTCGACCGTGGTGAGGTGCCACGGCACGCTGACGCCCCCGAAGGCGTCGCCGACGACGAGGTCACGACTGCCGGCGTCCAGCCGCCGCAGGCCGAGCCTGCCGTCCTCGACGCGTACGTCGATACCGGCGTCCGGCCTCAGGCCGAGCCGGTCACGGTCGATGCGCACGACCCCGCTGTCGATCTCGGACACCAGGCTGCGCGTCCCGGGCCGGGTGGCCGCGAGGTAACGGGGAAAGGTGAGCCCGCCCCCGCCCACGTGGTGGGCGGCGAGTGGCTCGCCTTCGGGGAAGGCGGCATCGACCACCGCCGCGATGGCGCGCACGTACTCGAACTTGAGGAAGGTCGGGTCGTCGAGGTCGACATAGGAGTGCCGCAGGCCGTCCAGGACGAGTGTGCGGCCGCTGTCCCGGTCGGGGTCCGCGACCACCCGTGCGCAGTGGTACCTGGTCTCCGTGTCGCAGGCACCGGGCGCCACCGTGGTGGCGAGGCCGCCGGCCACGACCACGAGTGTCAGGGCAGGGGTGCCGCTCCACCCCCGTGCGCGCCACTCGACCACCGCCGAGCCGGCCACCAGCAGAATGCCGAGGCCGATCAGTATGCCGCTGACCGGCAACCGCGAGACGAGGACGAAGCCGGTGAGGACGGTGCCGACGATGGCGCCGACGGTGCCGACGCCGGACAGCCGGCCGACCACCGTTCCGGTCTCGGCGAGGCTGGTGAGACGCAGCTTGGTCACGAGCGGCGTCACCGCCGAGAGCAGCGCGCCCGGCACGAGGATGGTGAGCGACGCGATCAGGAGGAGCACCGCCGGCGCCCACTCCGCACTGGTGCGCAGCACGGCGGGGGTGAGCGCGACGACCGCTCCCGACACTCCGAGCGAGGGGCCCAGGAGCCGGCGTGGATCGACCTGGTCCGCGATGCGCCCACCCAGCCAGGAGCCGAAGGCGATCGCGGTGAGGGCGATGCCGATCACCATCGTGCTGGTTTCGAGGGTGAGGCCGAGGTAGGGAGCCAGCAGCCGCAGAGAGACGATCTCGACCACCAGGACCGCGGCCGACGACCCGAACACCAGCGTGGCGGCGGCACGGGAACCCAGGCCGTGGTGGTGAGGCGTGCCCTCGGCGACGGACGAGGAAGACGATCCGGTCACGGGCGACATCCTTCCATGGGCGCGGTCGAGGGCCGAGGTGCACGACCGCGGCGAAGGCGAGCGCACGGGCGGGCGATGCGGCGAGCGTGTCTTCGACTCGCGGACCGAGAGACAGGCCGGTGCTCCGTCGACGAGGGGACGCGGTCCGAGAAGCGGCCGCCCCGGCAACTCGCCGCGCCGGGAGGCTCTGCCGGGGCGCCCTACTCGGCGCGGGCGGCGGTCCAGGTGATCTGCGGAGGCTCGACGCGTCCGCACCGGGGCCCGCCCTGCGGGTCGGTCAGGCCGAGGTGTCCGACCAGCAGGCCGTCGCGTGCTGCGGCGGCGAGTACGTCGGCGGGGACGGCGTCGAGCATGAGCTTGGCGCGGCGGAACATCGTGAAGGTGCCCGAGTCGTCGACCGTGCCCCACGACAGGTAGACGAACCGCCGGCCCAGCCGGTCCTGCACGTAGGGGCCCTTGATCTCGGTGCCGGTCGGCGAGGGGCTCGTGGTGCACTCCAGGGTCCAGGTCGCGGACGGTGCGTCGCCGGGCTGCGGTGCGAGGAGTTCGGCCGGACGGTCGCGGCGTTGCACGGCGACGTGGAGGTTGCCGTAGGCGGGGACCCTGCCGTCGGCGGAGGCAGGGCCGGTGAGGCCGGGCAGGTCGACGGCGTCGATGCGGATGCGCATAACCGCCATCATCTCCCCGTTTCCCTGGCTCAGTGGTCGTCGCGGATCGTGGTCGCGATGCCGTTGCTGATGACGACCTCGGCGCTGACGCCCTTCTTGGCGGCCGTCTCCAGCTCCGCCTCGGTGCACTCGGTACCGCCCTGGCCGCCCTCGCCCGTGTTCGTGTCACCGCAGATGTCGCCGTAGCCCCAGATCTTCGTGTCCTCGGCGACGAAGAACTGCTGCTCGGTGCCCTTCAGGTCGGAGACCGTGTACTTGCCCGGCGCCAGGTAGGAGACGTTGCCGAACCAGGTGCCGTCGACACCCTTGCCCTGGTTGATGCCCTCGATGACGGTCGAGTCCCGCTGAGCGGCGCGCCGCTCGGTCACCAGGGTCGCGATGCCGTTCGTCATCTCCACGTCAGCGCTCACGGCGGCCTTCTTCGTGGCCGTCTCCAGCTGGTCCGGCGTGCAGGGCGCGTCCACCTTGGACCCCGCGTCGCCGCATATCGTGCCGGCGCCGTGGACCTCGGTGTCGTCGGCGACCAGGAACTGCTGGTCGCCCTTGCCCGGCACGGACACGATGTACTTGCCCGGGGCGAGATAGGTGACCTTGCCGTTCTTGAACGAGCCGCTGACGCCCTTCGAGTTCTTGGCGTCCGAGGCCTTCTCGGCGACCGCCGCCGTGCCCGTGCCGCTGTTGCCCGACGAGTTGTCGGTGCTGTTCTGGCATGCCGTCATCAGCAGCCCGGCGGTGATCGCGGCGGTGGCGACGACGGCCTTGCGCAGGTGGCGGTTCTTCACGGGAGGTTCCTTCCGAGTCGGGGTGGAGCAGGTCTGTGCTGACTAGGAGGAGCCCCGAAGCCCCCGGGTCGCGCCCGTCGTGCCTTCAGGACACCGCCGTGGCACGGCCGTGACAGGGCAACACATCGGCTGTGGACGGCGGTTCGCCGACGCGCCGCCTTGCGTCACGGGGCTCACCACTGCGGCTTCGGCGCAGTCTCTTCAAGCCCGCGGGGGTTCCGGGAGAGGCAGCTGAATAAGATGTGCACTTATGTCGAACCCTGATGAGCTGCTCGTCGCCATCTCCGCCGCGGTTGAGTCCGAGCGAAGCAATCAGATGTCACTGACCGTGGTCGTCGGCGGCGCCGTCATCACCGGCCGTCTGGCCCCCGAGGCCGTGTGGCGCGAGCGGGTGGCGGACGTCCTGAAGGACTCGGAGCGGCTCGGCCCGTTCGCGGACGTCTTCGCTCACGGCCCAGGCGAGAACCGGCCCGACCGCGACGAGGCGCCCACGCACCTGCACTTCCATCTCGCTCGGATCCTGCAGGGCAGCCTCGGGATCCCCGAGACGGGCGGGATGTACCGAGTCGCGATCAAGGACGTCAGCGCCTGGACCGTGGGCGACTTCAGCTACATCGACCGCTGAGTCTTCGGCCGCCGAGTCACTGAACCCCCGGGGGCGTGAGCGCCCGGGGTCGCACCGGGCATGATCGGTGGATGCATGGTGTGGAGGCCCAGTCGGGCGGTGGGAACGGGGAAGAGCCGACGGCGCCGCGCTGACCGAGGCGCTCGTCAGGCGCTACCCCGACCACGGCATGCTGATCGCCGCGCAGATCGGGGCGAAGGTCGCCAAGGGCGAGATGAAGTGGGGCTGAGTCTCATGACCTGCGAGCTCACCGACCTCGTGACCTCCACGGCCCCGGCGGACGTGGTCCGCCGCCAGTACCTGGCCTGCGCGGCCGGCGACCTGGAGGCCCTGCGCGCCACCCTCGCCCCGGACGTCGAGTGGACGGAGATGGCCGGCTTCCCCCTCGCCGGCACCTACCGCACCCCCGACGGCGTCATCGCCAACGTGATGGAGAAGCTCGGCCAGGACTGGGACGGCTGGACCGCGCACGACGACACGTACGTCGTCGACGGGGAGAACGTCGTCGTCCTCGCCCGCTACACCGCGGCCGACAAGGCCACCGGCAAGCCGATCGACGTGCGCGTCGCCCACCACTTCGTGGTCCGCGGCGGCCTCATCGTCCGCTTCGAGCAGTTCACCGACACCGCCCTCGTCCGCGACGCCATGCGGGGGTAGGCACAACGACGCGGGGCGGCACGGCCGTAACCTCTTCCTGTGCCCGCCCCCCGCCTGCATCGCGTCGCCGTCCTCGTGCTCGAGGGTGCGAAGCCGCTCGATGTCGGCATTCCGGCGCAGGTGTTCACGACCCGCGCGAGCATGCCGTACGAGGTGCGGGTGTGCGGGGCGACACCCGGTCTCGTGACCGGCGGCGACGGCCTCGCGTACTACGTCGCCCACGGCCTCGACGCGCTTGACTGGGCCGACATCGTCTTCGTCCCCGGCTACCGGTTCCCGGACCGTGAGGATCCGCCGCAGGCCGTCGTCGAGGCACTGATCGCCGCCCACGACCGGGGCGCGCGGCTCGCCGCCATCTCGACGGGTGCCTTCGCGCTCGCCGCCACGGGCCTGCTCGACGGCAGGCGCGCCACGACGCACTGGCACTACACGCGGGCCCTCATGGCCAGGCATCCGCTGGTACAGGTCGACGAGAACGTGCTGTTCGTCGACGAGGGCAGCGTGCTCACCTCGGCCGGCGCCGCCTCCGGCCTCGACCTGTGCCTGCACATCCTGCGCGGCGACCTCGGAGTCGCCGCGTCCAACCACGCGGCCCGGCGTCTGGTCGCGGCCCCCTACCGCAGCGGCGGCCAGGCCCAGTACGTGCCGCGCAGCGTCCCCGAGCCGCTCGGCGAGCGGTTCGCCGCCACCCGCGAGTGGGCGCTGCACAAGCTGGGCGAGCCCCTCACCCTCGACATATTGGCGCGACAGGCGGGGGTCTCGCCGCGCACGTTCTCCCGGCGCTTCGTCGAGGAGACCGGCTACACGCCGATGCAGTGGGTGATGCGCGCCCGCATCGACCTGGCCCGCGAGCTGCTGGAGCGCTCCGAGCGCAGCGTCGAGCAGATCGCCGCCGACGTCGGGCTCGGCACCGGCGCCAACCTGCGCCTGCACTTCCAGCGCATCCTCGGCACCACACCGAGCGAGTACCGGCGCACCTTCACCCGGGGCGAGTAGCCCCTGGGCGGCGCGTGGCGGGATCCGGCGTGGCGGGCGTGGCGGGATCCTTTTGAACCATGGCGATCCCGCCACTGTCAGCGGCGCGAGCCGCGGGCGAGCCTGGTGGGGAAGGGAAGGGACACCACTCATGACTCGCATCGCCATCAACGGATTCGGCCGCATCGGACGCAATGTGCTGCGCGCCCTGCTGGAGCGCGACAGCACCCTGGAGGTCGTCGCCGTCAACGACCTGACGGAGCCCGCCACGCTCGCCCGGCTGCTCGCCTACGACAGCACGGCCGGCCGGCTCGGACGGCCGGTGACCGCCGACGGGAACGCCCTGGTCGTCGACGGCCGCCGGATCACGGTGCTGGCCGAGCGCGAACCGGCGCAGTTGCCGTGGGCCGAACTCGGCGTCGACATCGTCCTGGAAGCCACCGGCCGCTTCACCTCGGCCAAGGCCGCCCGCGCCCACCTCGACGCGGGCGCGAAGAAGGTCCTGGTCAGCGCGCCGTCGGACGGCGCCGACGTCACACTCGCGTTCGGGGTCAACACCGAGGCCTACGACCCGGAGGCGCACACGATCGTCTCGAACGCCTCCTGCACCACCAACGCGCTCGCGCCGCTGGCCGCGGTCCTCGACGAACTCGCCGGTATCGAGCACGGGTTCATGACGACGGTGCACGCCTACACGCAGGAGCAGAACCTGCAGGACGGTCCGCACCGCGACGCCCGCCGCGCCCGCGCCGCCGGCGTCAACATCGTGCCGACCACGACCGGCGCCGCCAAGGCGATCGGCCTGGTGCTGCCGAACCTCGACGGCAAGCTGTCGGGCGACTCGATCCGCGTACCGGTGCCGGTCGGCTCGATCGTCGAACTCAACACGACCGTCGCCCGCGACGTGACGCGCGACGACGTGCTGGCGGCGTACCGCACCGCGGCCCAGGGGCCGCTCGCCGGCGTCCTCGAGTACTCGGAGGACCCGCTCGTATCGTCCGACATCACGGGCAATCCGGCCTCGTCGATCTTCGACTCGGCCCTCACCCGCGTCGAGGGCCGCCACGTCAAGGTGGTCGCCTGGTACGACAACGAGTGGGGCTTCTCGAACCGCGTGATCGACACACTGGAGCTCCTCGCCACCCGCTGATCGCTGTTTCCCCCTGTTCGTCCGGACCGCTCCCGCCCGCGCTCAGCCGGCCCGCCAAGCCGACTCGAGGGCCGTCCGGTTGGCGCGCAGGAGCTCGTCCAGGTCCGTCTCGTAGAGCGAGTCCGGCACGTCGTCGGAGAAGATCTCCAGGACGCAGGGGCCGCGGTAGCCGACGCCGTGGGCGGCGCGCAGCAGTCGGCCCACGGGGATGTCACCGGTGCCGACACTGCGCCGGTCCATCCGCGAGCGCGGTGTACGCCAGTCGCTGACCTGGAGCAGGAACAGGCGGTCGGGAGCGTCGGCGAGGTGGGGGACGAGGTCCGGGTCCTGCCACAGGTTCCACAGGTCGAGGCAGACGCCCACGTTCTCCCGGTCGACCTCCTGGACGATGTCGAGCGCCTGCCGGTAGGTCCAGAGGGCGGTTTCCACGTTGAGCAGGACGGGGTTGAGGGGCTCCAGCGCGATGCGCACGCCGTGGTCGGCGGCGATGTCCGCCAGTTCGCGGTGGTGGCCGACGACCTGGCGGATCGCCTCATGCAGGTTCCCGTCGGGCGCCGGCCCGGTGTTCGTGACGAAGGCCGCGCCCGGGGCGAACGGTGCGATCAGCTCCAGGCTGCGGCGGAAGCGGTCCAGCCGGTCGCGCCGGGCGCCGGGGTCCGGCTGGGTCTCGCTGGGGAACACGGTCCGTACGAGGGGCTGGACCGAGCTGATCGGCAGTCCCGCCTCGGCGACGGAGGCGAGTTGCGCCTTGGCGCGGTCATGGTCGTCGTCGAGCTTGGTCTCGCACAGCTCGATCGCTTCGACACCGAGGTCGGCGTAGTGCGTCAGGTCCTCCTCGAAGGACCAGGGCATGGTGGTGAACTGGTTGACGCCGTAGGGGAAGGCGAACGGAGGCGTGGGGCTGTTCATGCGAGCACCTCCGTGTCGATCTCGCTACCGGTCAGGAAGCCCGTGACCGTCCGGTGGAACTTCTCCGGCTCGTCGAAGAACAGCGCGTGGCCGCTGTGCTCGAAGAAGACGGTCCGGGCATCGGGCAGCGCCTCGCCGACCCAGGCGGGGCCCTGCCACGGGAACACCTGGTCCCGACGTGCGACCAGGACCAGGCTGGGCAGCCGGAGCGTGGGCAGCAGGTCGCGCCAGTCGTGGCGGGTGTGCTCGGCCATCAGCGCGTTGCGGGCGGACGCGGGTGACTTGGCCATCTCGGTCAGGAGCAACTCCCTCTCCGGCGGGGTGGGTTCGGTGGCGAAGACGGTGCGGATCTGATCCTCGTCGAAGGCCGGGGGGTCGCAGGTGAGCTGCGTCTGCAGGGCGGCCAGGGAGGGTTCGTCGTAGCAGGTGGCGTGTGCGTGCGGCCAGTCCGGTGCGTAGTACTGGCGGGGTGCCTGCTCGACGTACACCGCGCGGGCCAGGCGGTGGCTGCCGAAGAGTTCGAGATAGCTCCAGATGACCGGGCAGCCCAGTGACCAGCCCAGGACGGTGACCTCGCGCAGGTCGAGTGCTTCGAGGAGGTCGAACAGGTCTTTGGCCAGCCTCGGCACGCGGTAGCCGTGGCGGGGTTTTCCGGAGTCGCCGTGGCCGCGCAGATCGACGGTGATGACGCGGGAGTGTTCGGCCAGGGCGTCGACGTTGCGGGTGAAGAAGCGGCCGCTGAAGCCCCAGCCGTGGATCAGGACGAGCGGGGGGCCGGTGCCCTGTTCCTCGTAGTGGAGGGTGACGTCGTCGCTGGTGGTGATGGTGCCCATGGAGCTCCTTCTGCGTGCTTTCCGCGTGCTTCCCGCGTGTGTTCTACGTGCGTGGCTCGGTGAGGCCCTCACCGAGCGCGGCCACGGCGGCGGCCCCGTGCCCGGCCGCGAGCAGCGGCGTGCGGATGTCGTGTTCCAGGTCCGGCAGGTAGCCGAGGAGGACATCGGCGGGCCCCTCGATCCGTACGCGGCCCAGCGCCGCGGGCAGCAGCAGGCTCCGGGCTCGCCCGAGCCGCTCGGACCGGCCACCGGACTCCACGGTGACCGGGGCACCGGCGTTGCTGACGACCAGCGCGGTGGAGAAGTCGTGCACCAACGGGGCCGTGGTGCCCGCCCGCCACCGCTCCAGGGCGAAGTACGGGCCTGCGCACAGCACCGTGCGCTGCACTCCGTCGTCGACCTGGACGCTCAGGCCGGAGTGGAACTCAGGGCGTGGATCGGGACGCCACTCGTCGAGCAGCCGCCCGAGGTTGGTGTGCCACTCCTCGTCGTCCAATGCCGAGCCGTCCTCCATGTGGCGGCGCATGGCGTGCTGCTGGATGTCGGAGGTCTGCTCGATCTCGTAGACGAGGGTGCCGGGGCCGAAACTGTGCAGGGTCCCGCCGGGCACGTAGACGGTCTGCCCGGCCCGCACCGGAAGCCGGCGCATGACCGCGTCGAAGTCCTGTGCGAGCAGGGCCCGGTGCAGCGTGTCCCGGTCCACACCGGCCTTCACTCCCACCAGGGCGGTGGCTCCCGGGGCCGCGTCGAGGACGTGCCACGCCTCGGTCTTGCCGTGGGGCTCGCCCTCCAGCCGGCGGGCGGTGTCGTCGTCGGCGTGCAGATGGACCGGGAGGGCACCGGTGCCGTCGATGAACTTGGTCAGCACCGGGAAGCGCGGGCCGCGCCACCCGCGCCCCACGAGTTCGTCGGGGTGCTCCTCGACGAGCCGGCGCAGCGGCCGGCCGGCCGGCGAGCCGTCTGCGACCCGTGCTCCCTCCCCGTCCACATCGCTGACCTCCCAGGTCTCGGCGACCGGGCCGTCGGGCAGGCCGGTGCGGCCCAGCCGTTCGGCGAGGGCCCGGCCGCCGAAGACGTGCTGCTTGACCGGGGTGGTCAGCCGCAAGGGGTACCAGTCCACGGTCACTCCTGAGTGCTGAGGGGGATGGTTCCCTGGCGATGTGTCAGAGAATGGGCTGGCCGCCGGTGACGGCGATGCGCGCGCCCGAGACGTACGCGGCCTCGTCCGAGGCGAGCATCACGTACACGGGGGCGAGTTCGGCCGGCTGCCCGGCGCGCCCCAGAGGTGTCTGGCCGCCGAAGTCCTCGACCTGCTCGGGCGGCATCGTGGCGGGGATCAGCGGCGTCCAGATGGGCCCCGGGGCGACGCTGTTGACCCGGATACCCCGCTCGGCGAGCGACTGGGACAGGGAGCCGACCATGTTGGCGATGCCCGCCTTCGTCGCGTTGTACGCCAGCAGGCCCGGCGGCGGCGAGTCGGAGTTCACCGAGGTGGACGCGATGATCGACGCACCCGACTTCATGTGCGGCACCGCCGCCTTGCAGAGGTGGAACATGGCGCTGAGGTTGGTCGCCAGCGTGTGGTCCCACTCCTCGTCCGGGATCTCCTCGATCGAGTCCCGGAACATCTGGAACGCCGCGTTGCTGACCAGGACGTCGATGCGGCCGAACGCCTCGACGGCCCGCGCCACCACCTCCCGGCAGTGGGCGGGATCGCTCAGGTCACCGGACACGAGAACCGCCGTGCGGCCGGCCTCCTCCACCCAGCGCGCCGTGTCGCGGGCGTCGTCCTCCTCCTCGTCCAGGTGCGAGAGGAGCACATCGGCACCCTCGCGGGCGTAGGCGATCGCGACGGCCTTGCCGATACCGCTGTCACCCCCGGTGATCAGCGCTGCCTTTCCGGCCAGGCGTCCCGAGCCGCGGTAGCTGTGCTCACCGTGGTCGGCCTGGGGCCGCAGGTCCGCTTCGGAGCCCGGGGGCTGTTGCTGCTGGGCGGGCTTGGACATGGGGAAATCCCCCTCTTCTCTCATCGCGGGGATCGCTGCACCGGCTGGAGGCGGTCGCGCCGCCGTACCCGAACGAAGGGCTGCGTCAATGTGCGGCAAAGGGATGGGCGCCGGTGCGCCTGTCACGCCGACCGGGGTACCCGGGGCGCCTGGCCGGAAACCAGCCCCTACGGCAGTCGTACGACGCAAGGAGATCCGATGGCCCCGCCCAGCAACCGCGCACAGAACGAGCACGAAGAGAGGGGGAAGGGCCACGCCGGGAAGGGCCACACCAGCCGCGGGCAACCGGACGGTCACGCACTGCTCACGGACCCGCTGCGCAACAAGGGCGTCGCCTTCACCCAGGAGGAACGGGAGCGCCACGGCCTGGTCGGGATGCTCCCGCCCGCAGTCCTCTCTCTGGAGCTCCAGACCCGCCGCGCCTGGGAGCAACTGCAGGCGCAGCCGGACGACTTGGCGAAGAACGTGTACCTGGAGCAGCTCCACGACCGCAACGAGGTCCTCTATTTCCGGCTGCTCTGCGACCACCTCACCGAGCTGCTGCCGATCGTGTACGACCCGACCGTGGGCGAGGCGGTCAAGCGCTACAGCCACGAATACCGGCGCCCGCGCGGCGTCTATCTCTCCATCGACCGGCCCCAGGACATCCGCCCGGCGTTCCATGCGCTGAACCTGGGCCCCGACGACGTCGACCTGCTGGTGGCCACCGATGCGGAGCAACTCCTCGGCATCGGCGACTGGGGCGTCGGCGGCATGCAGCTCGCGGTCGGCAAGCTGGCGGTCTACACCGCCGCCGCGGGCATCCACCCGGGGCGGGCCGTCCCGGTGATGCTCGACGTCGGCACGGGAAACCAGGCGCTGGTCAACGACCCGCTGTACGTGGGCAACCGGCACAACAGGGTGCGCGGCGAGGCGTACGACGCGTTCGTCGCCGCCTTCGTGGAGGTGGTGGGCGAGCTCTTCCCGCAGGCGCTGCTGCACTGGGAGGACTTCGGCCCCGGCAACGGCCGCCGCATCCTGCAGCAGTACGGCGAGAAGATCTGCACGTTCAACGACGACATGCAGGGCACCGGCGCGATCACGCTGGCCTGCGTCATGAACGCGACACAGGTCACCGGCACGCCCATGCGGGACCAGCGGATCGTGGTCTTCGGCGCCGGGACGGCGGGCGTGGGCATCGCCGACCAGCTGCGCGATGCGATGGTCCGCGACGGCCTGGACCGCGAGGAGGCCACCCGCCGCATCTGGTGCCTGGACCGCCAGGGCCTGCTGCGGCAGTCCACCGAGGGACTGCGCGACTACCAGCGGCCCTACGCGCGCCCCGACGACGAGTGGCCCGACGACCGGCCGGCCGACCTGGCAGGTGTGGTGGAACGTGTGCACCCGACCGTCCTGGTGGGAACCTCCACCCGGCACGGGGCCTTCACCCGGGACGTGGTGCGCTCCATGGCCCGCCACGTGGACCGGCCCGTCGTCCTGCCGCTGTCCAACCCCACGGAGAAGATCGAGGCCATGCCGGAGGACGTGCTGCGGTGGACCGGCGGCAAGGCCCTGGTCGCCACCGGCATCCCGGTACCCCCGGTGGAACTGGACGGCACCACGTGCGTCATCGGCCAGGCCAACAACGCCCTCCTCTACCCCGGCCTGGGACTGGGCGCCGTGGTGGCCCGTGCCGAGCGGATCACCGACGGCATGCTCCAGTCCGCGGCGGAAGCCGTTGCCGGCCTCACCGACCTGTCGGAACCCGGCGCCGCGCTGCTGCCGGAGGTGCAGAACCTGCGCACCTCCTCGGCCGTGGTGGCCGCGGCCGTCGCCCGCCGCGCCGCGGAGGAGGGCGTCGCCCGGGCCCGCCTCGACGACGTGATCCAGCAGATCCAGGACGCCATGTGGCAGCCCGAGTACGGCTGACGGTCGGGCATTGTCAGTGCCCGGTCCTAGGGTGCCCGGGTGGCGACATTTCGATCGGGCTTCACCCTCTGGCAAATGGTCCGGGCGGCACGCGAGCTCACTGAGGATGCGCGTGTCCGGGAGCGCGTCGATGCGGTGCTGGACATCATGGGTGGCCTCGGTGGGACGTACGGCAAAGGCAGGCCCTTGGTGGACGCCTTGGAGGATGTGGCCCAAGAGGCAGTCCGCCAGGGTGACTTCGCACTCGCCCAGCGCTTCCAGCGTTTCGCTGCCTATGCCGGAGGCGAACTGTTCCTCGAAATCCTGGAGCACTACTACGACGACGAGGCTCGGCGACGCAGCGAGGAAGGCATGCGGAGGATGATCGCCTTGGGCGCCGACAGGGCGGTCGCCGCCCTGGACGTCCTGTGCCGCGACCAGCCCGACGCGACAGCGGCGGACGCCCGTGACCTCTTCCGAGGCATAGCCCAGTCCGCTGATCACCTGGGTCTCGGGGACGGCGAGGGCGGAATCCAGCTCTCCACCCGGGAGGTGCGGCGCCTCCAGCAGTACGGGCACATGGAGGTGGTGCTGCGCAACCTGCCCCGGCCCGCCTCCGCCGAGGCCGCACGGATGATGAGCGACGTCCTGGCTGACGTCGATGCGGGGATGCTGACTCAGTTGCTCGAACTGAGGGCCAGGCAGGCCGGCTTGGCGGCCCTGCGTGCCGTGGTGGAAGACCCGGAGAGCTCCGAGACCGCCCTCCACGCGTGCCTGAAGAACCAGGAGTGGATCTTCGGCGGAGCCTACGTGGCCGAGCTGGCACGCAGGCAGTACACCCCGGACACCATCCTCGACATCCCGCTTCTGCGCGGCGACGGCTCACTGCACGTCGTGGAGCTCAAGCGCGCCGACATCAAGGACCTGGTCATACGACGCTCCGGCCACCTCATGCTGGGTGCCCCGGCGCACCGTGCGGTCTCCCAGGCGCAGAACTACCTCCGGACCATGGACGAGAACCGCCCGGACATCCTGGCCGGGCACGGAGTCGACACACGGCGGGCGTCGGCGACGGTCGTGATCGGACACCCGCGATACGTGACCGGAGACGTCACGTCTCAGGAGATCGCGGAGACGCTGCGGACCTACAACACGCACCAGGCCCGCATCGAAGTGATCACATACGAGACCTTGCTGGAGTCGGCCTCCCGCATGCTGGCCTTGTCATCGGCACGGCAGGACGCAGACGAGGGCGAGGAGCCTGCTGGACCTCGGCTCCTTACCCGGCCTCCCTGCCGCCCGCGAGCCGACGACGCCACCAAAGGTCGGAGCGCCACTGCCGACGGTCGGCGAACGGGTCGGGAAGAGTGCGCTTGAGGTACACCCTGTCCAGAGAGACCACTTGGCGCCCCAGCTCGGCACGAGCTCGGACAGGCAGCTGCTCCAGGACCAGCTCGAGCACGTCGCGGGCGTGCCTCACGTCGTCAAAGGAACAGCCGCGGCACGAGCACTCCGCGTGCTGCGGATACAGGGGCCGACGTCCAGGCGGTTCCAGAAAAGCTCGGTACCGCCGCAGCGCACGGTCCGTGGCACCGGGATGGACGTAATAGTCGGCCGACAGCCTCTCTACTCGATGTATCGCGAGGCTCGTGCGGCCGGAGAGCCCGTGGATCCGATCCGGCGGCGGACCCTCCGAGCTGCGAGGACCGTGCTGCTCGACGCGCAGGACGCCAGGCCGTCTACGCGGCATCGGCCTTTCGGTATGCAGTCATGGACGTCATCATGCCAGCACCCATGCGCCCGGAGTCAGGAGCAACGGGACAAGCCTTAGGCGGCCACCTGTCCCAGCCCAACGACGATGGTGGCCGGCACGAGGCTCAACAGGTGATGTCGAGTTCCTCGCGAAGCCCCATAGGCTCGCGAGGCAGTTGGTATGAGCAGGCCACTGGGGGGCCGCATGACCAACAAGATCAAGTACGAGTACCAGAGCGTGCGGACAGTTCGCGGCACGGACGGCTTGGTGATCTCGCGGATGCAGAAGGACGGCAGGGAGCTCGCGGAGCAGGCCCAGGGCACGCTTCGCTCCACCGGCGCTGCCTCTGCACTCAGCGGCGGAGGCGAGGAGAAGGGCGAGTCGGACAAGTCGACAGCCGCTGCGAGCGAGAAGCCTTCCGTTTCGCCGATCCCGACCGCGGCCGAGTCGGCTGCCACTGAGGTGATCACGTCTCAGAACACCCCGGAGTTCGCGGCGCTGCTGAAGGCGGACTACTGCGACGACGCGAATTGGGCTTCGCGAACAGGCTCGTAGGCCAGACGGTCGCGTTCAACGGCTCGATTGTGAACATGGCGCCCAGCGGTGACTACGACACCCGTTATGACTACCTCCTGGGCCCAGGCGACAAAGGACCGAACACGACAAGTTCCGCTTTGTCGCCGAGGTGGGCGAATTCAACGCGGACCAGTGCCTCTTCCTTCTCGACCCGGTCTCGACGGAAGTCCGGTAGAAGCTAGTTGCCGGGAAGCTGTACATGGTCGCTGTGGAGCCTGGCAGACGGCAAGCAGAGGTGGTGGAGCTGACGCGCAACTCCGCTACTTACAGAACGTCCGGATAGCTTCTGACCTGGGCATACGTGCGATGGTGCAGCTCCGGGGCGCGCAGGAACGCACCGTTGTTGACCGTGGTTATCGGGTCTTATGGGCACGCCGTCGGCTCGGGTTGTCCCCTGATCCGGGCAGGTCCGCGAGGTCGGCGGCCGTCGCGGCGTGGTCGAGGCCATGTGCCAGGCGTGCTGCCCAGAGCAGCCCGAACAGAAAGGGCTGCGACAGGATGTGCCCGAAGGGCACGTCTCAGGCTCGCCGCGGCCCGGGAGCAGCCGGGCCGCGGCGAGTAAGTGACCTGCGGGAGGGGCTCAGCTCCCGGTGAGAGAGATGGCCAGGTCCGTGATGTTCAGGGGGAACTTGGCCTTGGCGGCGTCGGCCACGAGCGTGGCCTCGCCGGTGAAGAGGTTGACGCTGTAGAGGGAGGGCCTGTTGGCGCCGGAGGCGGCGAGAGTGGCGAAGGCGGCGTTGCTGACCGTCTTGCCGCCCGACAGGGTGCTGAAGATGTCCATGCCGGCGTTGATCTGCGCGTCGATGCCGAGGCTGCCGGTCGGTGCCAGTGTGCCGTTGTTGGCCGGGGACTGGACGAGGACCTGGTCGCTGGTCGTGCTGATGTCGAACAGGGTGGTCGCGGTGGCCCCGTTGAGGTCGTTGTTCGTGTAGGCGGCGGCGGAGACGCCCTTGGTCGTGCCCTCGATCGGCGGGGTGGTGAGGTTCAGGTCCTGGACGGTCGTGTGGTCGTTGAGGTTGTGCCGCAGGTTCTGGCCGTTGTCGCTGATCACACGCAGCCGGTCGGCGGCCGGGTTGAAATCGACGCCGAAGTTCGTGCCGTGCAGTGTGTACTGGAGCTGGGACACCTTGGTGATCACGACGTCCGTGGTGGTCGGCGGGGTCTCGATCGTGTAGATGCCGCCCTTGTTGCCGACGCCGTACATCAGGCCGTTCTGCACCCGGAAGTCGATGCCGATCAAAGCCGTGTCGCCACTGAGCCCGACGACGTCCCTGACCCAGTCGAGCACGTTCGGCCGGTCGGTGGTGAACGTGGCCATCTGGGTGCCGTCACCTGTGATCCCGAACGCGCGCAGGCTGGGAGTGGCGGCGGTAGCGGCCGAGCCACTGCCCGGCGTGCTCAGCATGAGCGCTGTCGACGTGGCCATGACCGCCACCGCCGCCGCGATTCTCTTTCTCGTTCCTGCTTTCATCGGTGTTTCCCTCCCGTTTGAGCAAGCACCATGGAGTGGCGCGCAGATGAGAGATTTCCGTACCGATTCCCGCGCTGATCCGGAGCGGTGGCCGGAATGATTGCTGTGGTGTTCCCCCACGGGCTGGTACGCGGTTCCCATTAAGGCCAGTTCACAGTGTCTCCACAAGTGGAGCAGGCAATGGAAATGTCCCGATCCAAGGATTTTGCGCACTGTGACAAAGTGCCCCAGACGCGGTCGTCTCCGATGTGCGCAGAGTGATAAATGCCGTCCGGATTTCCCCTGTCGGCTTCTTCGACCGGAAGGGCATGCTCGCGCCCATGGGGAGCTTCTTCGCCGAGTTGGCCCGGCAGGCGTCGGCCAACGCGCGCCGGGAGGTCGAGGCGTACGCGCGCGAGATCCCGGAGTTCGGGTTCCTGGACACGAACTCCCGGGCGCGGGCCGAGACGCTGGAGTACGCGTTGTGGCTGCGGCGCCGTACGGTCGAACTGTCCCCGGACAACAGCGCGTTGAGCGACGACGACCTCGGCTACATCGCGGCGATCGGCGAGTCGCGGGCCGCAGCGGGGATGCCGCTCGATGCACGGCAGCGGGTCCTGCGACTGCACACCTCACTCATGCTGCGTGAGATCAACGAAGCGACCGAAGCTCAGCGCGGCGTCGGCGTCGACGAACTCATGCGGATGATGAACTGGTTCGCCCCGCAGGGAGAACGCGGTATCCGTGCCTACAGTCAGGGATTCGTGACGGCGCTGCGGCACCGTCTGCCGTACGTCGAGCATGCCGCCCTGCTGGCCAGGTCGTTGCTGAACGGAGACCCCATATCGACGGAACTCGCTTCGGCGCTGGGCATGGAACTGCCCGAGCGCTGCGCGGTGACGGTGATCCGGGTGGCGGACCGTCCCGCCGGCGATCGCGACCTGGAAAGCGAGATCGAGGCGCTGGTGAAAACCCACCAGGCGCCGATCACGTGGTGCCCGGGCAGTGGAAGCAGGAACGGTGAGCTGATTGCCCTGATTCCCTTGCATCCCCCCACACCCGAGGCGTCTGAGGGGCCCAGTACAGCCGAGACCGTACAGTCGCACTCCGTAACCGACCTCCTGCCCGAACTCGTATCCGATCTCGTACAGGACTTCGCCCAGGCTCTCGGTCGCCCCTGCGCCGCCGGCTCCGCCACCTCACCGCTGTCCGAGGTTGCCGGCGCCCTCGACCTGGCCCGGCGGATCAGCAGGGCGGCGCCGCTGCGACGGGCGTCCGCTCGGCTGCGGCCGCACACCGTGTCGGACGTGTTCGTCGAACTCGCCGTTGCGGACGCGCCGTTCGTCGACGAATGGCTCCACGCCGTGGGCCGGAGCCTGCGGCCCGGTCCGGACCTCCTTGTCACGCTTGACGCGTACTATCGCCACGACATGCACCGCGGCGCCACGGCGGCAGCCCTCAACGTCCACCCCCGCACCCTGGACTATCGCCTCCGCCGGGTGCGGGAGCTCACCGGCATCGACCCCGGCTCGACGCGCGGCGTGCGCATTTTCAGCTCGGTCGTCACGCGGCGCCTGTCGGGAGCGTGGCACTGAACCGTGCGATCACCCAGTGCCGAGACGGGCAGCTGGAGGGCCCGGACTGCCGAGAGCTAATGATGCGGTGATGGTGCGCGACCGGCTCACCGGTCTAGACAACAAAGAACCCCGGGTCTCTGACCTGGGGGTTTCACGTGGAGGGGGTGACGAGAATCGAACTCGCGCTCTCAGCTTGGGGAGCGACGGCGCTTGCGGGGGTGCGTCGTGTCTGACCTGCGCCTACGCGGTTTGCATCCCCATGCCTTCAGCTTGGATCGCACCGTAATTGACCGTAGTTCTTCGCTCATGCGCATCCGGAGAGATTGTCCAGTAGAAGCTGCTGGCGAGTGCAGGCGAGCGCCGATGACCGGGCCTTGCCGACGTGTGTAGGCAGGACAAGGCCACCTTGACGGTCATTGTCGCCGCAGACCACGTGGTCTGGACGCGTCCATGTAGTCGACCCCGGTCGTGAGCGGACTCCGCCTGATGTTGCTGCATCTGAGCTGATGTCAAAGGCTGGTGTCGATCAGGATCTGCTGGGCCTGCTTGGGGTTGCCGGATCGGACCGCTTCTGTCATCGCGGCTCGCGCCGCCTCGGGGGGCGTGCCGGGTGGGACCACGAGCAGGGAGAAGTGGTCCTGGTCCCCTCGGGTCACGAGCGCGGTGTCGTCGCCCACGGAGAAGACGTCGATGTGCACCACACGGTCGTCGACGGTCATCCGCGTCGGCATTTCGTCCCAGGCCGCGGAGTCCAGGCCGATCCGTGTGATCGGCCCGAGGCGCTCGGCCAATGCGCTGACCAGGCCGGGCAGTTCGGCGGCGAGATTCCTGGAACGGGGCCACCACGCACCGTCGAGGATGCTCCGGCGTTCGTGAGTGGTGGTGAGCCGCAGGAGCGCCGTTCCGGGACGCATGGATTCGTGTGCACCGTCCGCCAGCAAACCTGCCGGAGGCGGGGAATCGGGATCGGGCATCGTGCTCACCTGCCTTTCGGGGCCTCCTCGCGTCCACGCTACTCCTGGCGCGTCAGGCGCGGTCGCCGAGCACGGCGGTCATGATCGGTTCGGCCGCCTCCTCGGTGGTGTCGGGCGGCACGACCAGCAGGTCCCAGCGGCCGTGGCCGGGGGCGAGCAGGACGACGGTGTCCGGGGCGTGTGCTGCGACCGCCTTCCGCAGTCGTACGACCTGGTTGGCGACGAACATCCGGCCAGGTGCCGCGGACCAGGCCGCTCCGTTCACCGTGACGCCGGCGATGTGTCCCCAGGCGCGCGGCAGTGCGGCGAGCAGCTGCGGAAGCTCCGCCAAGAGGTCGTACGAACGTGGCCACCACACCCCGTCGAGGCGACGCGGCAGCGCGCTGTGGGGCGCGAGCCGCAGGCGGAGGAGAGGGCGGATGGACGGTGCGGGCGGTGCGGGTGTCGCTGTGGTGATCATGGTGTTTCCTTCGACGGGTGGTGGCGCGGTGGGTTCGGGTCAGGCCCGGCGGGCGGCGAGCCGGTCCGATGTGGGCCGGCGCACGGCCTTCACCGTGTGCCCGGGCACGGGCAGGTCGCAGGGCGTCGCCGGCCAGGTGTCGCGGTGGGACGCCATGCGCGACACGCGTCCTCGCGCCGCGTCGAACGCCTCGGTGAGCGCGGGCAGCTCGGCCATCAGGTCATCGGTGCGGGGCCACCAGGCCCCGCAGAGGGGGCCGGGCGGGAAGGTCGGCGGGCGCAGGGCGAGCCGGGCAGGGCGCGGTGACGTGCGTACCGGGCGGCTGGGGGCGCGGTCGCCGGTCCTTCGCGGTGGGCCCGTGCCGGTGTGCTGGTTCATGGTCGCGGTTCCTGTCCTCGGGCGGCCGTCCTGCGACTGCCGGTGCTGCTGGGCCGGCGTCAGCCAGGCTCGTCGGTGTGGGCGCGTCGTGCCTGGGTGTGGCTGGTGGCCAGCCAGGGCGAATAGGCAACGGGCTCTTCGCTGACCTGCCCGGTGTCGACGGTGAGATGGAGCAGGGTGCCCTGCCCGTCGGGGCCCGCCGGGTAGCTGCGTGGCTCGTCGCAGCGGAGGTTCCGGCGCAGCAGCTGCGCCACTCGTTGGGCGATGTCGGGGCTGGCGGCGATGATGCGGACCTCCGCGAGGTCGCCCAAGGAGAGATCACCATCGGCGGTCTCGAACGCCGGCGGATCTTCGCTTGTGTCGTGGGTGCTGCCGGTGCCGGTGCCTTGGCGGCGGCTGCGGCGGAGCGGCGCGGGCATGGACGTGACCTCTCTTCTGTCGGCCATTTCGGCCTCAACGTCCCGCGGTGTTCCGCTGGTTGTGCGTCGTCCGTTCCCGGTGGCGGCGCGGCCGGAAGCGCCCCCGCCCGCCGTCGCGATGGTCGCGACGCTCGTGACCGGCGGAGGGGGTGGAGTGCGATGCAGGCGGCGGGGTGGTGCCGGCGGCTCGGTCGGCGGCGGCTGGGGGGCCGGGAAGGAAGCGGCTGTAGGAACGCAAGGCGATCCTTTCGCTGTGCGCGGAGTTGAGCCGGTGGATCACGTACGCTCCCGCGGCGATGAGCACGAGGAACGCGGCAATGGTGAGGGGGATGTCCATGGCGGTCACGACCTGACGGTCGGTCGAACGCGAGAAGAGCTTGGGAGGAGCGGGCCCGCCGTCCCTCGGGCGCGTGGTGGCGCATTGGTGCCGGTGGTGCCGGTGGTGCCGTTCGTGCTCGTGGCGCCGGTGGTGAAGAGCTGCAGTACGGCCCTGCGCGGGTCGGGCTCCGGCCACGCTCGGGCGGCGGAGAAGGAATCGAAGGCCGGGGCCATCGTGCTGACCTGTCTCCGGAAGCTCCTGCGCTGCGCGAGGCTTCCGACGAAGTGTCTCGCCGAGGACGAGACCAGCGCGGAAGCCGGTGTGCGACATGCCCTCGGTACCTCCACCGTACTCCCGTGCGTCCTCAGCTGTCGGGAAGCGGACGGAACCGCCGCACCCGCCTCGGCGTTCTCGTCCACCGTCGGTCCCGAAGGGGGGCGCGGCCGCGGGAGTACGGTTGAAGACACCGAGGGCGTCGCGCGCCGACTCCGACACCGGTGCCGCTCTCGGCGACCGACGACGCCGGGCCGGGTCCGTCCGTGCCCGAGCAGGGCTTGCCTCATGACCGTGAACGTGCCGGCTGCGCCGACGACCACAGAACTCCTCGGGCGTCCCGTCGGTTCGCACCCGCCCGCGACGCGGAAGCCCGGCCCGAGGCCGGAGCGGGGCTCCTCGCCACGGGAAGGGCAACGAGTCCGTCCGCTGACCCGGCGTCAGATCGAGGACCATCTGCAGGAACTGGGCGATCTGTACGCGGAGACGTCCGGCGGCGGCCCCTGGGTGTGGAACCAAGCCCGCAGCGCCTTCCTGCGGCGGCTTGCGGCCGACGCACGGCGACCGGGGTTCGAGCTGCTGATCGCGGAGACCACCGAGCTGACCGGATGCGCCTACGGCTTCCCCGTACGCGGCGACGGCCCCTGGTGGGAGGGCTTCGACGGATACCTTCCGGGGCGGCTGCTCCGGCTTGCCGCATCCGGACGCCTCTTCGTGATCTCCGGGATCCACGTCCCCTCCCGGGTACGCCGACAGAACCAGGACCGTGCCTGGAACCTCGCCCGGCGCCTGCAGAAACGGCTGCTCACCGACCACGGTGCCGCCGTCGCCGTCACGCTGGTGAAGCGCTCCGACCACAGGACCGTCGAGGCGCTGCGGTCCTGGGGATGGCGGTACATCGAAGGCGACACCCCTCGGACGGCCCCGCTCGGCCCGTTCCGCGTCCTGGTCCTCGACATCTGAGCCCCGGTGTCCCGCCTCACCGCGGTCACCGCCTTCAGGACGACGGCAGACGCAGGGCGAGGAGGGCCACGTCGTCGGTGCTGCCGGGCGGCATGCGGGCGGGCAGCTGGTCGCACAGTGTGTCCAGCGGTTCGTGGGCGAGCGCGAGGGCGTGGTGGCGCAGACGGGCGAGGCCGGTGTCCAGGTCGCTGCCGGGGATCTCGATCAGGCCGTCGGTGTAGAGCAGGAGAGTGGAACCCGGTGGAAGGGACTGCGCGGCGCTCGGCCGGCTGCCGCCGGTGCCCGTAGGGACACCGAGGAGGAGTCCCTGTCCCGCTTCGAGGTACTGCGCCTGTCCATCCCGGGTCAGCAGGAGGGGCGGCGGGTGCCCCGCGCTGGTCCACCGCAGCGTCCACGGACCGGTGTGCGGGTCGCCTTCGAGCAGGGCGAGGACGAGGGTGGCCATGGGGACGGTGGTGATGGCGGGCATGGCGTCGTCGAGGCGGTCGACGACGGCGCCGGGCGGGCCGCTGTGGTCCCAGGCCAGCGAGCGCAGGATGCCGTGCAGTTGCGCCATCCCGGCCGCCGCGGTCAGGTCGTGACCCACGACGTCGCCGATGACCAGCGCGAGCGTGCCGTCCTTCCGCTCGAACGCGTCATACCAGTCGCCACCGACCTGGGAGCCGGCCGGGGCGGGCTGGTAGCGGGCGGCCAGCCGTAGGCGGCCGGGCTGGGGCAGTGGGGCGAGCAGGTTGCGCTGCATGGCCTCGGCGACGGCGCGCTGGCGGCCGAAGCGGCGGGCGTTGTCGATGACCAGGCCGACCCGACGGCCGATGTCACTCACCACTTTCAGGTCGTCGCGTCGAAGGGGTGCGACGGGTCCGTGCGCAGCAGCGTCAGGGCGCCGGTGACCTGCCGCCCGGAGCCCAGCGGCACCGTGACGGCAGACGTCGCACGGGCGGCCCGCAGGAAGCCGCTGTGGACGGCGGCCAGGGCAGAGGAGGCCGGTGCGGCCACGTCCGCCTCGCGCTGCAGGACGGGATCACCGCCGTTCAGCACCTGGACCAGAGGAGAGCTGGCCTCCTCCCCGGCCTCGGGAAGGCGCTCGCGCCAGTCCTCCTGGGCGGCGTCCCGGCCCTCGGGGCCCGTCACCGCCACACGGTGGACTTGTCCGGAACCGACCCGGAGGTCCACCGCCGCCCAGTCGGCGAGGCGGGGAACCAGCAGGCGGCCCAGCCGGGCGAGGGCCTCATCGGTCTCCAGAGTCTGACCGAGCACGTCGGTGATCTCCGCGACCAGCGTCAGCCGCTCGGTGAGGTCCTCCAGAGCACGCGTATAGGCCGCACGCTCCCGACGAGCGCTGCGGTCGCCGACGGCCTCGGTCAACAGCACGGCCATGCCCATGAAGGCGCCGTCGTCCCTCAGGGGAGAAGCGGACCAGGAGATCGCGATAAGGCGACCGTCCCCGCGCAGACAGATGTGGCCCTCCTGCCGCGCCTCGGCCCTCTCGGCCGCGGCCCGCAACAGCGGGCACTGCTTCCGGGGGATCCTGCCGCCGTGCGCATCCCGGTGCAGCAGGTCGTGTGCGTCCTCCCCGAGCATCGCCGCGGCGGAGCGGCCCAGCAGCCGCTCGGCTGCCAGGTTGGCCGCGAGGATCCGTCCGGCCGGATCCGTCACGATCAGGGCTGTGCCCAGCTGCTCGACGACCTGCTGCCAGAACCCCGGCTCGGCCGCCGACCACCACCGCCCCTCATCTCCGACACCCTCCACCACGCCGCCCCTCCAGTCATGGAAACCTCCGCGGGCGCATCGGCAGACCGAGACACCGGTCGATCGATGGTTCCCCGACTTGGCTCGATCAACTCCGCGACCTTGCCTCCGGCCCATGGTGTACGACGCGTACGAGTAGTGGTCATCGCCGAGCCGGTCGACGGCGTACGGCTGCCTTCGGCGTACGACCCGCTCCGGAGTGGGCGGTGCCGGTCCGCGCGGCACCCGCGCCAGTGTGGGGCCGGGCGCGGCGGCGCCCGGGCCTGTCACAGGAAGGCCATGCGTTCCCTCGGGGGCGGGGCCTTCGACCCCTGACCGTGCAAGCCCTCGGCGGTGCGGTTCCTGGCCGGTCACCCGTAGTGACGTCGTCCGGCGACGGCGTGTCCCATCGCGCCGAGGACCCACAGGATCGCTCCGACGGCTACCAGGACGATCACGATGGTCCACAGGATGGATGTGCCGGTGACGAAAGCCGACGGCGAGCAGAATGATGCCCAGGATGATCATGAGGCCTCCCCTGGGGAGTAGCGCGACCGGACCTCGGTGGGCATGTGAGGGGAGTCGGTGGACTGGTGGGCGGTGCGCAGCGGCCCCTCGCAGAGTTCAGCGGCGGGATCGGGTGGTTCAGCTGCTGACATGGTCTCAACCGCTCTTTTCGCGGCTCGCATTGTGGCTCCGGGCGCACGCTCGGGCACGCGCTTGACCACCCCGCCACGGTCCGCACTTCTATCAAAACGTCCTAATGCGAATATAATAGGAATAAATAATGCCAGGTGGGCTTATTGAGGGAGGAATATCCCGATGACTGAGAACACCGGCGTAAGGCACGGTGGTGCGCCCGAGTCTCGCGGCCGGACGACCATCGCCGATGTGGTGGTGGAGAAGATCGCCGGAATGGCGGCACGGGACGTGCGCGGCGTCTATGCCTTGGGCAGCGGATTCGCCCGCTCGATGGGATCCGTGCGGGAGCGGATGCCCGGCGCCGGTAGTGGCAAATCCGCCACACGCGGGGTCAGCGTCGAGGTCGGAGAGCTGCAGGCGGCCATCGACCTGGAGATCGTCGTCGACTACGGCGTCTCGATCACGGACGTGGCCGGTGCGGTGCGGGAGAACGTGATCTCCGCGGTGGAGCGGATGGCGGGTCGGGAGGTCGTGGAAGTCAACATCATGGTCAGCGATGTGAAGCTGCCCGACGAGGAGGACGAAGGCGAAGAGCGGCAGCGGATCCGATAGCCGGGGCGGAGCAGCCCGTGTGAGTGAAGGGGCGCGTGATGAGCAGGGCCGTGGTGGGCTTGATGGCCGGAATGGCGCTGGGTTTCGCCGCGTATTTCGGTAACTTCTGGGCTTTCCTGCTGGTGCTGGGACTGGGCATTGTCGGTCTCGTGGCCGGGCGGTTCATGGAAGGTGATCTCGAACCGGGCGACTTCGTCCGCCGCCGAGACCGGCAGGATCGGATTCGCGATGACCGGCGACGGGCTCGGGGAGACTGGCGGCAGTGACCGGTGAAGTCGATCGGCGTCCGGGCATTCCCCGCGGGGAGCGCGGTGCGACCACCGTCGCCTACCGGGTCGTTGCGAAGATCGCTTCCCACGTCGCGGCCGAGGCGCTGAGCCGGGTAACCGAGACGGCCGTCCACGTACCGCCCGGCCGCCGGACGCCACAAGTGACCACATCCGTGCGGCGGGCACCGGAGCGGAATACCGCCACAGGAGACGACGAGTCCGCCGCCGGACGGCAGGCGGTTCTCGGGGACGTGCGGATGCGCATCACCGTCGAGCTCGGCTATCCGTCCGACATCGGGGCGCAGTGCGCCGGGAGGTAACCGACAGGCTCAGGCGCGACCGGGCCGTGCAGGTGGCCGGTGTCCAGTCGGCACGGGTGGCTGTCGGCCGCCGGAAGGTCAGAGCCCGGGCAGAGGCACACTTCCGCGATCTGGAGGAGGTCCGCGCGGACCTGGACGCCACGCTGGGCGAAGCCGTGACGTCCTTGGGCCTCGCCCGGCAACACGCGCTGACCGTGCGCGTCCGGCGCCCGAAGAAGGGCTGAGGTGATTCTTGATGCTCACGGGAGTGAACCGGGTGCTGCTGGGGCTACTCGGCCTTGGGCTGTTCGCCCTGGGCGGCGGGGTGCTGCTGGGCGGACTGGATCTGCAGCGCCACTGGGGGTTTCGGCATGCCGGGCTGGTGGCCCTTCCGCGGGCCGGACGATGTGGTGCTGGGCACCGAGGGACGCACCCGGTGGCGGGAAGAGGGCTGGTGGTGGCCGACCGTGATCGCGGTGCTCGCCGTGCTGCCGGCTTTGCTGCCGTGGTGGCTCTTCGCACAGCGCAGACACCGCCTGGGCCAGGTTCTCGTCGACAGCGAAGACGGCGCGGCGGCCCGACTCGACGGCCGCACGCTGGAGGACGTCATCGAGGAGGAGGCGCAGGCCCTGGACGGGGTGTCGCGGGCCTGTGTACGGCTGACAGGCCGACGTACCGCTCCGGCCGCACGTGTGCGGCTGTTGCTGGAGCCTCACGCGGACCCGGAGCGGATTCTGGGGCAACTGACCCGGGAAACGCTCGCGCACGCGCGGGACTAGGCCGGCCTGGACCGCCTCCCGTCGAAGGTCAGACTCCGGGAAGCCCGCCACCACGCCGACCGCGTCGCCTGAAGCCCACGTTCTCGGGTTCTTCTTCCTGCTCGGTCCCTACGCGGGGACTCGGGCGTTCCGGAGCGGTGCTCCAGCCTGATGGAGACTGGCGAGGGCCAGCCGGTAGGAGGTGATCAGCCCGGTCTCCACGTAGTCCACGCCCAGGTCCTCGCAGTGGCGCCGGACGATGGTCCGGGCCTTGCGCAGGTTGGGGCTGGGCATGCTGGGGAACAGGTGATGCTCGATCTGGTGGTTCAGCCCGCCCAGTGCGATGTCGGTGAGCCGGCCGCCGCGCACGTTGCGTGAGGTGAGCACTTGGCGGCGGAGGAAGTCCGGGCGGTCTTTGCCTTTCAGGATCGGCATGCCCTTGTGGTTGGGCGCGAAGAGGGAACCCAGATAGATGCCGAACAGGCACTGGTGGACGACGAGGAAGGCGATCGCCATACCGGGCGGCAGCAGCCAGAGCACGGCGGTCAGGTAGACCGCGAAGTGCGCGAACAGCAGGGCGCCGTCGAGCGCACGGTTCTTGAGCGAGCGATTGGCCAGCGCCTTCACGCTCGACACGTGCAGGTTAAAGCCCTCCAGGGTGAGGAGCGGAAAGAACAGGAACGCCTGCCAGCGGCCGATCAGGCGGGGGAGCCCCTTGGCAGTCCGGGCCTGATCCTGGGACCAGACCAGCAGGTCGGGGTCGAGGTCGGGGTCGAGTTCCTCATGGTTGGGGTTGGCGTGGTGGCGGGTGTGTTTGTCCTGCCACCACCCGTAGCCCATCCCGATACCGGCACCGGCGATCCGTCCGGACACCTCGCTGGCCCGGCGTCGGCGGAACACCTGACGGTGGGCTGCGTCATGGGCGAGCAGGGCGACCTGACCGAAGACGACGGCCAGGAAGCCGGCGACCGCCAGGGTCCACCAGCTGTCGCCGATGAGCGCGACGGCGGCCCATCCACCGACGTAGAGCCCGGCCACCATGGTGATCCGCAGTGCGTAATAGCCGGGACGGCGCCCCATCAGGCCGGCATCAGCGATCTTTCTCGACAGTCGGGCGAAGTCACTGCCGGACGTCTCCGAGGGCGGGGGGCGGACCGCGGTATTCGAGGTCATGATGGTGCGAACTCTCTCCGTAGCGGGCAGATGGCTCGGCGCCGCCTCGGGAACTGCTGAGACCGGGCCGCACGTAGGGATGCGCTTCTTCCGCCCTGCGGGAGGCGCATCGCGCCGCGGAGCAAGGAGGACGTCTTTGCTTCGTCAGCCAACGGCCGCGCAGGCCCTCTGTCTCCAGGCGGGTTCCCTGCCAGACAGGTCTCACACCGCGAGAGCCCGCGACTGCCAGGCGTACCGGGTTGGGCAGGCATGGAGCATGCCGCCGACGTTCTGCGAGGCGGCGAACTGCTGTGGGTTGATGACCGCCCTAGGCAATGTCCAACTGGTCGAGCTCTTCCGTACCGCCGGCATGCACATCGATGTGACCCTGTCGACTGATGAGGCCCGGAAAGGTCACGAAGCGGGGCAAGCATGCGAGAACCGAGCGCATCAGGAGTTCTTTTCCCCGCCAAGGGTCGACCGCAGCTTCTGGTGTGCTTCTCCTGGGCCGTCACCCTCCTGTCCTTCCAGCAGGGCTGCCGCGATGGCGTCGAGCTTGCGCTGGACGGCGCGTTCGGCCCGCAGCTCGGAGTTCTTCAGCAGCGCCACCATGAGCAGGGTCGCCGCCGACATCGCCTCGCCCACGAAGAGAAGCCACGTGATCGGCAGACCGATCACGTGCAACGTGACAGCCGCGGCGACCACGATCAGGCAGATCCCGAAGAACGTTGCCGAACTGGTGAACCGTGAGGCATTCTCGGCCAGCCTCTCGAACGGCTTGCTCCGCGAGCCTCCGCGGTCGGACGGATGCTTGAGAATCATGCCCATTCTCTACAGCGGACCTCGCATGCCCGAGGGCTGCCACGCCCGGCCGAGAGGCGGACCATCCCGCGGGTCGGGCGAGATTCCGTCCTGGTATGAGTTCGGTTCGGCCGGGCGTGATGTGGCCGGACCGTGAGCGGCTGCCCGGCAGCAACCAGTCCGCCGCAGCCGTCGAGGTCGTACGCCGACCCGCAGAACATCGAACTCGCGACATCAGCTTGGGAAGTGATGGCGCTTGGACGGGCTTGATGGCTCTGACCTGCGTTGATGTCTTCCCTATGCGGTTGTCGCGAGGGCCGGATCGCGCCGCCGTCGCAGCGTCTCCCGGCGGATCTGGAGTGTCCGTTGTGCCGGCCGCACTGGGATCCGGCCCCGAGGAGGAATGGATCCGTCAATGTTGGTGACGTATTCTTCTATGTACATCACCAACATTGCACGGAGGAGCCTCATGTCTGTGACCCAGATCGACATCGACGACGACGCCCTGGAACGCGCCATGGCTCTGTCCAAGGTCAGGACCAAGAAAGAGGCGGTGAATCTCGCTCTCCACTTCTACGCCGAGCAGCAGGAGCGTGCGGCGCGCATCAGTCGTCACTTCGAGCGTGCGCGTGAGTGGGGTGCCGTCGAGGACGCCGAGCGCCTGCACGAGTCGGAGAAGCGCAGCCGATGATCTACTTGCTCGACACGTCCGGCCTGGTGCGGCTGCTGCGCGATCCGAAACTGCAATCGGCCTGGTACGACGCGATCGACGCAGGGGCCGTCGCATCCTGCTACGCGCAGCGCGCCGAGTTCCTGTACAGCGCCCGAAACGGTCGCGAGTACGACGAGATCGCGGAGATGTTCACCGACCTCTACCCCGACGCAGTGGTGCCAAAGAATGCAGGGCGGTGGATCAGCGCGGTGCAACACCGTATGGCCAAGGCTGGGGAGCACCGCAGCGCTTCGGCGGTGGACCTCATCGTCGCCGCGACAGCGGCCCACCACGGCTTGGCCGTCCTCCACGACGATGCCGACTACCGCGCTGTTGCCCGGCATGCATCCGACCTGACCGAGCACAACATCCACGACGTCGCCTGAAGCGCTCTTGTCGCCCGACAGGTTGTGGGCGGAGGGCGTTCTGCGAACACGCGGCCCTTGTTCGGTTTGGGGACATGTGATCTGAGAGGGGCGCTGATCGCTTGTTGCCCTGGGGCCTTTCAGCATGCTGAAGGCGATGAACGAGCCACTCTCAGGATTGGGTTCCAGGCGAACCAGTCGAGAACTCGGCGCCCAGTTCGCAGGGGGCGTTCAGCAGCGCCTTTTCTGTCGTCTCCAGGTCTGAGGCGGCCGCGTCCGGCGCCGGGCCGATGCGCTCCATCAGATCGCCGCGCTTACGACTCGCCTCACCCGGACGCCTGCGCCCTGCCCGGCCGACCGCACCGCATCGTCGTCACCACCGCGATGCTCCGCAGCCTCGGCTCCGCCGAGCGTGAAGCCCTCTTCGCCCACGAGCGCGCCCACAACGCGGGCAACCACTACCGCTTCGTGCTCGCCGCGGAACTCGCGGCGCACTGCCACCCCGGCCTGCGCCGCCTGCGCGACACCGTCCAACTCGCCGCGGAACGCGCCGCCGACGAGGCCGCCGCCATCGCCGTCGTCGACCGTCACCTGACCGCGTGCGATCGCCCGCGCCGCTCTCGCCACCCATGCCGCACAATCCACCCGCCCGGACTTCGCCTCCGCCGCGACCACCGGCCCCGTACCGCAGCGCGTCGCGGCCCTCCTCGCGCCTGCACGGCGTTCTCGGCCTGTGCGGCGGCGGTCGGCGTGGTCACCTTCCACCACGAGGTGGAGGTGGCGCTGGGCGAGGCGTCACGCCGACCTGGCCATCACATTCAGAACTTCATGCATCGAAGGGAAACTTATCCACCTGAAGCCCAAAAACTATGGCAAAGCGGACTGGGGTGCGGGTGGTCGACCGTGTCATCGTGCGGGCCATGACGACACAGCGCCTCCTTGACGACCTGGACGACCGGCCCCGCCTTCCCCTGCGCCCGATGGCGAACAAGGTGCCCGAAGTGACGGCCTTCTTCTGGGTCATCAAGGTGCTGACCACCGGCATGGGAGAGACGGCGTCCGACCTCCTGGCCCGTGTAATGGGCCCGATGCCGGCGGTCGCCACCGGCGGTATCGCCCTGGTGGCTTCACTGGCCGTCCAGTTGACCGTCCGTCGGCACATCGCCTGGGCCTACTGGACCGCCGTCGTCATGGTCAGTGTCTTCGGCACGATGGCGGCCGACGTCCTCCACGTCGGCCTGGGCGTCCCCTACATGGTCTCGACCCCCGTGTTCCTCGCCGCCCTGGCCGCCGTCTTCGTCCTCTGGTACGCGACCGAGCGCACACTGTCCATCCACAGCATCCAGACCCGCAGGCGCGAGACGTTCTACTGGGCGGCCGTCCTCGCCACGTTCGCCCTCGGCACCGCCGCGGGCGATCTCACCGCCACCGCCGGCCTCGGCTACCTGGGTTCGGTCGTCCTCTTCGCGGCCGCGATCTGCGTGCCCGCTCTGGCCCACCGCTTCAGCGGTCTGAACGCGGTGGCCGCCTTCTGGTCCGCATACGTCGTCACCCGCCCCCTCGGCGCCTCACTCGCCGACTGGATGGCGGTGAAACGCTCCCGCGGCGGCCTCGCTCTGGGACTGGAGCCGGTCACCCTGGCGTGGACACTCGCCATCCTGGCCTTCGTCGCCTACCTGGCCGCATCGCAGCGCGACAGGCGTGGCCGCGCCGCAGCCTGACCGGGTGCGACGCCGTGGAGGCGAGCAGGGCTCGCAGCCGGTTGATGGCGAAGCCCGGATGCAGACCAGCTCCTGGCCGTGGTGTGACGAGGTCAGCCGCAAGGCCAGCAGCCCTCTGCTGCTGCAAACGACTCATCCGCCTCACCATGTAGGACACGGTCTAAGGGTGCGGTTATGGTGCGCGACCGGCCGACCGGTCTAGACGACAAAGAACCCCCGGGTCTCTGACCTGGGGGTTTCGCATGGAGCGGGTGACGAGGATCGAACTCGCGCTCTCAGCTTGGGAAGCGACGGCGCTTGGACGGACTCTATGGCTCTGACCTCCCCGGATGCCTTTTGTCTGGGACGAGTTCGGTGTGGGATCGCACCGTCGTTGACCGTGGTTGTCCGCTCCTTTGGGCATGCTATGGGCACGGCATCGTGCAGAGGGGTTCGGGGCGTGCGCCTGCTGCTCCCAGAGCCTGGGCCGGCCATCGACTGGCATGTCTGCTACGTCGGGCCGTCGCAACCGCACACGCATGCGACATGAACGAACACGTGGACGTCAGGCCGTTCGGCGCATATCACCCCGGCGATCGTCGACGACAGTCCGGGTCGAGGGGTCCTCATGCCAGAGACTCGAAGTACGCCTTCTGCGCGGGGTAGTAGTCCTCGAAGTCGGGCTGGCGCTCGTCCGTGCGCGAGGCGGTGAGCATGTCCAGGTAGTACTCCCAACCGGGGCCGGTCGAGCCCAGCTGTTCCGTGGAGGTGAGGTGGTGGATCAGCCGGATCTCGGTGGTGCCCTCGGTCTCGGCCAGCAGCAACTCCAGCGACCAGGAGCCGGCCTCGTCCTGCATCGAGACGGCGAGCCGCCGCGGTGGCTCGCAGGCTTCGATCCGGATCGGGCACCATGGCGCCGACTCCTCGTACGTCAGCTGCACCTCGACGGTGCGGCCGGGCGCTGCCTCGCCGCGCCATGGGCCAAACCAGCGGGCGGTGCGTTCGGGCTCGGTGACGCTCGCCCAGACGTCGTCGGCGGAGGCGCGGTAGGTGCGGGTGAGGATCAGGTCGTATCCAGACGGCGTGGGGACGAGTCGTCCGCTGGGTTCTGGGGTCATGCCGTGTCCTGCCTGGGAGGGTGCGAGGTGGTGGCGGATTCGGCCCGGCTCCGGTCCCGTCGGGCGCGATGGACCTCGGTCTCCAGCGCTGCGAGACGCTGTGACCAGCCGGGCCGTCGCGTGTCGAACTGGTCGAGCCACATGGCGAGGGTGCTCAGCTTGGTGGCGACGAGCGTGTAGCGGCGGTGGCGTCCCATCTGCTCGTCCCGGACCAGGCCGCTCTCCCGGAGTACTCGCAGATGACGGCTTACTGCCGGGCGGCTGACGGGGAACCGAGCAGCGATCTCTCCCGCTGTCAGCGGCGTGTGACGCAACATGGACAGGATCTCCCGGCGCACCGGATCGGCGATGGCGTCGGCCACCTCGGTCAGTTCGTCCACCTCAGAAGCGTAACCCATCGGTTACGCGTCCCGCTGTCACTTCGCCGCGTGCAGCGGGGACCTATGGCCGAAAGCGCCGTGCAGCAGGGCCGGGGCGCCGTGTAGGGGACGGGTCTGCCGCACGCCCCGGCCAGGTTCCGTCGATGCGTTCTCGCCGGTTCGCCCCGGGTGTCACATCGCGGCTACGCCCTCCATGCCGGACTCACCGAACGCGGGCAGGCCCTCGGCGGTGGTGACCTTGGTGAGGGATCCGTTCTTCTCGACGCGGAAGCCGTCGACCGTGCCGGAGGTGGCGTTCTGGACGTAGACGAACTTCTCGTCCCCGGTCACGGCGATGTCGATCACGCCCTGCGATTTCGCTGATGGCGGGGTGGCCACGCCGACCTCGTTGGTCAGGGCGAGCTGTCCGTGCTTGTCCATGCGGTACCCGGTGACGGTGGAGTTGCCGGTGTTGCCGCCGTAGAAGTGGTCGCCCGCGCGCTCCAGCCAGCACAGGACCTCCTGACCGTTGGCGAGCGGCTTCTGAAGGACCCTCAGGGTTCCGTTGTGCTTGACCTTGTAGGTGGTCACCGTGGACTTCTCGGCTTCGGCGATCAGCATCCGGCTGCCGGAGCGGTCGAAGCTGATGGCGAACGGCACGTTGCCGGCGGACTTGTTGACGACCGGCTCGGCGACGGCCGGCAGACCGTTGCGCTTCAACGGGAAGACCTCGACGGTGTTGTTCCCCTTGGTGGTGACCACCAGGTTGCGGCCGTCCGGGGTGATCTCGACTTCGCCGGGCGAGGTGTCGAACCGTGGTATGTCCTCGTTGGCCAATCCGAGGGATCGGAAGGACCCCCGCATCGGCACGAGCCCCTTCGCAGTGATCCGGTAGCCCTGGACGCTGCCTTCGCCGCCCGCGTTCATGACGTACGCGACCTTGCCCCGCACCGCGATGCTGGAGGGGAACTCGCCGCCGGTGTCGACGATTCGGCGGTCCTTCAGTTTCGTTCCCTCGACGCGGAAGGAGGTCAGCGTGCCGCTGCCCGCGTTGACCCCGAGCAGCAGTCCGGAGGCGTGGTCGTAGACGAGGGAGCCCTGGGAAGCGAGGGAGTCGGTGGGGGCGTCGACTTGGTCGCCGCCCCGGCCGCCCGTGGCGTAGGTGCCTCCGGGTTTCAGTTTGCCCTGGTCGTCCCGTGCGAAGACGTGGATGGTGTTGCCGCCCAGTTCGTTGCCCTGCACGAAGACGGCTCGCTCGGCTTCCGCCCCGGACGTACCGTACTGGCTTGCCGAGGCCAGGGACACGGCCACGGTCGCCGCCGCCACGGTGGCGAGGACACTGCCGCCGATCACGATCCGCCGCGTCCTGGACTTCGCCCGGTGACCGCGATGTTCTTCAGTCCTCCGGCTCGGACGGTGCTCACTGCGCTCGCCGTACATACTCACGACCCACTCCTTCAAGCCTGATGGTGTTGTCGCCTCCGCGTGGATGTTCGCGACCGGACAAGGGTGGCCGGTGGCGGCGGTGAGATGAGCGGGGAACGTGGGCCCGTCAGACTCTCGTAAGCAGTTCCCGGGGTGACCACGGATCGCCCCCCTCCCCAGGGCGTTCAGACCTTCCGGAACGGGCGCACGCGGAGTGGGACCTGGCTGGTCGCGCTGACAAGACGCGGCCACCGTGACCGCGCTCGCGTCGGCCGGCAGGGACCGAATCCACCGTCGGAGGCCGCCGTCGTGAGGGAGCCGGGGACCGACGCCGGCCGCTCCACTGTTACGGGGGTCTTACGCGTTCTGCGCAGGGCACGGCGGAGCCGGCGCCGCGTACCACTCCGGCCTCGACGCCGTCGCGGGGATCACCGCGGGCACGGTGGTGGACCACGGAGTCCACGGGGCGGCCGGGCGGCTGGTCGCGACCGCCGCCCAGCAGTGACCGACGTCACGATGATGCATCTGGTGAAGCACGTGTCGACAGACTACCCGGGTAAGAAGCTCAAGCTTACTAATTTGACGTCAATTGCATGCTTGGAAGGGCTATATAGCAAGCGTTAGCTTGGTAAGTATGATCGATGTTCCAGAAGAGGCGTCGAAGGATCTGGTCTTGGCCGAGGCGTTGCGGTGGGGCGTGTCCCGCCTGGCTTCCCGGCTGCGCGCCGAGCAGCCGGGGAGCAGCCACTCCTTGACGCGGCTGGCCGCATCCGTGCTCGCCAACCTTCGGCACAGCGGCGCACTGACACCGTCGGAACTGGCCGCCATCGAAGGGCTGCAGACCCAGTCACTGACCCGGGTGCTCAACGAGTTGGAGGAACAGGGGCGAATTCGCCGGTCGAAGAGCGAGGTGGATGCCCGTCGCCAGAACATCGAGGTCACGGAAGCGGGGCGGGAGGCGCTACGGGAGCACGTGCGCGATGGCAACGCTTGGCTGGCGGCGGCACTGCGTCAGGCGCTGTCACCGGCCGAGCGTGGTGTGCTGCAGATCGCCGCCGGGCTGCTGGAGCAAGTGGCGGAGGCCGAGGTGGCCGTCGATGGGTGCCGGGGACCGGCGCAGGCGTCAGGGCAGGTCGAGGGGGCGGCCCCGGCGCTATGACTACTCACTCGACCGGGAAGGCATCAGCCGGTCATCAGCGCCCGTCCTCCGAACTTCCGAAACGGCTCCCGCTGTTGATGGTTCTGGCTGGACTGAGCGGCGCAAGTCCGCTGGCCACAGACATGTACGTTCCCGCCCGCCCGGACCTGGCCCGCTCCTTGGCAACCGATGCTTCCGGCGCGCAAAAGTCACTGACCGGGTTCCTGGCCGGAATCATCGTCGGGCAACCAGGTCATATGCTGCTGGAGCGCTGGTAGACGTCGGGGATGCCGTCGGCGTCCTCGTCGAGGTTCTCCTCCTCGTACAGGCGCCGGTAGACGGCGTTCCTGCGTCGCAGGAGCACGGTGGCCAGCAGGGCGGCGGTGAGCGAGGCGATCAGGACGGCGGCCTTGACGTGTTCGCCGACGGCCGTGCCGGGGAAGGCCAGCTCGCCGATGAGCAGGGCGACGGTGAAGCCGATTCCGGCCAGGGTCGCCAGAGCGAGGACGTCGGCCCAGGCCAGGTCCGGGTTGAGCCGAGCTCGGGTGAAGCGGGCGGCGAGGTAGGTGCCGGCGAAGATGCCGAGGATCTTGCCCGCGACCAGGCCGAGGATCACGCCGAGGGGTTCGGGGGTGGTGAACACCTTGCCCAGTGCGTCGCCGGAGACGCTGACCCCGGCGGCGAACAGCGCGAACAAGGGCACGCACAGGCCGGCGGACAGCGGGTGCAGCAGATGTCCGGTGCGTTCTGCGGGTGATGCCTTCTCGTCCTTGTCGCGGACGGTACGCAGGATCAGGCCCATGGCGACTCCCGCGACGGTGGCGTGGATGCCGCCGTTGTAGAGAAGCGCCCAGATCACCACTCCGAGCGGTACGTACCACCACCAGCCCCGCACCCGTCGCCGCTGCAGCACGTAGAAGACCACAAGCCCGGCGACCGCCCCCGCCAAGGCCCAGTAGTTCAGGTCCGAGGTGAAGAAGAGGGCGATGATCAGAATCGCGCCGAGGTCGTCGACGACCGCGAGGGTCAGCAGGAAGGCCCGCAGGGCGGTGGGCAGATGGGTGGAGATGACCGCAAGGACCGCCAGGGCGAAGGCGATGTCGGTGGCCATCGGCACCGCCCAGCCGTCCATGCTGCCCCCGCCGGTCGCGACCGTGACGGCGTAGAAGGCGGCGGGTACGGCCATGCCGCACACGGCGGCGATGACCGGCAACGCGGCCGTCGCCAGGGTGCGCAGAGAGCCGACGACCAGTTCCCGCTTCAGCTCGATCCCGGCGACCAGGAAGAAGACGGTCAGCAGGCCGTCCGACGTCCAGTGGCCGACCGAGAGGTCCAGGCCCAGTGCGGGTATCCCGAAGTGGAAGTCGCGGATGGTGGTGTAAGCGCTGCTGAGCGGGGTGTTCGCCCACACCAGCGCGACCACCGCGGCGGCCAGCAGGACGAGGCCGCCCACCGTCTCGGTGCGCAGGGCCCGGGCCACTGCCTGTCGTTCGGGCCAGGGGAGAAGACCGAGGAACGAGTTGCGGGGCGGGGTGGCGGCCAAGGCGGCGAACCTCCGGGCGTCGGCGAAAAGGGCACACGTCCCTGCGGACGCCGACCAGACTTCCCGGCACACCCCGCGTCTCATTGACGCGTTCTTCACACCCTAGCCGGAGCGGGTCCGTCGGCCCACCCCCCACCTCTTCCGTCGCAACCAGGCAGGCAGCGAGCCCGGTGACGCACTCGGGCGAGGCATCGGGGGGAACGGGGTACACACCTGACCTGGGAGAAGATCGCGTCTGGCAGGAGGGTCATAGTGACGCTTTCGGACGTGGTCTACGTCTGTCTGGGCCTGGGGGCCCTGGGCGCGGCCGTGCTGCCCCGGGTGGTCTCCAAGCGGCCGCTGTCCCTGCCCATGGTCTTCCTCGCCGCGGGGGTTCTCATCGAGCTCCTGCCGGTGGGCGTGCCGGCCGTGGACCCCGTGCGTGATCGGCTGTGGGTCGAACACACCACCGAGGTGTGCGTGATCGTGTCGCTGATGGGCGCCGGGCTCGCCATCGACCGGCCCTTCGCGTGGCGCCGGTGGTCCACGACGTGGCGGCTGCTGGGTGTCACGATGCCGCTGACCGTGGCGGTCGTCGCCCTGCTGGCCTGGGGGCTGCTGGACTGGCCGCCCGCCGCCGCCCTGCTGCTGGGCGCCGTGCTCGCGCCCACGGATCCCGTGCTGGCCGGTGAGGTGCGCGTGGGCGAGCCGCTCGGCACTGAGCGAGACGAGGACGAGGTGCGGTTCTCCCTGACCAGCGAGGCGGGGTTGAACGACGGGCTCGCCTTTCCGTTCGTCTACGCGGCCATCGCCCTTGCCGCGGCGGCTGGGACGGGGTGGTCGGCGGACTGGATCGGTTCGTGGGCGCTGACCGACCTGCTGGGCAAGTGCGCTGTCGGGCTGGCCGTCGGGGGCGGTGTCGGCTGGCTGCTGGGGTGGATGTTCTTCCGGGTACGTACGTCGGTGCTGCGGCTGTCCGAGCACATGGAGGGCTTCGTGGCGCTGGGAGCCACCTTCGTGTCCTACGGCATCGCCGAGGTGCTCCACGGCTACGGCTTCCTGTCCGTGTTCGTGACGGCCTGCGTCATCCGGGCCGCCGAGCGCAGCCACGGTTATCACAAGGTGCTGCACGAGTTCACCGAGCAGATCGAACGGCTGCTCACGGCCGTGCTGCTGTTCCTGCTGGGCGGATACCTGGTGGACGGCGCCCTGTCCGCCCTGACGTGGGCGGGCGCGGTCGTCGGTGCCCTGGTGCTGCTGGTCGTACGGCCGCTCTCGGGGTGGCTGGCGCAGGCACGGACCGCCATGGAGAAGAAGGAGCGTGGCGTGGTCGCTCTGTTCGGGATCCGGGGGATCGGTTCGCTGTTCTACCTGTCCTACGCCCTGGGGCAGGACTCCTTCGGCGGCTTGGAGCGGGAGCTGTGGGCCATCGTGGCCCTCACTGTGGTGATCTCGGTGGTGCTGCACGGCGTCATGGCGACCCCGGCCATCGGCTACCTCGACCGGCGACGCGACCGTGCGGAGCTCGGCGGCCGGTCGTAGTAGGCGGCTATTCGTCGGTCGTCGGTCGTGGCGGCAGACGTACGGGCCCGTACCCACCAAGGCGCGAGGTGGGTACGGGCCCGTACAGGAGCCGGGCCGCCGGGGGGCGGTCAGACGGTGGTCTTCACCGACTCCTGGTCTTCGTCGCCGTCGTCGCTGATCTCGCCGGCCTTGCGGGCGCGGACGAACTCCAGGAAGGAGTTGAGCTCGCGCTTGACGACCGGGGCGAGCAGGTACAGGCCGATGATGTTGAAGACCGACAGCAGGAAGAGCGCGGAGTCGGCGAGGCTGATCAGCGAGTCGAGGGACATCAGGGCACCCAGGACGACGAACAGGCTCCAGATGACCTTGAAGACGGTCTCGCTGGTCTTGCTCTTGCCGAACAGGTACGACCAGGCCTTGAGGCCGTAGTAGCCCCAGGTCAGGATCGTGGAGAAGGCGAACAGCAGCACCGCGATCGTGAGCACGGCCGGGAACCAGGGCAGTACGGTCTCGAAGGCGTCGGAGGTGATGGTGACGCCGCCGATGCTCTCACCGGCGCGGGCCTCGCCCCAGCTGGCCGGGTCGGCGATGACGATGGTCAGCGCGGTCATGGTGCAGATGACGACCGTGTCGATGAACGGCTCCAGCAGGGCGACCAGACCCTCGCTCGCGGGGTGGTTGGTCTTGACCGCGGAGTGGGCGATCGGCGCCGAGCCCAGACCGGCCTCGTTGGAGAACGCGGCGCGCTGGAAACCGATGATCAAAGCACCGAGCACACCGCCCGCGACGCCCTCGGCCTCGAAGGCGCCCTGCAGGATGGTCCGGAAGGCGCCCGGCACCGCGGTGACGTTGCCCAGGATGACGACCAGGCAGGCCACGATGTAGATACCGGCCATCGCGGGCACCAGCCGGCTGGTGACGGAGGCGATGGAGCGGATGCCGCCGAGCAGCACCAGGCCGACCAGCGCGGAGACGACCAGGCCGAAGAGGACGGCACCGGCGGAGGAGGCCAGGAAGCCGTCCTCGCCGCCGAAGGTCGAGGAGATCTGCGCGTAGCTCTGGTTGGTCTGGAACAGGTTGCCACCGAACAGGCCGAAGAAGAGGATCATGATCGAGGCGAGGACGGCGAGCACCTTGCCGAGCTTGGCGCCGCCGTTGCCGAAGCGGTCCTTGAGGCCCTTGGGCAGGTAGTGCATCGGGCCGCCGGAGACGGTGCCGTCGGCGTGCACCTCGCGGTACTTCACGCCGAGGGTGACCTCGACGAACTTGGTGGCCATGCCGAGCAGGCCGCACAGGATCATCCAGAACGTGGCGCCGGGGCCGCCGATGGAGACGGCGACGGCCACACCCGCGATGTTTCCGAGGCCGACCGTGCCGGAGACGGCGGCGGTCAGGGCCTGGAAGTGGTTGACCTCGCCCGTCGACCCCTTCTCGTCGTACTTCCCGCGCACCACGTCGAACGCGAGTTTGAACTTGCGGACCTGTACGAGCCCGAACCAGCCGGTGAAGACCAGACCGGCGACGACGAGCCAGGCGACGATGAGGGGGAGTTCGGTTCCGCCGACGGGAACCGAGTAGAAGACGATGTCCCCGAGCCACTTGGCTATGGGTTCGAAGAAATCGCTGACGGCTTCGTCGACGTTTTGGGTGACGGAGTCGAGTGACACAGTGGCTACCTCGATGGTGCGAGCCCGGGACACGGGGGTGGTGCCGCCGGTTTGATGTGCGGTCTCTGAACGAACGCCGTTGTCCGATCGGCGACGCTGGTCGGGCGCTCCGCGGATGCGGATTGTGATCACCCTGGTCGTGATGCCGGTGCATGCCGACCGCTCCGCGCTGTGGTGATGAGCGGTTCCACCTGCGGAGTTGCGCAGTTCTACCACGGTCTTTGCCGAGTCTTTAGTGATGCAGATCACATGACTCGCAGTTACAGCCGAAAATGCCAGCGAGCGATATCGGACCGTTATGCGGAACCCGAGTTCCGTTCATCGGGCATCTATCGAAAAGGCGGCCAGGCTCGCGGGCGTCGCCGCGACGTAAGACTTCCGTCATCCGCGTCGGGGCACACGCCGCCCGCGCGCCCCGTTGAATAGAGCGGAGGAAGCACTCAGGAATCGAGGCGGGCATGGGGCAGGGACGGAAGACGCGGGGCAGGCCGTGGGTCATCGGAGTGCTGGTGGTGGCGCTCGCCGGTGTCGGCTTGGGGCTGTACTGGTTCCAGCCGTGGAAGCTGTGGCAGGACGAAACCGTGCAGGAGGCCCTGCCCAGTGCCGTAGCCCCTGCGGTCCCTCCGGCCGGAGCGCCGTCAGTGTCCCCTTCCCCGGCACCCCGGCCCCGGACGCTGGCGGGCGGCGAACTGATCAGCCACGAGCACGCCACCTCGGGCAAGGTGAAGCTCGTACGGCTCGCCGACGGATCTCATGTCGTACGGCTGGAGGACCTCGACACCAGCAACGGCCCGGATCTGCGCGTGTGGCTGACCGACGCGCCGGTGAAGGAGGGGCGAGCCGGCTGGCACGTCTTCGACGACGGCGCGTACGTGAGCCTCGGCAAGCTCAAGGGCAACAAGGGCAGTCAGAACTACACCGTGCCCGCCGACGTCGACCCGTCCCGGTTCACCAGCGTGAGCATCTGGTGCGACCGCTTCGACGTGTCCTTCGGCGCCGCCGAACTGGCCCGCACGTGACCTCGTCCGCAGGGCGAGTCAGAGTTCCTGGCGACGATTTTCTGCACCCATCGTTTCGGAACCAACGACGCACCCGACCACACCGGGTCACGGCTGTGGGGCGTTGCCCATCTCCTCGGTGAAGACCGTGGGGTCGCTGTCGAAGCCGCGGACCATCTCGTGAAACGTCCAGGCTCCGGAAGTGTCCCGGGTGAACTCCGCGACCGTCGCCGCGGTGGACCCCGAGACCTGGGTGAAGTCGTCTTTGAGGAGCTCCCTGTACCCCTCGACGACCAGTACGCCGGCGTTCGAAACGTCACCGAAGGTTTTGGGGCCGTTGTTCTGGTGGATCGCCACGCCCACGACCACCCGGGCGAAGGAGGAAGCGAGGCGATCGAGCTCCAGGGTCATGACCTCGACGTAGCCGAAACCCTGACCGGTCTGGCTGTGCCGGCCCATGTTGATGGTGCCGTCCGGGGAGCGGCTGTCGAAGTGGACGACGTACACGGGCGGGCCGTAGGGGGCGTCCGCCGAGTAGGTCGTGGCGATGATGTCGAGATGGTGGGATGGCTGGTTCCAGGGACTCGGGTCCCACTTGAGCCGTACCTCGGCCTTGCTCACACTCTGAGTGTCGCTGTTCACCGGCTTGCTGCCTCTCCCGAGTCACGTCACCACGGGATGACCCCGCATGGTCAAGTATGGCTGTGGGCCGACGTGTTGAACCCGTCGAACTCCGTCGTCTCGGCGTAGCCGTCCGGAGCGGACTCGACAGGTTCGGGCCCGCACGTCATCCCTCCGACTTTCGGTGCCGGACACCGGCGAAGTGGCCCGCACCTGATCTCGTCCGCGGTGCGCGTCAGAGTTCCTGGGCGGGCCAGTCCAGCAGTCGTGCTCCGATCACCGCGGTCTGCAGCATGTAGCGGTGGGCCGGCTCGGCCGGGTTGGCGCCCGTGAGCTTGTGGATGCGTTCCAGCCGGTAGGTCAGGGCCCGCACGCTGAGGGTGAGGCGGCGAGCTGCCTCGGCGGCCACGCAGCCGGAGTCGAAGTAGGCGGTGAGGGTGTCCAGGAGGGGCTGGGCGCCTCCGCGGGCCGTGGTGAGCGGGCCGAGGGTGTTGACGACGAGTTCGGCCATGGCCTGCCGGTCACGGGTGAGGACGGGGTAGACGAGCAGGTCGGCCGCCCGCAGCACGGGGTCCTCCAGTTCGAGGCGCTCGGCGAGTTCCAGGGCGTTGAGTGCCTCCTCGTAGGAGTGGACGACCCCGCCGGGGCCGGGCTGGGGGCGGCCGATGGCGACCCGGCCGCCGTCGGTGGCGACGTGGGCCTGCTTCGCGAAGTGGGCGAGGACTTCCTCCTGCGGGCCGGGGGCGATGCACAGCAGCCGGCCGTCCTTGGTGGTGAGCAGGATGCTGCGGTCGCCGAAGCGGGAGATGAGGGCGCGTTCCACCTGGCGGGGCACGGGGTCGCCCTCCTCGTAGGCGGTCGGGCCCTCGGCGACGGCGACGGCGTGGGCGTGGGAGAGACGCAGTCCGAACCGTTCGGCACGTTCGGCGAGGCGTCCGAGGTCGCTGCGGCCGTAGAGGAGGTCGTCGATGAACTCGCGGCGTGCGGCCTCCTCCTGCCGTACGGCCTGGCGCTGGGCGCGCTCGAAGCCCTCGGCGAAGGCGTCTGTCGCCTGGTGCACGGCGGCCAGGACGCTGTCGACCGACGCGGGGCCGGCCGGCCATGCGGCGCGTGCGGCGGTCAGATGGGCGCTGACCAGGGCCCGCAGCCCGTGGCCGGCGTCAGCCGCCTGCTCTCCGAGTGCCCGTCGGAAGGCGAGTTCTTCCCGGGTGAGGCGCCGACCCGTGGCCGCGACCTCGGCCAGTACCTGGGCGTATCCCTCCAGATACTCCTCCGGAATCCCCAACTCCGCCATATTTCCCCCGAGTTCTTGACGCGCCGCTGACGGCTTCTTAGCGGCTGACCGGCATCCAGACCCTAGACAACACTGCCGGGAACCGGCAATGCGCGGGCGTGTGCCGGGGGTGCAGCATGGGCTGCGGGGAGCACTACCGGGGAATGCGGTGCCGGACACCGGCAGGTGTCCGGCACCGAACCCTGAGCGAGCGGTGCTCCGCCGGCGCGGTTGACGGGCAGTGCGGACGAGACAGGGGGTACGGCATGCGGACGTTGCTGGCGGTCGCCACCGGCCCGCCCACGATCCTCCTGACCACCGCCCTCGTCGTGCTGCTGTGCTTCTGGCTCCTCGTCGCCGCGGGTTTCACCTCGGTCGGCACCTTCGACGCGGACGCGAACCTCCGTGCCTGGGGCATGGGCGGCGTACCCGTGGCGGTAGCCGTCACCATGCTGACGGTTGTGGCCTGGTTCCTCAGCGTTGGGGGCGTCCTCCTGCTGGCCGTGTGCGCGCCGCCGTGTGCCGCCACCGGGCTGCTGCGCATGGTCCTGCCCGTCGCCGCCCTGCCCGTCGCATGGCGACTGACCTGCCTGTTCGTGCGTCCCCTGCACCGGCTCTTCCCGGACGAACCCGGCCTGTCCGGCCGCGGCCGAGCACGCGACCACGTGGACCACGCCGCCTGAGCAGTACCCCCGTCGGCCTTCGTCGCCAACCCCCTCCCGCTTCGTTTTCCTTCACGCCTCAAGGACGTATGCCATGAATGTCATCCTCCTGGGCGCCGGCGTGCTCGTCGCCGTCACCCTGCTCGCCGTACTGCTCGTCTCCCTGCTGTTCCGCAAGGTGGAGCAGGGCAAGGCGCTGATCGTCTCCAAGCTGCGGAAGGTCGACGTGACCTTCACCGGGCAGGTCGTGCTGCCCGTGCTGCACAAGGCCGAGGTGATGGACATCTCGGTGAAGGCCATCGAGATCACCCGGACCGGCAAGGACGGTCTGATCTGCCAGGACAACATCCGCGCCGACATCCGGATCACATTCTTCGTCAAGGTCAACAAGACCGTCGAGGACGTCATCAAGGTCGCGCAGGCCGTCGGAACCGCCCGGGCCAGCGACCGGGACACGCTGCAGGAGTTGTTCCACGCGAAGTTCTCCGAGGCGCTGAAGACCGTCGGCAAGCAACTGGACTTCACCGACCTGTACACCAAGCGCGAGGAACTGCGGTACCGGATCATCGAGGTCATCGGCGTCGACCTCAACGGCTACCACCTGGAGGACGCGGCGATCGACTACCTGGAGCAGACGCCGGTCGCCCAGCTCGACCCGTCCAACGTCCTCGACGCCCAGGGCATCCGCAAGATCACCGAGTTGACGGTCATCGAGCACGTGCGCACCAACGAGGCGCAGCGCACGGAGGAGAAGGAGATCACGCGGCAGAACGTCGACGCCCGCGAGGCCATCTTGGAGCTGGAGCGCCGGCAGGCCGACGCCGAGACCAAGCAGAAGCGGGAGATCGCGACCGTCCGGGCCCGGGAAGAGGCCGAGACGGCACGGGTGGTGGAGGAGGAGCGGCTGCGGGCCCAGGGCGCCTTCCTGGCCACCGAGGAGAAGCTCGGCGTGCAGCGCGAGAACCAGGCCCGCGAGGTGGCCGTCGCCGCGAAGAACCGCGAGCGGGTCATCGCCATCGAGAACGAGCGCATCGAGAAGGACCGGCTCCTCGAAGTCATCGGCCGGGAGCGGGAGACGCAGCTGACCCGGATCGCCGCCGAGAAGGAGGTCGAGGCGGAGAAGCGGGACATCGCCGAGGTCATCCGCGAGCGCGTCGCCGTGGACCGCACGGTCGCCGAGCAGGAGGAGTCCATCAAGAAGCTGCGGGCCGTGGAGGAGGCGGAGCGGCAGCGGCAGACGCTGATCATCGCCGTCGAAGCAGAGGCGCAGGAGAAGCTGGTCAAGGACATCAAGGCCGCCGAAGCCGCCGAGCAGGCCGCCACGCACCGTGCGTCCGAGGAACTGACGCTGGCACAGGCCCGGTTGAAGACGGCCGACCTCGACGCCCAGGCCAAGCTCCGCCTCGCCGAGGGTATCCAGGCCGAGGCGGCTGCCGAAGGGCTCGCGGCCGTCCAGGTCCGTGACAAGGAAGCCGACGTCATCGAGAAGGCCGGCCGCGCTGAAGCCGCCGCCACCGAGGCCCGGCTCCGGGCGGAGGCCGAAGGCGCGCAGGCCCAGGCACTCGCGGACGCCGCGGCCATCGGCGAGAAGCTCAAGGCCGAGGCCGAGGGCCTGACCCAGAAGGCCGCGGCCATGGCCGCCCTCGACGACGCCTCGCGCGGCCATGAGGAGTACCGGCTGCGCGTGCAGGCGGACAAGGAGATCCGCCTCGCGGGCCTCGACGTGCAGCGGCAGGTCGCCGAGGCGCAGGCCACGGTGCTCGCCACCGGCCTGGAGAGCGCCGACATCAGCATCGTCGGCGGCGAGTCGGTCTTCTTCGACCGGCTGATGTCCTCGATCGCACTCGGCAAGGGCGTCGACGGGTTCGTCCAGCACTCCGAGACAGCGCAGGCCCTGGCCCGGCCCTGGCTGGACGGCACCTCCAGCTTCACCGACGACCTGGGCCGCATCCTCGGCTCGGTCACCACGGCCGACGTCCAGAACCTGACGGTCTCGGCGCTGCTGATGAAGCTGATGAAGACCGGCGGGGCCGACTCGGGGCAGCTCCAGCAGCTGCTCGACAGGGCCGGCGAGCTGGGCCTGGCGGACAAGCCGCTCACCACCCTGAACGGCAGTGCCGCCCGCGCCTGACCCGCCCCTTCGGTCCGGAGCCGCCGCACAGGGGACGGCGGCTCCGGACCACGTTCCCCGACTTCCCGAGAGGCATGCCATGACGACCGTCCCGGACGCCGGCACGTACGACCCCGTGGACAGGGGCACGTACGAGGTGCTGCGCGACCGCCTCACCGCCCAGGCCGCCGAACTGGCCCGGCGCGCCGAGGCGCTCAACGCCCGCCGGAGCGAGGAGTTCGGCTCGACGCGGTTCGAGCTCGCCGGCACGAAGCGACTGCGCACCGAGCACGCGGCGGTGCCCCGGGACGTCGTCGCGGTGGGTGAGGTGCTGCTGTCCAGCTGCAACGCGGTCCCGAGCCGGGAGGCCGACACACGCGTCGGCGACGTCCTTGCCCTGTACGACCGCAACCTGGAACGGCTGCCCGACGACGCCGTCCCCGGCCTGCTCGACGACCCCGCCTTCGTCCGGGAGTTCGCCGCCCTGCACCGTTACTACCGCCACGCCCGCCTGCTCCGGCTCCTGCGCACCGAGGGCAAGCTGCTCGCCGTCTTCCAGACCGGTGAGAAGGCGGACGACACGCGGGTGCTGCGCTGGGCCCTCCCCGACAGCGGACGGGCCACCTTCCTCGACGCGCGGGGCGATCGCGACCACGTCCTCCCCCCGTCCCACGACGTCGAATGGACCGACAGCACGCGCGAGGACCACGTCCTCGGACGGCACCCGCTCGTCTCCATCCACGGCGAGGTGTTCGTCTCCACGGTCGGCGGTGTGCTGACCGTCAAGGCCGACGACGACACCGAGACGGCAGAAGGCGTTCACACCGAGCCCGTCGACGAGCCACTTCAGGCCCTCGCGGACGCGGACATCGCCCACGCGCGGGTGGGCGCCCTGATCCTCCTGCGCGTCCGCCCCTACAAGGAGGACACCGACCGCCACCTGGTGTTCAACACCCTCACCAGAACCGTCGTCCGCCTCGACGGCATCGGCCGGGCGTGCCGCCGCCTGCCCGAGGACCAGGGAATCGTCTTCCCTGGCGGCTACTGCCTGGCCACCGGCAGCCACAAGACGTACGAACTCGACACGGCAGACCTTGAGTTCGAGCGAGAGATCCGCTCTCCGAACGGCGAGGACGTGCTCTACGCCTTCCACGCACGCGTGGAGGGCCGCAGCCTCCTCCTGCCGTACAACACGATCCGCAAGGAGATGGCCAACCCCCTCCCGTGCCAAGGCTGGGCGCTCTTCGACGACGGCGCGCTCGCGATCCTCCGGGCCGACGCCGGGGAACCGCAGCGCGTCCACCCCGTGCAGCTGTGGAACTCCCCGTACGTCTCGGACACCCACGCCGCCGCCCAGCCGGTCGGCACCGGTCCCCTGGCACGCATCGGCAACGCCGACCTCGTGCGCGGCATCTCCGACTGCCTCTCCATCACCGGAGCCGTCGCCTATACGGCCCCCACGAGCGAGGTGTACGAGGCACTGCTGGCCGCCTGCGCCCGGGCGGCGGACACCCACCACTGGCTGGCCGACCCCGAACTCGGCGACCTCCACACTCCGCTGGCTCAACTCCGCGACACGGCCCAACAGGTCCTGGCCGAGTTCGAGACCGTCCAGGCCCTCACCCGGCAGGCCGAGGACACGCTCGCCGAAGCCGCCGCGCGGGTCGCCGAGGTCGTACGACGGCTGCGGGGCGAGGCCCCACGCGGCGCGGCAGGCTGGGTGACCGGGTTGACCGAGCTGCGCCGCGCGCAGGGCCATCTGCTCACCCTCAAGGACATGCGGTACGCGGACACCGCCCGCATCGACGAACTGGCCGCGGACACCGAGTCCGACCTCGCCGCCTTCGGCCGGCGCGCCGTGGCGCACCTCGCCCGCCAGGACGCCTTCGCCGATCACCATGGGCAGGTCGAGCAACTCGTCGCCGATGCCGGGGAGATCGCCACCGTGGCCGAGGCGGCGCCCATCGCAGCCCGCACGGACGAACTCACCGATGAGCTGCGCACGGTGACCGAGGTCGTCGCCGGTCTCGACATTGCCGACGCCACCGTCCGCACCGCGATCCTGGAGCGCATCGCCGAGGTCCTCGGCGGCGTCAACCGTGCCCGCGCCGCCCTCGACGGCCGTCGCCGCGAGCTCCTCGACCGGGAGGGACGGGCTGAGTTCGCCGCCGAACTCGCCCTGCTCGGCCAGTCCGTCACCGGCGCGCTCACCGCCGCCGACAGCCCGGAGGCTTGCGACGAGCAGCTCGCCCGCCTGCTCGTACAGGTGGAGAACCTGGAGTCCCGGTTCGCCGAGTTCGACGACTTCCTCACCACTCTCGCCGACAAGCGCGACGAGATCCACGAGGCGTTCTCCGCCCGCAAGCAGACCCTCGCCGACGCCCGCGCCCGGCGCGCCGAACGCCTGGCCGACTCGGCGGCCCGCGTCCTGCGGACCGTCGCCCGCCGGGCCGCCGCCCAGCCGGACACGGACGCCGTCGCGACGTACTTCACCTCCGACCCGATGCCCGCCAAGGTCCGCCGCATCGCCGACGAACTGCGCGACCTCGGCGACCAAGTGAGGGCCGAGGAGCTCGACGGCCGCCTCAAGGCCGCCCGCCAGGAGGCGCTCCGGGCCCTGCGCGACCGCACCGACCTGTACACCGACGACGGCCGCACGATCCGCCTCGGCACCCACCGCTTCGCCGTCAACACCCAGCCCCTCGACCTCACCCTCGTCCCGCACGGCGACACCCTCGCCTTCGCCCTGACCGGCACCGACTACCGCTCCCCGGTCACGGATCCCGACTTCACCGCCACCCGCCCGTACTGGGAGCGTCCCCTGCCCTCGGAGTCACCCGAGGTCTACCGGGCCGAGCACCTCGCCGCCCGCCTGCTGGACGAACACGGTCCCCAGGCACTGGCGGAGGCCGACCTGCCCGCCCTCGTGCGGCAGGCCGCCGAGGCGGCGTACGACGAGGGCTACGAGCGCGGGGTCCACGACCACGACGCGACAGCGATCCTCACCGCGCTCCTGCGCCTGCACGAGGGCGCCGGTCCGCTGCGGCACGAGCCGGCCGCGCGAGCAGCCGCCCAGATGTTCTGGGCGCACGGCACGACGGACGGGGAGCGCCAGAGCTGGACCCGGCGCGCGGTGTCCCTCGCCCGGGCCCGGGACACCTTCGGCCTGGCACCCGCCATCGCCGACCTGCAACGGGAGCTGGCGGACGTAGCAGGCGGAGAAGCGGCGGCCACGTACCTCTTCGAAGAGCTGACCAGTGGCCCGCCCGGCTTCGTCATCAGCACCGGCACCCGCACCCTGCTGGAGAAGTTCCGCCGCACCGTGGGCACCTCGGCCTACGACGACGACCTCACCGCCCTCACCGACCCGGCCGCCCGCGCGCAACTGGTCGAGGCATGGCTGACGGCGTACACCAGCGCCACCGGCACCGACCTCACCCCAGGTGACCTCGCCGAGGCGGTGACCGCCGAACTCTGCCCCGGCCTGCCCCGTTACGAGTCCGACGCGCCGCTCACGCAGACCGTAACGGGCCTGCTCGGCACCCACCCCCGCATCACCGGCCGTGCCCTCACGGTCCGCGTCGACGAACTCCTTGCCCGCACACGGCGTTTCCGCACCCGAGACGTACCCGGCCACCGCGCCTACCAGCAGCGCCGCACAGCCCTGGTGGACGCCGAACGTGTCCGTCTCCGCCTGGGCGAGTACCGGCCGCGTGTGATGTCGGCGTTCGTACGCAGCGGACTCATCGACGAGGTGTACCTGCCGCTCATCGGCAACAGCCTCGCCAAGCAGCTCGGCACCACCGGCGAGTCCAAGCGCACCGACTCCGGTGGCCTGCTCCTGCTCATCTCCCCGCCCGGCTACGGCAAGACGACCCTCATGGAGTACGTCGCCGACCGGCTCGGCATGATCCTGGTCAAGGTCGACGGCCCGGCACTCGGCCACACCGTCACCTCGCTCGACCCTGCCGAGGCCCCGAACGCCACTGCCCGCCAGGAGGTCGAGAAGATCAACTTCGCGTTGGCGGCAGGCAACAACACCCTCCTCTACCTGGACGACATCCAGCACACCTCGCCCGAACTGCTCCAGAAGTTCATCCCCCTCTGCGACGCCACCCGCCGCATCGAGGGCGTGCGGGACGGCGAACCGCGCACGTACGACCTGCGCGGCAAACGCTTCGCCGTCTGCATGGCCGGCAACCCCTACACCGAGTCCGGCAGCCGCTTCCAGGTGCCCGACATGCTCGCCAACCGTGCCGATGTGTGGAACCTCGGCGATGTCCTGACCGGCAAGGACGACGTCTTCGCGCTCAGCTTCATCGAGAACGCCCTCACCGCCAACCCCGTCCTCGCCCCGCTCGCCGGCCGCGACCGCGCCGACCTCGACCTGCTGATCGGCCTCGCGCAGCACGACCCGGCGGCGCGAGCGGACCGCCTGACGCACCCATACGCCCCAGCGGAACTGGAGCGAATCCTGGCCGTACTGCGTCACCTGCTCACCGCCCGGGAAACGGTCCTGGCCGTGAACGCGGCCTACATCGCCTCGGCGGCCCAGCCGGACACGACCCGCACGGAACCGCCCTTCCGGCTCCAGGGCTCCTACCGCACCATGAACAAGATCGCCCAACGCGTGCAGCCCGTCATGAACGAAGACGAACTGGCCGCGCTGATCGAGGACCAGTACCGGGCCGAAGCTCAGACCCTCACCACCGGAGCCGAAGCCAATCTCCTCAAGCTGGCCGAACTGCGCGGCACTCTCACTGCCGAGCAGTCGGCCCGCTGGACCGAGGTGAAGGCGGCCCACGTCCGAGCCCAGTCCCTCGGCGGGTCCGAGGACGACCAACTCGCCCGGGCCGTCTCCGCCCTCGGTCTCCTGGCCGACCGGATCGCCGCCGTCGAGACGGCGATCAACCGGGCGAGCGACCCGCGACACCTGGCCATGACCTCCACGGCCCGGCACGCCGCACGGCCGGCGCCGGGCGGCGACGCGGACTGAGATGCGGCATCCACACCCGCTCCCGGGCGAGGCGGGCGCCGAGGCTCCACTCGAGGCTGATTACGGTCTGGCAGTGGGTGGGGCCGGAGAGGGCGCGGTGCCGGGATCGCCGTTGGGGGCCTGCGGGTGCCGGGAGCTCCCGGTGCCCGGGGTGGGCGTGGTGTTCTGCACCTCCGCAGTGGGGAGGGTCGTCCACCACATCACGGTCACCAGACAGACGGCGCACGCGCCAATGATCAGCAAGGGAGAGTGGCGAGGGGAGCGGACCACGCGCAGGCCCAGCCAGCCGACGCACGCCCCCGTGAAGACCGCGATCGTCGAGGTGAGGTCGCCGTTCTCATAGGCGACCGGCAGGGCATCGTAGTTGGTGAACAGCACGAAGAGCGCCGCGTAGAGCAGCGCGATGACCGCGCACAGTCCTTCCAGCAGACGCAAGACGCGATTATTTCCCCTCATGCCCGCTCCTCTTCCCCTGGCCGACTGCGGGAGCCGTCAGCTGGCAGGAGGTAGGGACGGCCGGACTTACGCGCTCGGTCACCCGTCCGTCCTCGTCCGTCTCTGTTGAGTGATTCTCTCCCGCCTTCCCGGTCAGCGGACTCGGCTGACGATCAGCGGGCTTCACCGGCGGTGACGGGAGCCGATTCGTCGCCAGGGATGCCGGCGATGTCCTCGACCTTGAAGAGACGGGCGATCGGCACGTCGGTGGAGCTGTGGGCGACGATCGAGAAGGCGATGCACACGGCGATCAGGGTGAACGCCTCCTCGCCTTGCGGGATCCCGGCCTGGAGCACCAGCAGGCCATACACGACGGAGGCGAAGCCCTTCGGCCCGAACCAGGCGGCGACCAGCTTCTCCTGCCGGGTGAACCGGGTGCCGAGCAGCGACAGCAGCAGCGAGGCCGGCCTGATCAGCACGATCGCGAGCACGACGGTGACGTAGCCGCCGAAGGACAGGTCGCCGAACAGCTGTGGCGTCAGAAGCGCTCCGAAGACCAGGAGCGCGGCGAACTTGGCCAGCTCCGCCAGCGCCTCGCCGAGCGGCTCGAACGCCTCCTTCGCCTCCAGCGACCGCGCGGTGAGCACCGCTCCCGCGGAGAACGCGGCGAGGTAGGGGTTGGCGTGCGTGAGGTGGCACAGGGCGTACAAGGTCACGCCGATGGCCAGGGGCAGCAGCGGCTGAAGCTTGGGCTCGGCGCCCAGCAGCCTGAACCGTACGAGCTCGATCACCACGAAGGGCAGGACGACACCGAAGACGAGGCCGAGCACCAGCTCCAGCGCGCATCCTCGGAGCGGCCGGCGCTCGGCCCCCTTTCACTTGCCGGTTTCCGGGCCGTACCACTGCAGTGCTCGGCCGGTGACGGCGGCGATGAGGACTGCTCGCCGCCGGAACGTCCCGCATGGCCGGCCCTCCGTACCGGTACTCCTGGCGTGGGTCGGGTGGGCGGGCCGGGTGATCCCGGCCTGGCCGAGATCGGTACGGACACGGAGATCTACGAGCACCCGACCCACCCCTACACGCAGGC
>NZ_JBEXSR010000001.1:140803-463124 GCF_040613735.1 Streptomyces sp. NPDC006235
AGACAAGCCCCCGCCCCCAACCCGCCCGGGGGCCCCCCCCCGCTCTCGCTGCCGGGGGGGGGGGGGGGGGGGGGGGGGCGGGGCCCCCCCCCCCCCCCCCACTGTGGGGAAAGGATTCTCCTTGAGGGCCGTGTGCCGTCAGGAGAGCTTGATCAGGGTGTAGTCGTCGCAGTAGCCGGCCGAGGAGCCCGTGTCCTTGTAGCAGTAGACCGCGGCCGAGGTGTTGGTGCTGCCGGTGGTGAAGAAGATCGGCTGCTGGGAGTAGGCGGTGCTGGAGGTGCGCAGGTAGGTCTCGGTGCCGCCGAAGCTCTTCACACCGACGGCGACCTGCTCACTTCCGTTCGCGACCTTGGCCCAGCCGGCCAGCAGGTAGGTGCTGCCCGCGGTGAGGCCGGTGGCGGACTGCTCGACACCGCTGGTGGCGGCGCCGGTCTGCAGGGAGTAGGTGCCGGTGCGGGCGTTGGAAGCGACCACGTTGGACTGCGCGCCGCCGCCGCTTCGGGTCCAGGGGCTCAGGGAGCCGGTCTCGAAGCCCGCGTTGGTCAGCACGTCGGAGGGGGTGGAGATCCGTTCCACCGCGAGGTCGTCGCAGTTGCCGGTGCCGGTGCCGCCGGTGTTCTTCCAGCAGTAGACCAGGGCCGAGGTGTTGGTGCTGCCCGTGGTGAACAGCACCGCGGCCCGGGAGTACGACGTCGTGGCCACGTTGGTGAACTTCTCCGTGCCGCCGTAGTTCTTGACGCCGATGGCGAGGGTCTCCCCGGCGTTCGCCACCTTGGCCCAACCGGTCAGCAGGTAGGTGCTGTTCGGGCTGAGGCCGGTGATGCTCTGGTTGGCGCCGCTGCCGCTCGCCTGGGTGGTGAGGGCGAATCCGCCGGTGTGGGCGCCCGAGGCAGTGACGGAGGGGGCGGCGCCGCTGTTGGTCCAGGGGCTCATCGCGCCCGTCTCGAAGCCGGCGTTGGAGACGAGGTTGCCGCCGGTGCCGTTGTCGGCGCCGATGTTGGGTGCCTCCGTGGCGGAGACCGTGTTGCCGAAGGCGTCCTTGCCGCCGTTGTTGCTGATGACCATTCCGGCCCGGATCACCGGGGACGAGGGGTGGACCTGGTAGGCGTCGGTGCCGGTGTACGAGGAGGAGGTATTCGCGTTGCCGGGGTTGCGGAACTCCGGGTCGGTCACGACCTTCGCCGCATCGGCCGGTTCGGAGGACGGGTGGTTGCCGTAGAAGAGGTTGTTGTTGTAGGTGGAGTTGACGCTGGAGAAGTAGCCGCCGGTGCCGTAGTTGAACACCGCGTTGTTGCGGAACGACAGGTTGCCGGTGACGCTGGTGCCCTTGCGCGAGTACAGGATCGGGGTGTTCAGGCCGCTCTTGTTGATGTAGATGCTGTTGTTGTAGAACCGCGGGACGGCGACCGGACTTCCGCTCCTGTTGGGGACGTTGCCGACGAAGTGGAAGACGCCGGAGCCGTGGGACGCGGTGCCGGAGGCGGGGCAGCCGGCGTTGGAGCCGTCGTTCTCGCTGATGTTGTAGCGGACGACCGTGCCGTCACTGGCGATGGTCGACGTCGGCTCGTTGGCGATGGAGAAGGGCGGCATGACCAGCAGGAAGCCGCCGAGGTTCTGGTGGCTGTAGTTGTACTGGAACGTGGTGTTGTGGTTGCCCCAGTCGACGTCGAAGCCGGTGCCGTCGGCGCCGTTGACGTGGCAGTACACCTCGTTGTTCTGGACGACGGTGTCGTTGCTGCCGGACATCCAGATGCCGGCCGAGGCGCCGTTGCAGTACTGACCGGAGGGCGGGCAGGTGGCCTTCGCGCCGCCGTAGCCGGCCTTGTTGCCCTCGATGAGGGCACCGTCGTTCTTGACGACGAGGACATCGTCGGCGCCGTCGTAGGTCATGGTGTTGTTGCGGATGACCGTGCCCGTGGTCTGACCGGTGCCCTGGCCGTCCCCGTCCGGGGTGACGGCGACGGCGATGCGGTCCACGTGGTCGAAGGTGTTGTTCTCGATCACCACGTCGTCCCAGGTGGAGACGGTTGCGGTGTGGTCGGTCTGGACGCCGACGCCCGCGTTGGTGGAGTACCAGCCGCCCGGCCAGCCGCTGATGTGGTGGATGTTCATGTCGTGCACCCGGATGTGGTGCAGGACGCCGCCCGAGCTGTTCTCGGCGAGGACGCCGGAGCGGTAGGCGGGGGAGGAGGCCGCGTTGGTGAGTTCCAGGCCGCCGATCTCCCAGTACTGCTGGTTGAGCAGGTGGATGACGGGGCCGACGGCGCCGCCCGCGTTGATGACCGGCTTGGCGCCGGTGCCGTAGGAGCCCATGGTGACGGGGCTGCCGGAGGCGCCTGAGCCTTGCGGGGTGAGCTGGCCGGTGCAGGTGGTTCCGGCGGCGAAGAGGATGCTGTCTCCCGCGCCGAAGGTGGTGTTGTTGACGCTGGTGACGGTGTTCCAGGGGCTGGACTGGGTGCCGTTGCCGTTGGTCGCGGCCGAGCAGTCGACGTAGTGGGCACTGCCCGCCGCCATGGCGGCGGGGGCCGGGAGGAGCAGAGCGCCCGCCAGCGTGGCGAGCAGGGTGAGGACGCGGGAGGCCCTGAGGCCCGGACGGTCCGATCTGCGACGCTTCATTGCGACGCTCCTTGCTGGGTGAATGTGTTCTCCGCGCCGCGGGATGCGACGTGGGGCTTCCTGCACCGGGCGGGTCGGCCGAAGCGGGCACGTCCGGAATCTGTGGCTGGGGCGGGGGGCCTCAGCACGGCGGGATCGAGGGCGGGAGCGGCGTTTCGAGGACGGAGGCGTGGCGCATGCCCGGCGGCAGCGCCAGGGAGACGGGCTCCCAGTCCACGCCGTCCTTGCTGCGAGCCGCCCCGTACCGCCCTTCGAGGTAGTGGTCGAAGATCATGACCAGCTCGCCCCCGCGCCGGAAGATCGACGGCCCCTCCACCACCGAGGGGGTGACCGGTCCGGTGCCGGCGGTGTACGGACCGCCGGGGGTCTCGAAGGCGGTCAGGTGGATGTCCTTGTGTGCGGTGGCGAGGTCGTTGGTGCCACGCTCGTCCTTGAAGGCCATGAGGAACCCGCCGTCGTCCAACTGCCGCACGGTGGCGTCGATGACCGAGTGACCGGGATCGAAGAAGACCTCGGGGGCCGAGAACGTGCTGAAGTCCTCGGTGGTGCAGTGCCAGATGCGGTGGTCCTGGCCGACATGTTCGTAGTCGCGGCCCGCGGCCGTGCTCCCGGACTCGACGACCGACGACCAGATGAGGTGGTACAGCCCGGTCCCGCGGTCCAGGAAGAACTCCGGGGCCCAGGCGTTGTGGGCTCCGTCCACGCCGGCCATGACCGGGACGAGTTCCTGGTCCGACCAGGTGAGCAGGTCGGCCGAGGTGGCGTGGACGATGCAGGGGCTCGTCCAGCCGTCGGTGGCCAGCAGATGGAACAGGCCGTCGGGGCCCACCCCGATGAACGGATCCCGCAGTCTGCCGGTGCCGACCGTGCCCCGTAGGACGGGCCGGCCGCCGTTCACCACCGAGAATTCCTCACCGTCGTGGCTGTAGGCGAGGTGGAGCGCCTCGTCGGTGTCGGTGAAGTATGAGACCACGTACATCGGTGGATGGTCCTTCCGGGATGTTCGGGACGGCGGGGATGCCGGGTGTCGGGGCATGGGAGTGCCCTGGACGGTGACGGTGTTCGTGTTCAGGCCTCGGCGGCCGGGCCGGGCTCTACGACTTGACGGCGCCGGCCGACATCCCGGCGACCACGTGCCGCTGCAGGAAGACGAAGATCAGCAGCAGCGGGAGCACGCCGAGCAGGGCGGCCGGGAACAGGGTCGTCGGCTGCACGGTGTGCGGGTCGATGAAGGAGTAGGCGTTCACCATGACGGTGCGCTTGTCGGGGTCCTGCAGGAAGACCAGCGGAACCAGCAGGTCGTTCCAGACCTGGAGGGCGACGAAGGTCAGCAGCGTGCTGGTGATCGGGCGCAGCAGCGGCAGGATGATGGTGAAGAAGGTACGGAGGGCTCCGCAGCCGTCCAGGGCGGCGGCCTCCTCCAGGTCCACGGGGATCGAGCGGACGAAGCTGGTGTAGAAGAACACGGCGACCGGGAGGTTGATGGCCGTGTAGATGATGACCACTCCCGCGTAGCTGTCGAGCAGGTTCAGGTCCCGCATCAGCAGGTACAGGGGCGCCGCCACCACGAAGATCGGTACCGAGGTGCCCAGGATGAACAGCCGGTACACCCAGGTCGACCAGTTCTGGGTGATGCGGGCCAGCGGGTAGCTGGCCAGGGAGCCGATGACGGTGATGCTGAGACACGACAGACCCGTGATGAGCAGGGTGTTCAGCGCGCTGCGCCCGTAGTGGATCTGCCCGAAGGCCTCGGTGAAGTTGTGCAGGGTCAGGGAGTGCGGGAAGCCCAGGGGGGACCTCGCCACATCAGCCGCGGTGCGCAGCGAGGTGACCACGGTGAAGAGGAACGGCAGGACGAACGTCAGCGTGCCGAGACACAGCAGCACGGTGCCGAGGGTGCCGGAGGTCCGGCGCCAGAGGGTGGAGATCATGGTTGCCGTCCGTCAGATTCGTCGCTCGCGGAGCCGGAGCAGGGAGGAGGTGGCGCTGGACAGGACGACCACGGTCACCAGGAGCAGGACCGAGACCGCGATGCCGAAGGCGAACTTCCCGCCGCCGAAGACGTTCCGGTAGACGAGCATGGTCAGGGTGTCCGTGGCACCGGCCGGGCCGCCGTTGGTGAGGACGAGGGGGAACTCGAAGACCTTGAGCGAGCCGATGAGGCTGAGCGTGACGTTCACGGTCAGCGCGGGAGCCAGCATCGGCCACTCCACGCTGCGGAATCGCTGCCAGCCGTTCGCGCCGTCCACCGCGGCCGCGTCGAGCAGTTCGGTGGGCACACTCATGTAGCCGGCGAGGAAGATGGCGCAGGAGTAGCCCGCGAACATCCAGACGTTGACGGCGGCGACCGAGTACAGGGCGGTGGAGGTGTCCCCGAGCCAGACGTGCTGCAGCGAGTCGAGTCCGAACACGCCGAGCAGCGCGTTGATGCCGCCCTCCGGGGCGAACAGGTACGACCAGATGAAGGCCGCCATCACCGGGGAGACGAGGGTGGGGGTCAGCAGCACCACGCTGAGCGTCTTGCGCACCTTGGGCCGGCGGAAGAGCAGGCTCGCGAAGAGCAGACCGAGGGCGTTCTGTGCGACCACGACGACCGCCGCGTACAGCACGGTGTGCCACAGGGCCGAGGTGACCTTCGGGTCGTCGGCCATGGCACGGTACTGCTCCGTGCCGACGAAGTTGGCGATCGGTCCGCCGAGGCTGTCGGTCATGCTCAGATAGACGCCGCGGGCCAGCGGATACAGCATGAACACGCCGTATATGACGATCGCCGGAAGCAGGAAGGCGGCCATGGTGGCACGCCGTCGGTGGAACACGGGAGTCCTCCTCTTGCCCGGACGGGCCGTGGTGGGGGGCGGTCGGGAGCCGCCGATCGCGCTCCCCCCACGGCTGACCAGGGGTGGCCGGTTACTTGGCGGACGCCGCGGTCTGGATGTCCTTGAGGGTCTGCGCGGCGGACGCCTTGCCCAGCAGGTAGGCCTGGATCCTGGAGCCGATCTCGGTCTCGTTGGCCGCGGCGTACCAGGAGTCGGACGGGAGGATCCGGTAACGGCCTTCCTTGAAGGCTGTGGTGAAGGCCGTGGTCTCGGTGGCTTCCGGCGTGGTGCCGTCCGTGAACGGAGACTCCGCGTTCTCGGCCTCCAGGTACTTGGCGAGGTTCTCGTTCTGCGACCAGAACTTGACGTACTCGCGTGCCGCGTCACCCTGCTGCGACTGGGAGTTGACGCCCCACATCGTGCCGGCGAACAGCATGCTGTTGGGCTTGGTGCCCTCGGCGCCGCCCGGCCAGGGAGCGAAGGAGACCGGGAAGCCGGCCTTCTTGATGTTGGAGACCTGCCATGCGCCCTGGTACCAGAAGGCGCTCTTGCCGGCGCTGAAGTCCTGCGGGCCCTGTGCCCACTCGTCGATGCCGAGTTGGTTCTTCCAGTTGACGTACCCCTTGTCCTCCAGGGTCTTCAACTGCTCCAGCGACGCCTTCCAGTCGGGGTTGAACGACGCCTTGCCGTCGAGGAAGTCGGCGTCCCACTGCTTGTTCTTCTGGTAGACGGTGGTCGAACCGCTCGCCTGGAAGACGGAGCTGCCGGTCCACCCGCTCTTGTCGGGCAGCGCGATGGGGTCGATGCCGGCCTTCTTGACCTTGGCGAGGTCCGCGAGGAACGTCGGCCAGTCGGCGGGGACTTCGGTGATGCCCGCCTTCTTCAGCAGGTCCATGTTGGCGTACAGGCCGATGCCGATCAGCTCCATCGGCATCGCGAGGGTCTTGCCGTCGGCCTGCGCGAAGGGCTTGGCGTCCGGGGCTATTCTGCTCGCCCACGACTCCCCGGACAGGTCGGCGAGGTAGCCGGAGGCGCCCCACTTCTTCATCTTGTCCGTGTCGACCATGATCACGTCGCCGGCCTTGCCACCGAGCAGCTCGGGCTGGAGCTTCTGGACGTAGGTGTCGTTCGCGGTGATGTACTCGAAGTCGACCTTGATCTTCGGGTGGGCCTTCTCGAACGCCTTGTTGATCTCCGCGACGTTCGCCGGCTCAGCGCCGCCTCCCTTCCACGCCTGCACGTGGAGGGTCACCGTGCCGTCGCTGGAGGCGCCGGACGACCCGCCTCCGCACGCGGCCAGCGACATCGCCATGGCGGCGACCGTGGTGGCGACCGCGAGACGTCTCCCAGAGCGCTTCATTGCACACCTCACCCATCGTCGGTACGGACCGACTTGTCATCTCTGAAGGGGTTTGAGCGGGCTGGTCGGTTTCCGTGCCGGGTAAGTGCTGACACGTACGGAAAGGGACCGGTCGACCCGATTTTGCGGCGATCGTTCATGCCGATTGCGGGGACTGTAACGCAAAACTTAGCTGGCATCTATACGTAACTTTCTGTGGCTGATTGGCTTGGTTGGCGTGGTCGTGATCCCGGGAGTGGCAGCCCAAATGCCCGCTATATCCATCAATATTGGGCTTGCGCCATGCGGCAATAGGCGGTTTCGTTGACGCACCAGCTGCCTTATCGTTACAGTTTCCTGCGTGTGTTCATGGGGGAGGGCAGCGGGTGCGCGCCCTTCTGGCTCCACAGAGCAGGCCTCGCGCCGAAGGGGCGCGGCACCGCAGGGGAGGCGTCCGCCGGGGGATCCGACGAGCGGACACCGTTCGACCGAAGTCGGCAGACAGAAGGAGTTCGGGTGGCAGGGCGGGCGACGATCGCGCAGGTGGCCGAGGAGGCCGGCGTCTCCGCGATGACCGTGTCCAACGTCATCAACGGCAAGCCGGGGGCCTCAGAGGAGACCCGACGCCGTGTCCTGGAGGTGGCCGGGCGGCTCGGCTACCGGCCGAACGTCTCGGCCCGCAACCTCAAGGCCGGCCGTAGTGGGCTCATCGGCCTCATAGCGCTGGACCTGACCACTCAGTACGGACTGGAGATCCTGCGTGGCGTAGCCGACGAACTCGCCAGTGCCGAGCAGGAACTGCTCGTCAACGCCACCTACCACGACGCGGTGCGGGAAAAGGACCGGATCGAGTTCCTGGCGCGTGGCCTCGTCGACGGCGTGCTCATGATCGCGCCGGTCCTGGAGGACGAGACGGTCGAACTGCTGCGCCGGCAGAAACTGCCCTGCGTCATCATCGACCCTCGGCGCCTGGATGTACCGCTGCCCCGGCTGAGCGTCGACAACTACCACGGCATGCGTCAGGGCACGCAGCACCTCATCGACCTGGGCCACACCCGGATCGCCTACCTCCGCGGTGAGGAGGATCTGGAGAGCACGTCCATCCGCTTCCAGGGCTTCGAGGACGCGATGCGGCTCGCCGGACTGGAGGTCGACGAGCGGCTGGTCGCCTCGTGCGACTTCTCCTATGCCTGCGGCTTCCGCACCACGGCTCGTCTGATCGACGATCACAGTCCGACGGCGGTCGTCGCCGGTGCCGACCTGATGGCGCTCGGCGCCATCGACGCTGCCCGGGCGCGCGGCCTCAACGTGCCCGCCGACTTCTCCGTCGTCGGCTTCGACGACCTCCCGCAGGCGGCGCAGAGTTTTCCCGGCCTGACCACCGTGCGCCAGCCGCTGCACGACATGGGCCAGAAGGCGGCCCGCGCGCTGCTGTCCGTCATCGAGGGGCAGCGGCTGCTCATGGAGCACATGGAGGTGGGTACGGAGCTCGTCGTACGCAACTCGACCGCCCCGCCGCCCCGCGACGGCGCGGCGTGACCCGCGCGATGCCGCGCCGGCTCTTCCGGCGCGCCACGGGACGCAGGACCTGTGCGGCGGGCCGAGCCGGATGCGGTGGCGGACTCAGGAGCAGCACGCACTGATTTCCGGGCACGCCGACGGCGACCGACGACGGGGAGTCGCCGCCGGTTCGACGTGGACGTACGCGAAGGCACGCCGGAAGTGGCGGCCGTGCCGGATGAAGGCACCGGTGACCCCGACGATCACCGTTCTGACACGAATCCGGCACGCGGCTAGTGATCACAGCGGACAGCACCAAGGCCCGGGTCTCTGACCTGGGCCTTCATCATGGAGCGGGTGACGAGAATCGAACTCGCGCTCTCAGCTTGGCAAGCGACGGCGCTCATACAGCAGAGTCGTTTCTGACCTGCGGAAACGTCGCCTTCAGTGTGGCTTCGAGGGCTGCCATTGCACCGCTGTTTACCGTGGTTGTCCGGTCTTATGGGCACGCTGTGGGCATGGGCCCGTACGGAGATGCTGCGCGGGAGCTCGACCGGTCCGTTGTGGTGCTACTCCTCTGGGTTGGGATTGTCCCCGACATGTCGGCTTGCAGATGCACACTCCTGCGGCAGCGTAGGCGGTCAGAGGTGGGCCGTGTGGCCCCTCGGGCGCCCTCGGCCTGCCGGATGTGCCCTGGCGGGTTCAGAAGGTCATCGGCTGGGCAAGGAGCACTGGTTTCCGGTCCAAGCCCTCGAGTACGAGATGGGGGATGATTTCGAGGGCGATGTCCAGGGCGTACTCCAGGGCCGCCGCGCTGGGGGACTTGTCGATGCCCAAGGCTTCGGACCACTTGCGGGGCTGGTAGCGGGCCAGCATCGAGAAGCTATAGAGGAGCAGCCACCAGGTCATCAGGGGCGTTGGGGGCGCCTTCGTGGGCTCAAACGCTGGTCGCAGGTAGCGGTCTTCCGTGAAGCGGTAGGCGGGTGCCCTTGTGTCGAAGAAGTCGCCGATCTCAGCCTCCTCCATGTCCCTCTTGGGGGCCGGCCAGCAGAGTTCGACGAAGAACCGCCCGGGGCGGATCTCTCTGTAGGCGTCCCCTTCGCTCCCCCAGAGTCGTGCGTCGTGGACGCCTGGGTACCTCGGGAGAAACCTCGCCAGCCACGCTTTCCTGTCCGGAAGCGGGGGCATGTCCTCGTTCACACAGACCGACGCGCGCAGGTACTCGACTGGGGGAGTGGCATCGGCCACCCACCTGCCTGTGTCGCCTTGGACAGATGTGTAGCGGTCGGCGATGAAGGTGACCGCCGGATCGCTCGTCATCCCCTTGAGGGGTGCCTCTGTGAGTTCGGGTATGGAGTTCCACAGGGCCCCGATGCTGATCGCATCCGCCGTTCGCTCGGAGCCCGTGGTGTCTGACACGGCCTGGAAGGCACCTTCCCCGTCCGGCCTGACGGCCACATGAGGGATGTCCGGTTCCATGTCGACGACCTTCAGACCGTGCTTGCTGAACGTCCATGTGCCGGGCGTGTGTGCGGCGGTCATCGCCAGACCTGCCTGGACAAGGCCGTAGTACAGGTTGATGGGACGTGTGGCGGCGGAGACTACCTTCGCTGCGTTCATCTGCTCCTCGAACTGCTGCAGAGCAGCGGCGAAGGTCTTCCTTCTGGACGCCGAGTCCTTGAGCCTGGTCTTGTCCATCAGGCTTGTACGCCGGTGCCTCAACCCCACCCGAATCGCTGTTGTGCTGTCCATGCCCCCCGCTCTCTTCCGTGCGCGATAGTCTGCCCGTTTTTTGGCTGCGCGGTAGGGACTGAGGGCGACGTCCGTTGATCGGGGGACCAGTGCGTCCGTGCAGGTGGGTCCGACGACGTGCCTACGAGCGGGATGGAGCTGACCCGGATGATGGCCAACGCCCGAGGCAACTCGCCGAGCCGTAGCCACGCCGGGGCCCTGCGCGAGGCGGGAGGATAGTACGAAGTACGAGCATGCTCCCCGCTGTCGCCGAGCGTGGTCGACACTACCGATGCCTGCACTCTGAGTGTCGCCCGTACATCGCCGACGACCCGTCCGTGGGGAACGTCATTCAGTCAAACTCCGGACCACCAGTGGCCAGTTCGCGCTTTGTCCAGTTTGTGATCTAGCGGTTGCCGGACTGCGCCGTGAAGATGCCCGCCGTATCGGCGAACGGGGGGCGGCATATGGGGTTCGGGCGGGGGCTGCGTGTGCGGGAAGGCGCGGCGGAGGACGTTGTCCAAGGGCCCGCGGTGCCGGTGCAGCCTACGTCTGCGGCATCCGACGAGGTGGATCCGACCTCGTCGGAGGTGACCGGGTTGCTGTGCCAGTCCGTGTACGCGCGCCCGGACCGGGTCAAGGCCGTAAAGGCATGGTGGCGCAAGCTCCGGGGAAAGGAGAAGACGCCGGACAGGCCACGTCGCAGCACGCGAAGACGCATCTACCTCGAGGGCAGTGACGACTGCCCGCCTCTCGGCGAGCCCATGGCGCAGTGGGTTGTGGATCACGTCTTGCACGGGCCGCCCCTGCCTGTTCCGTCGTACGGCTTCGACCTCGTGCCGGTCATCGCGCACAGCCTGCGTGCACGGCGGCGACGCTGGCTGCGGCGGGTTGGCGTCCTGCTGGTCGCAGCGGGTGTCGCGTGTGCGACGCCCCGAGCCGCTGTTGTATGGGGTGTCGTCGTCCTGGTCGCCCTAGTGATGCGATGGGCTGCGCTGCGTGCGGCCCGGAAGGTGAAGAAGTCGCTGCTGGCGCCCTCCCCTCGCTCGGCGTACCTCGTGCTGTGCGTTCCATGGGTGCTCGCGGTGGTTCCTTTCCGGCCGGTCGTCGGCGAGATGGTCGGTCTGCGAGTCGGTCTGCTTCTGCTGCCCTTCGCGTTGCTGGGCGGGGCCGCGCTTGTGTGTGCCGCTGATCGGCTGGCGGCGCGGGCCGCCCTTGCCAGGATCACCCGCGAGGGAGTGTCAACAGACAGGCTGCCGTGGGTGGCTGGGAAGGCGCGGCGCCGGATGTCGCAGATCGGCCGAGAACAGACGTGGATGGAGCTGCCGTACGACCATCCCGAACGGTTCGTCGGGGCTGGGCGCGACGTGTGGGGTGCTGCCGACATCGGTATCCCGCTCAAGCCAAGAGACCCGGAGGAGTCGGTCAAACCGTTCGGCGAGTGGGAGCTGCTGCGACGGATGGGCGCCGCTCTCCGGGAACTGGGGCGCGGGGCCCGGGAGATCACCGATCCGCTGCCCGGCTTTTCCGTTGCCGAGGTGCAGGGTCTGCCGGCGACACTGTGGCTGCGGCGTACCCGTGCGACCAAGCTGGAGATGCCGGACCTGCGTGGCCGGGGTCGCCGGTCGCCGTCCAGCGTGCCGGACCGGCTGTATCTGCGCGCGCAGTGCGTCAGCTGGGACGGCCAGATCGTGGTCAGTGTATTCGTGCATGCCGCGTTGGAAGCGGGGGAACTTCGGCTGACCGTCCGGCCACAGGTGATCACACCCCTGTACAACGAACTGCGGGTCATCGGAGCGCCGGTCGCCAAACGTGGGACCCGCTTGCTCGGTTGCCTCGCGACGCAGTCGGTGTTGGACGCCGCCGCGGGGCCGGTCGCGCTGTGGCGGTTCGTGACCCGGCTCGGGCTCGGCCAGCAGGGCGAGGACGGCAGGGCCGAGGAGAAGGACCCGGTCAGCCTGCGCGACCGGTATTCCACCGAGGAAGTCACCGACATGCACCAGAGTGACGACGCCAAACGGCACGTCGTGCTGATGCAGACCTGCATCTTCCGGGCCGTCTCCGAATACCTCGAAGAGGCGGGCGTGGACACCGCCCCGTACGAGCGTCAGGTGGCCGCGGTCATCACCAACATCCAGGTCTACGGCGACAACAACGCGCCCATCCAGAACGTCGCGGGCAGCGACATCCACGGGGTGGGCCAGAGCAACGGCACCCAGGGAGGCAAGTGATGATCGTCGGACGTGGCCGCCGCGAACAGGAGCAGGGACACGGCTCGGGCATCAGCATCGGAGGCAGCAACCTGGCCCCGATCCAGAGCATCGTGGGGCAGAACATCTCGCATGTGTCCCAGTCCGCATCGGTCCCGGGCACCGTCGACATCGAGACCGTGCGAGACCTCCTCACCTCCTTCCGCACCGATGTCGAGCGCAACGAAGCGGGCCTGGCCAATGCGGCCGTGCTGCGTGCCATGGCGGATTCCGTCGACACATCGCTGGCCGCTCCCGACCCGCAGGCTGGCGCGCTGCGCGGAGTCGCCCAGAGCCTGCCCATGCTGGTGGCGGGAACTGCGGTCCAGCAGGGTGGTGAGGCGCTCGCCAATGCCCTTTCTGCATGGCTGGGGTGACGACAGTTCCGTCCTGGCGGTCACGGTCCACGAGGACGATTTGGGGGAGAGTGCGCTGGTAGTGCGGCCGTGATGCGTTGCTTCAGAGGTCCGCGGGTGCCGGTGCTGCCGAACAAGTGCCGCACCAGCCGCAGGTGACCTGGGGAAGTCACCCGGTTTCCTACCTGAAGGCGAGTCCCCGCAAGGCGTTGCGGACATCGGTCAGTGGTCCACGGTCGCGGGTGTAGTACAGCTTGTTGGTCAGAAGTACCGCCCATCGGTCCTTGGTGGGCGAGATCCACATGCCTGTGCCGGTGAAGCCGTAATGGACCCACACGTCCTGCTCGGCGGTAGTGCCTGGGGCGGGATGCCAGAACAGCCCGCGTGCGGGGTGGAGTTCGCCGGTCTGGATGGTCAGGGAGTAAGCGGTCCACTTGGTCCCGAAGCCGGCCCGAGTGCGGGATGTGGAGGCGTCGAGCATGTAGCGCAGGAAGGCGACGAGGTCGTCGAGGACGGTGAAGACGCCGGCGATGCCGCAGACGCCGCCCAGGAGGCGTGCGGAGAAGTCGTGGGCAGTTCCCTTGAGGTGGGCGTCGGTTTCCTGGTCGAGTTCGGTCGGCGCACAGCGGGCAGCGATCTCGTCGGGCAGAGGGCCGAAACGGGTGGAGTTCATGCCCAGTGGGTGCCAGGTGCGGGTGGCGGCCAGCTGGTCCAATGGCTGGCTGGAGAGGTGTTCGGCGAGGTAGCCGAGGATGAGGGCGGCCCGGTCGGTGTACTCGACCGCTTGGCCGGGGGGCCGGTGGAGTGGCTCGTGGAGAACGCCGCTGCGGATGTCCTCCGCATTGGTGCCGTAGAGGTTCTTCAGCTGGGCCCGCAGTGGGACGCCGGCCGTGTGCGTCAGCAGCTGCCGGGTGGTTACGGCGCCGAGCGGGTGGCCGGTGACCTCGGGCCAGATGGTTCCGAGTGGCTGGTCGAGGTCGAGGGTGCCGTCTTCCCACAGGGCGCCGATGGACGACCACACGGCGAGGATCTTGGTGAGGCTGGCGGCGTCGAAGACGGTGTCGGTGCGCATCGGCACGTCCGGCTGGTCGGGGTCGAGGACGCCGGTGGTGCCTTGTGCGCGGATACCAGTGGAGTCGCCGACGGCCCACACGGCGCCGGGGTACACCTTGTCGCGGACGCCCTCTTCCAGTAGGGCTTCGATGCGGTCGCTGTCGTACGTCATGGTCTCCCTGTTCGCCGGGGCATCCCGCCGGTCAGCGTAGTGAGGTTCGTGCAGTGGGTCGGGTAGTGACGTGTCGGGCCGTCGGAATGAGGTTCAGGCGAGTTGGCGGCCGAGGTCGGTCAGGGAGCGTGCGGTTGCCGAGAGCGGATAGCGTGCCGCGTTTGCGTAGCCTGCCTGCCGTAGAGCGGACAGCAGGCCGGAGGATGTGCGTAGCCGGTCGAGGTCACGGGCCAGGGCCGCGGAGTTCCTGAAGTCGGTGGCCACGCCGGAGGCGGCGAGGGTTTCGCTGAGGCCGGGTACGGGCTGGTACAGGACGGGCAGTCCGCAGGCTTGGGCCTCCAGCGCGACCAGGCCCATGGCCTCCAGGGTGGTGGACGGCATGACCAGCGCGTCGTGTTCGGTGAACGCTCTCCACAGCTGTGGACGGCGGAGCCAGCCGAGGTAGCGGGCCTTCACGCCGACCCGTTGCAAGAGCGGAGCCAGGACATGAAATTGGGCTCGGGGCGCGGCGATGCTGAGCTCGATGCCTGGGACTCGGGACAGGCTCTTGACCAGGGCCTCGACGCCCTTCTCGGCGGTCAGCCGTCCCGCGTAGAGCAGTCGCAAGTGGCTGGAGGCTGCTCGGGCTGGCCGGGTGGGCGGATCGGTGAGCAGGTGGTCGGGGATGCCCCAGGGGATGTGGGCGATCTTTCTGCGGTCGAGCTGTGGGGCGAGCTTGAGGAGGTGGTCGGCCATCGCACCGGTGGGCACCACGATGGCGTCAGCGGCTCGGGCGGACTCGCGCAGGACTTGTAGTTGGTCGCGGTGTGCCTCGGCGAAGATCAGGTCTGTGCCGTGGACCAGGGCGATGCGGGGATGCGAGGGCAGGGCCCGGATCAGGGCGGGAGTGGCGCCGAAGGCGAGGTGCTGTAGGTGCAGGACGCCGATCTGGGCGGGGTCGATCGCGATCGCGAGGGTCTTGCGCAGGGCTGCGACGTAGCGGCCGAAGGCGGGGCCCTCCAGGCACTTCCCGGCCACGGTCAGTAGGTCGAGTCCGGTGGGGAGGCGGTGTCTTGGAGTGGACGGACCGAGCATGAACGCGCGGGCTGGGACGAGGGGCTGGTCGCCGGTGTAGAGGTCGAGGAAGAGTTCGACGCTTCCACCGGGGCTTCCTGCCGGCAGGTCCAGGCAGGTGGCGGCCAGCGGCCCAGCGGTGTGCTGCGCGACTGGGTTCACGAGGCGCCTCCCTGCATCTCCTCGTAGAGCCGGGAGATGTCGATGCCGTTGCTGGCTGCGTACTTGGCGCACTGCTGCTGGTAGCTGACCGGGGCGCCGAAGGCTGTGAGGAAGACGAGCTTGCCGAAAGTCATGCCCGGGTAGATGCGGACGGGCTTGGCCGCACGGATTTCCAGGGTCCAGCGGATGGCATGGCCTTGGTGGCCGAGCGGGGCGGAGACGTGGACCCAGATGCCGAGCGCGCCGATGGTGCGGTCGCCGTTGAGGAGCTGTGCGTATGTCTCCGAGCTTGTCTGCTCCAGCGTGACGCCGAGGTAGAGCACTCCGGGCTTCAGCGCCAGGCCCGTGGCGGGAATGGTCTGTTCGGTGAACTCGGTGGGAGCGGCGGCGTCCAGGTCACCGGTGCAGACGCGGATCGTGTCGCCGAGTCGCCAGTCGTAGGCGTTCGGGGAGAGGCGGGCCGGGTCGTACGGGTGAATCGTGATCTCGCCGGTCTGGATGGCAGCGTTGATTGCGGGGCCGGTGAGGATCACGAGGCCACCGCCTTGATGCGAGCCGTGTCCCGCCAGTACCTCGACGGCTGCGGGCCGGCGGCGGCCTGGTACTTGCCGCGGTAGGGGTCGATGTCGCCGGTGGAGACGAAGAACATGATCTGCCCGATTCTCATGCCCGCGTACACCCGCAACGGGCGGGTCGGGGTGAGCATCAGCGTCCACTGGCCGTGAAAGCCGATGTCTCCGATCGGAGCGGTGATCTCGACGAATAGGCCGAGCCGCCCGATGGACGAGCGACCGAAGAGCAACGGGACGAAAGTGTCGGAGCCGACCTCTTCGAGGGTGTGGCCGAGGTACAGCTCGCCGGGCTGGAGGACCTCGCCCTCCGGGGCGATGGTGATGTCGCGGGTGGGGTTGGGGCGGTGGGCGTCTAGTACCTCGGAGGTGTAGACGATCAGGGTTGATCCGAGGCGCACGTTGTAGCTGTTGGGGTTGACCTGCTCGGCGGAGAAGGGGGTGATGCGGAGGCGGCCGTCGTGTGCGGCTGCGGTGATCTCGGGACCGGTGAGAATCATCGCTTGTCTCCAGGGGCGGTGTCGGGACGCGGCGTTGTGAGCACGTGCTGGACTGCCTGGTCGAGTCGCAGGCCCGCCTCGTGGGTGCGCCGGCCGAGGTAGTTCTCGGCGACGTAGTCGGTCGTCAGGACTGTGGTGATGCCGTCGGGCAGGGGATCCGGCATGGTGACGAGAGGACCGGTCTGTTCCACGAGCTGGGCGAGGAGGTCCTGTGGAGCGTTGCGGTACCTGTCTGGGATCTGGGCGTGGACCAGCTGGTTGCCGAAGGGCTCGATGGCGAGCAGGTCGCCCCGTGTGAGCGTGCTGCCGAGGGGCACGGGGCGGAGCGCGGTCTCGTTGAGGATGACCGCGTCGGCGCCGAGTCCGGTGTGCAGCCGCGAGGCAACATCGGTGAGTAAACGGTTCCGGTCTGGTACTTGATCGCAGTACGCCTCGCTGACGGGACCGATGGCATCGGCCAGCGCTCTGCGCATGCGGCCGAGCTGCCGTGTGACCTTGACGAGTCTTTTCGGAGTGGTGCTCGAGCTGTGCTCCGGGAAGTCGGCGATGCGCGCGGCCCAGCCGGTGCCGACCGGCTCGGCTAGGGCGTATCCGGCGGCGAGTTCTCGGCCTTTGAGGACGAGGGTGTCTCCGACATGGACAGGGCCGTACTGGTCGCTGTGGCAGTGGCCCGCGAAGATCAGGTCGAGGAAGGGGCAGGCGGTGGCCAGCTTGAGGTCCTCGTCGAAGCCGGAGTGGCTGAGCAGGATCCAGTCGTCCACTTCGTGGTGGTGGGCGAGCATGATCGCGCGCAGGGCCTGGACGGGGTCGGTGACGCTGTGACCGGTTCGCTGCCCGGCGGGGATGCCGTTGAACGCCTGCTGCCCGATGACCGCGGTGATGCCGACGCGCCGGCCACCGACGCGCGCGGTGCGTACACGGCGGAAGAGTGCGTCACCGGTGTCGGCGTCGACCGCATTGGCGCAGATGGTGAGCTGGTGGAGTCCGGGTTCGAAGTGGTGGTGCCAGCCATGGTTCCCGGGTGCCAGAACGTCGTAGAGCTTGAGCAGGACCTCGCGCTCGATGGCACCGTGGGCGAGGCGGTAGTAGCCGCTGCCTTCGAAGAAGTCACCGCAGTCCACGATGAGCGAGGTCTCGCCGAGGGTGTTGAGGTGGGTCAGGAAGGGCACGGCGTTGTCGAAGGTGGAGTGGACATCCGTGGTGGCCACGACCTGGCGCAGAGCGCGGAGAGTGGTCATGGGGTGACCTCGCAGATGTCCGCGCCCAGCGCGCGGAGCTTGCCGGGCAGGTCGGCGTGACCGCGGCGGAGCTGGTCGAGGCCACCGAGGGTGGTGACACCGCGGGCGGTGAGGCCGGCGACCATGAGTGCGGAACCGGTGCGGATGTCGGCGGCCTCCACGCCTGTCCCGGTCAGCCGCTGGGGTCCGGTGAGACGGCACTCAGTGGGGGAGATCTCCTCGATATCGGCTCCGAGACGGGCCAGTTGAGGCAGCAGATTGCCGTGGCGGCCAGGATTGATCGCGTCGGCGAACAGGTGGTTGCCGGGCAGGCCGAGGGCGAGTGCCATGAGCGGAGGTTCGAAGTCGGCGTCCAGGCCGCCGGGGCTGAGGGAGGCGATGGCCCGCAGAGGACGACCGGTCATCCTCGCATCCTGGGCGCGGATGGCGAGGGCTTCGGTCTCACTGCTGACGGGGATCCCCAGCCGTCGCAGGGCCCCGACCAGCGGCCCCATGTCCTTGCTTCGGACTCCCTCGATACGTGCGTCACCCCCGGTGGCGGCAACCGCGCAGGCCAGTGTCCCCGCTTCGACCTTGTCTCCGGGCACCGCCCAGACGGCGTCGGCCGACTCCGAGGACGGTGGTGACAGAGTCAGGAGGTGCTCGCTCGTCCGGGCTTCCCAGCCCACTGCGCTCAGGGCGTCGAGTACGCACAGAACTTCCGGCGAGAGGTTGGGTTCGCCCAGCCGTAGCGTTCGTCCGGCCGTGACGGCCCGGAGCACGGCCGCCACGGTCGCCCCTCGCGAGCGGAACGGCAGCATCAGGGAGACGGTGGCCGTATCGGGAGCGACTGCCTCGACGCGGTACGCGGAATCGTCCACGGCGGTGCGGTCTCCGAATGCCTGGTACACCTTGAAGTGCAGTTCCATCCCGCGCGCACCGATCCGGCAACCTCCCGGCCACGGCAGCCGCGCTTCCCCGTGCCGTGCGAGCAGGGCCGGCACCAGGTAGTAGGAGGCGCGGATCTGGGCGGCCTGGGCCAGTACGGGAACCGTGCACCGGCTCTCCGTCGGAAGGATCACCGCAGTGCTCGGCTCTCCGACGGGCTGCGCGACGTGCCAGCCGGCCTGCTGCAGCAGCGCGAGCATGATCTGGACGTCCGTGTTGGCCGGCACATTGCCCAGCCGCACAGGGCGGCCAAGTGCCGCCGCGGCGGCCAGCAGCGGGAGGGCGGCGTTCTTGGACCCATCGACGGTGACGATGCCGGTGAGCGGTGGTCCCGGTCGTACGGCGATCACCTCGGCCGCCCTGAGCGGGGTGGAGACGGTGTCTGCCACGATCAACTCCTCTGGAGGGGAAGGGAGACTGCGGTTTCCCGATCTGAGCGGGTGGTCAGGTCGATCTCGGCCCAGCACCGTTTGCCTGTGGGTGTCGGCTTGGCGCCGTATCGGTCGGTCAGAGCGGTGACGAGGAACAGTCCGCGGCCGTCCTCGCTGTGGTCGTCCGGGAGGCGGGGCCGCGGCAGCACCGGGCTGGAGTCCCAGACCTCGATGCGCAGAGCGGCATCGATGAGCCGCACAGCCATCGAAACGTGGTCGGTGTCTGCGTGCTGGACGGCGTTGGCCAGCAGTTCGCTGATCACCAGCCCGGCGGTGTGCAGCACATCGCCGTTCAGCTCCTCCGCCTTCCAGCCCGCCATCGCGTCTGCGGCCTCGTGCCGGGCGGCGGATACCGCAGCAGGTGTGGCGGACAGCGAGAGAGTGAGCTGGTGCGCTTCCATGAGCGGCCTCCTGGATCGGTGCGGCTACTCCACGCAACCGCTCCAGGGGCAAGCGGGGCCACGCCGTGTGCTGGGGCTGCATCACTTATGCAGGAGCTGCATCGCGGCCAATCACTGCTCGGTTACGCTCGGTTGAGCAGGCAGGATCGGCGACGGCAGGAGGGGCCGTGGCACAGATGGCCGATGCACTGAGTGAAGCGAGACGGATCGGCGAAGTGATCCGTCAGGCACGCGTGTTACAGCGGCGCTCGCAGAAGGACGTTGCCGCCGCCCTGGGGTATCACCAGTCGAAAGTGAGCCGCCTGGAGAGCGGCAGGGGCACGGAGGACGTTCGCGTGCTGCGCGAAATCGCGGAGGTGCTGGAGATTCCGCCGCGACGTCTCGGCCTCGCCGCCCCTTCTGATGCCAGCCCAGCCGAGCCCGGAACAGAGGACATGCACCGCCGTACTTTCCTCGCCGTGAGCGCTGCCGCCCTCGCGGCCCCACCGTCGTCCACCGCAGCACACCACGAGCTGGTCCGGGTCCTGCTGCCCGGCACGAGTCCTGGGGCCACCGGCCAAGCCCTGGGCATCGACGAGCTACGGGACCGGACACGGGCTGTACGCCGGATGTTCCACATGTGCAACTACGCGGAACTGGAGCAGACCCTGCCGGGCCTGATCGCTGACCTGCGCCAGGCCGCCGGCGGCTCATCCGGCTCGGCGGAGGCATCTGGGCTGCTCGCGACCGCCTACCAGACGTCCGTGAGCCTGCTGCTGAAGCGAGCCGATCAGGGCAACGCCTGGCTTGCGGCCGGCCGGGCCATGGCCGAGGCGGAACGGTCCGGGGACCCTGTCGTCCTCGCCGCGAGTGTTCGCGTGCACGCTCACGTCCTCGTACGGGAGAAGCACACCGCCCAGGCCGTGAACATCATCCGCCACACCGCCGACCAGCTCACCGGCTCCTATGACCAGCGCCCGCCCCGATACCTGGCAGCAGTCGGACTGTTGTTGCTCCGCGGGGCGACCGCAGCCAGCAGAAACGGCGACCGCGACACCACCCAGGACTTCCTCACCGAGGCCAAGGAGGTAGCTCGCCATGTCGCCTTTGACCGGCCGGACGCATGGGCGAACTTCAGCCCCACCAACGTCGCCTTGCATGAGGTCAGCGCGGCAGTCTCCTTCGGCGATGCCGGCATCGCCCTGCACACCGCACGGCCCCTCATGCGGCGACACATCCCCGTCCCAGAGCGCCGGGCCGCGCTCTGGGTGGATACCGCCCGCGCCTACAGTCAGCAGGGCAGGCTCGTCGACGGCTACCAGGCCTTGCGCATCGCCGAGAGCTGCGCGGCACAGGACATCCGCCGCCCGGCCGTACGCGAACTGGTCGCCGACATGGCAGCCCGCGACCACCGCCGGGCACTGCCCGAGCTGCACCACTTCAGCCGCCAACTGGGAGTTCCCGCGTGAGTGATCAGCCCGACAAGCCGTTCCTCCAGATCGTGGTCTGTGCGGCTGGGGTCGCCGCCGACGTCGGTCGGCTGATCACCGCAGCACAGGAGCGGCACTGGGAGGTCGGCGTCATCACCACTCCACAGGGACTCGGCTTCATTGACGTGGAGACGGTCGAGGCCCAGACCGACCGCCCCGTCCGCTCGGCCTGGCGATCACCGGGTGAGCCACGCCCGACCCGGCCTGCGAATGCGATCGCGGTCGCCCCGGCCAGCTTCAACACCGTCAACAAGTGGGCCGCCGGCATCTCCGACAACCTCGCCCTGGGCATCCTGTGCGAGGCACCCGCCATGGGCATCCCGGTCGCCGTGCTGCCGTACCTGAACTCCGCCCAGGCCGCCCACCCCGCATACCGCCAGAGCCTGGAACGGCTGCGCGAGATGGGCGTCCTGATCGGCTCGTACGAACCTCACCGGCCGAAGGCCGGCGGCGGCGCCGACCGCTACCGCTGGGAAGAAGCGCTGGAGCTGCTTGCGCCCAGGCTCGCTGCGCGGCCGTGATCAACGCCGCCGTGCTTGCGGGGCTGCTGGGGCAGCCGTTTCCGCAGACACCGGCGCGTTGGGCCGTTGCGCCGCGCTCCGAGCCTGCGCTGCACGGGCACCTTCGCTGACCGCCGCCCTTGCGCTCAGGCGCTGGATGCGCCAGGTCAGCACCCGTGCGAGGCGGCGGGCATCGGCCAGGGGACGCTGGTGGGCGGCCTGTTCGAGGAGCCGCTCGGGGTCGTGGCCGGCGGCCTCGGCGTCGGTGAGCACGGTGGCGAGTGCGTCGAAGGACGGGTCGTCCAGGACCTGCTGCGCATGGTCGGGTACTACCTGACGTATGCGGCGGATGTGCCGGTCCACTGTCTGCTGGGACGGTCGGCGCTGGGCCAGTGCGACCAGCGGCGCGGCTGCTGCCTGCTCATATGCAGCTTGAAGGTATACCAGGGTCTGGTGGGCGGCGGCGACCTGCTGGTCGTGGTGGCGGAGCTGGTGCCAGCGGGCCGCGGCCATGACGACGAAGATCGCGGCGTCGAGGAACATCGCCAGGACGGCGCCGTCCTTGGGGGCGGGCTCGCGGACCATGGCCCGCACGGCGCTGCGCAGGGCGCGGGCGTGGTGGTGTTCGGCCTGGATGCGGGAACGGGTGGCGCGCTCGAACGCGGTCGCTGCCTCGCGGAGCTGGGAGTGGATGGGGGCCGACGCGAGGAGGGGCAGGGCGTCGAGGGCTTCGCCGAAGGCGGCGAGGTGGGCCTGGGAGGCTTCGTCATCGCCCTGGTCGAGGCGGTGGGGGATGCGATCGGTGGCAGCGGTGGCCTGGTGCCAGGGGTTGGGCCGGCGCAGGCCCGGTTTGCCGGTGGGCTGCGGGTCTACGGCCTTCAGGCGTTCCTGGATCTTGTGGAAGGACAGGTCCGGAGCGAGTTTGGAGCCCGAGTACCAGACAGCGCCGTTCACCTCGTCTTCGAGAGCGACCTTGTAGCCACGGACGTCGCCGGAGGGGAAGTACACGACCTCGACGAGCACGCCGTCGATGTGGTTGAGCAGGTGGACGAACTCCTCGATGCTGGAGGTGGCGGCCACGGCGGTGCGCACAGTGCTGCGCAGGCGTTCGCGAGGGGTCTTGTCCTGGCCGGCGCGGCGGGCCTTCTCCTGCTCGGCGCGAGTGGGCCGCTTGGCGGCGGTGCGGTCCCCGCGTACGACTTGGAGCAGGCCGTATTCCTTCTCGATGGCGGCGAGTTCGCGGTCGGCGGTGAGGTAGTCGTTCCAGTGACGGGCGGTGCGCAGGTCCGCGCGGACCTTGGTGGCGGCGATGTGGATGTGGTCGGGGGCGTGGCGGACGGCGACCCAACGGCAGCCGTCCGGGTCGCCGTCGGGCGCGATGCCGGTGGCGGCGACGACGCGGCGGGCGATGTCGGCCCACTCCTCGTCGCTGAGGATGCGGTCTTCGGGGGCGACGCGGATCGAGCAGTGCCACACGTGTTTCTCGGGGGCGCGGCCGAGCCGCCGGGCCTGCTTGACGTGCAGGTCGAGGTCGGCGACTAGGAGCTTCCTGGCGGCGTGGAAGTCGTCGGTGCGGCCGGGGTCGGGGGCGAAGCCGTCCCAGGAGGCGACCAGATGCGGGTCGGTGTGGTCCTTGGCCTTCTTTGTGTCGAAGAGGTAGCGGATCAGGCCGGCGGTGTCCTTGCCGCTGCTGATCTTCGCGATCACCTGGCCACCGTCTTGGTAACGGCCTCGTTCGCGGCTGTGGCGATGTGACGGACGGTGGCGCCGACCGCGGTCAGCGTCTGCTCGGCCTGGGCCAGGACGGCGTTATCCCCAGGGTGCGCATGACCGCCGGAGTTGAGCTTCTTGGCGATCTGGTTGATGTTGTGGCCGATCTTGGCGACCTGCTGGCGCAGGGCGGTCAGCTCGTCGATGTAGTCGTCGAGCGGCGTGCGCTGGCCGGGCAGGGCAAGGTCGCCGTGGACGTGGGCCATGACGACGGCACCGACATAGTGTGCGCCGGCGATGTTCAGCGACTGCGCCATGCGCAGGATGTCCTTCTTCTCAGCAACGCTGTAGCGGGCGTCGACTCGCTCCTTGCGCTGGCCGTTCGGGTCGGGCTTGCGGCGTCGGGCGACACGGTGCAGCACGGCGGCTTCGGCAGCACGCGGCAGCGGCGGGTGCGCGGCGCTGCCGGCGGTCTGTTCCCCTTCGGGCACCCCCTGGTGCCCGATGGCCGCCGCCACCCCCGGGGCGGAGGCTTCCGCATTGGAGCCGTCCTTGGACGGTCCAGCGGCATACCTTGCTCCCGCTGAGGCTGCGGTGGTCGCCCCCTTTTGGCCGGTGGGAAGTTCGTGTTTCGAGTCGTGCATTGAGCGATCTTTCCTGGGTGTTGGTGAGGGGCTCAGGCGGGGCGGCTGGCGCGAACGGCCTTGAGTTCGGCCTTGATGGCGCGGACGACCTCGCCGGCTGTGTCGCTGGCGACGCTGTAGCCGTCCTCGCGCACGGTGTCCTCCAACAGGTCACGGGAGAGACGTCCGGTCTCGCGATGGAGGCGGTGGGCGTAGTCGGTGAGGACGTCCCGTGTCGCGCGTGGTTTGGGACCTGGGCGCTTTCGTTTCGCCCGTGTGGAGTTGCCCGGATCGATATCCAGTGGCTCCTTGCCCGGTGTCGGCTCCGATCTCGTGGCGGCGCGGGCGGGCTGTTGCGGGCGGTTTTCGGGCGATGAGCGGGCAGCCCGGTCGGCGGCGCCATCGCCCGTTTCCTTGGCGGGCGGGTGGCCAGGATGCGGATGCTCTGCCCGCCTTGACGCTGTGGTGCGCGGGCGGGCAGGGGCGGAGCCGCCGGTCGTGCCCCCGGTGGGGGCGGGCCAGCGCGGGGGCAGGGCGACGGTGGCCAGTGCGAGGGCTTGTTGGCGGGTGGCGAGTTTGCGCAGCAGCAGCTCGTCCTGGTGTTCGTCGCGGTCGACGTCGGCTTGCTCCAGCGCTTGGTGGAGGCGGCGGGTGAGGCGGCGGAATCGCCGCTTGGTGCGCTGGGCGGGCGTCATGGCTTCTGCCCGGAGGATCAGGGTGACGGCTTGGTCGAGGGCGCGCTCGCGGATAATCCGGGCGGCGTCCGCGTCCCGGTCTGCGATGCCGAGTCGTGCCAGAAGCCGCTCACGCGTCTGTCGGGCGAGGACGGCTGCCAGGCTGCGGGAGTCGGCGTGCGGGGCGTGGTATCGCAACTCGATGCCCATGGCCAGGTGCCAGAGCATGGCTGCCATGACCGGGCCGACGAAGGCCCGTACGGTCCCACCGATCGGTCCTGATTCGGCGTAGGCGGGCAGGATCTGGACGGCGGTGATGACCCAGGTGAGGGTGCCGGGCAGGCCGGGCGCCTGTTTCGGGCCGTTGAGGTTCTGCCGGGCGAGCAGGGCGGTGGCGAACAGGGCGAGTTCAGCTGCGGCGAACATCGCGGCGCGCTCGATGGTGCTGCCCATGTCCAGGTAGTCAGCGGCGAACCGCCAGCTGGTGTCCGCGCTGTAGGCGGTGCAGCCGATCGCGGCGACGGCGGCAACCCAGACCGCGGCGGTTCCTCGTCGCTGCCCCACGCTGGGCTTCCGGAGACGTCGGCGGAGTGGCCGCGTAGCGGCCAGGACGAGGATGAGCATGAGGAGCAGGGCTGCGGCAGCCGTGGGCGCAGTGATCCAGCGCAACAGGGCGTCTGTGCCTTGGGCGCTGGTGAGCGTGGTGTTGCCAGGTGTCATGCAGTGGCTCTCCTAGCGGCCCGCGCGGTCGAGGGCAGGCTGGGCGCGGGTGGGTGATGCAAGGGGGGAGGTGGGGTGGTGCGCGGGCCGGTCAGGCGGTGGGCGCAGTGCGGCGTCGGTCGGGGCCGGTGAGGATGACGCGTTCGGTCATCTCGGCGAGGCGGGAGGCGACGCGGTCTCCGAGCGTGGTGCGCAGCTCGGCGGTGGGGAGGTTGGTGGTGATCAGGGTGGGGAACAGGTGCTCGTACCGGTGGTTGATGAGCCGGTAGGTGAGCTCCTCGGTCCACTCGCTGGTCTTGGCCGCGCCGAGGTCGTCCAGGAGCAGCAGCGGGCTGCGGGCCAGCGTCTGCAGGTCCCGTTCGCTGTCGTGGCCGGCACGGGGGCGGAGCCTGGCGTGGAGGTCGGCGGTGGTGGTGGCTTCCCAGCGCAGGCGGACGCCTCGGGTGAGGAGCGCGCGGACGGCGCCGTACGCCTGGTACGTCTTGCCGGTGCCGGTGGGGCCGGCGATCAGCAGCGACGGTCCTTCGGCGATGCCCGGGCCGCCGGGGCCGGGGCGTCCGGCGCGGGCGATCTGGTCGGCCCATGCGGTGACCTGCGGGTGGTCGGCCAGGGCGCGGCGGTAGCGGGCAGGGATCCGGGCGTCCGCGAGCTCCAGCGCGGTGACGGGCTCGGCGTGCCGCTCTTCAGCGGCAGCGGCGGCGGGGTCGATACCGCGGCGGGCCAGGATGCCGTCGAGCCGGTCGGCGAGCGGGCCGACCCGGTGGGGCTCCCGGGCGAGGGTGGCGGTCAGAGGTCACCTCCGAAGGCCGCTTCGACATCCGTGGGGTTTGTCCACGCCCTGTGGACAACCGGCGCGGCGGGGGTCGCGTTCATGGCCTCGTGCACGAGGCTCGGCAGGGTGCTGGGGTGCAGCCCCTTGGCGCGATGGCGTTCGAGTCCGGCGCGGATGTGCGCGGGGGCGATGCCCTCGTCGAGCAGCTTGCGCACCTCCCGGCTGAGATGGCCCAGGACGTCCTTGGGCGGCCGGTGTGGGCAGGCGGCGGCGTACTCGGCGATGAGCTGCTGGGCCGAGACGGTGTCAGGTGCGGGGGCGCTTGCGCCCCCCGAAGGGGTATTTCCTAGATCCATGATCCTAGGTCCTAGATCCGTACGGTGAGGCGTCACTGCTCCCGCACCAAGTCCTCCCCGCCTCCTCCCGGAAGGCTCAGTAAAACCGGCCTGACCTGCGGTTTCGTCATCGGCGCCGGGGCTCACTGCGGGCTCGCGCACTTCGCCGGAGCATTCACGCACGGTTCCGTGAGGCGGCGGTGCGGTCTCCGTGACGCTGGCGCCCGCAGTCGGCGCGGCGAGGCTTGGTGTGGTGCCGGCCGGCGCGTCGTGGTGGGGGCAGGCGGGGAGGCGGCTCTTGCTGGGCCGGTTGATCTTCTGATGCCGGTGCCAGGTGACGATGTGCAGGTATCGCTTGTCGTCCGGCCCCCTGTATCGGCAGATCAGCCCGGCGTCGGCGAGCTGGGCGAGGTCGGTCTCGACGTCCGACGGTCCGTGATCCGGGCGTAGAACCCACAGCTGTCCGGCGATGATCGCGGCGTGGTCGCGGTGACGGCCCTGGTCGTCGGCCTGGGTGAGCAGGCCGAAGAAGGTGCGCTCGGCGGTCAGGGAGACGGTGGCGAGGGACTCGGAGACGAAGGCTTCGGGCTTGATGGTGCGGATTCGTGCCAAGAGGGCGGTCCTCACTCGGTGGCCGGTGGGCGGGCATCCCACGGCTCACCATCGATCGTGGCGGTACGGGCGTCAGGGGTGGGGGAGTTGGCCGGTCGGCGGCGCAGGCGCGCTGATGGCCGCTCGCGCTTTCCGGGGGTGTCGTCAACATAGCCACACCCAGGTCGCGCAAGTCCAGCCCGATCCCGCGCAATCTCTCACGGCAGAAAGGCTGCCGAAAAAACTGGCGGTGGAGGGCGGTGCCAAAACTGTAGGTCACGATCGCCGGTTACCGAAATAGTTGTCCTGGACGCCGAGCCAGAAGCATCACATCGAGAAGCCGTTGACGGCCTGCCGACGGGGAAGCTACAACACAACACCCCACGTCAGAACACCCTCAGCGTGCTGATCGACATCCGGACCGCAGCCCTTCCCGACCACCAGGAACCGCGTCGCCGGCGAACCGCGCGAGCGGAACATAGACCACGATCGCCGGTTAACCAAACCGGCGAATGGACGCTACAAATGGAGCCATGCCCGCCCGCTCATTGGAAATCGGACCCGCAGGAATACGGATGGCCCGCAGTATCGAAATGCTCCGTACCGAACGTGGCTTGTCGCAACGCCAGCTCGCCGCCCGCGTGACCGCGCTCGGCCACCCGATGTCCAACACCATGCTGTCTCGCATCGAACGCGCCCAGCGCCGATGCGACGTCGACGACCTCGTCGTGATCGCCGAGGCACTCCACGTCTCAGCCTCCATGCTGCTGCGCGGCTGGCCTGCCTGAACTGCCCGGCCACACCGAGGCTCGTCTCTTCCAACCCGCACCTGAGTGAGGACCCACCGCCCTTGCACCGACCCTCAATACCCCCTGCCCTTCCCCGTGCCCAGCGCTCCGCCGCGAAGGAGGTGATCGTGAATGGCTGACCGCCTCCTGACAGTGGCCGAGGCGGGCGAAATGCTCGGCACCGGCGAGCGCTTCGTCCGCCGCCTCATCGCCGAACGCCGCATCCGCTACGTCAAGCTCGGCCGCCCTGTCCGCATCCCCGAGAGCGCGGTCGCCGAGTACGTCGACGCACGCACCGTCGAGCCGGTCCGCCGCACCCGTGCCCGCTACGGGAAGGCGGCCTGATGGCGGGACGCAAGTCGCAGCGGCGGCGCGAGTTCGGCACGGTACGCAAGCTCGCCTCAGGCCGATGGCAGGCCCGCTACGTCGGACCGGACGGCCAGCGGTACAAGGCGCCGGAGACGTTCGAGACCAAGTCCGACGCCCAGGACTGGCTCAACCTCACCCGCGCCGACATCGAGCGCAACCACTGGCGCGACCCGGACGCCGGTGCGGTCAGCTTTGAGAAGTACGCGCTGCGTTGGATGGGGGAGCGCGGCCTGGCCCCGACCACAGTCGATCGCTACGACGGCCTGCTGCGCCTGCACCTTCTGCCCACCTTCGGAGGCAAGGACCTGGACGAGATCACCCCGCCCTCCGTCCGCACATGGCGAGCCGAGCGGCTGAAGGCGACCGGCGCCACCACGGTCGCCAAGTCGTACCGCCTGCTGAAGGCCATCCTGCAGACGGCGGTCGACGACGACCTCCTGCGCAGCAACCCCTGCCGCATCAAGGGCGCAGGTAAGGAGGAGGCCGACGAACGCCCCACCGCCACCATCGAGCAGGTCTTCGACCTCGCCGACGCCATGGGCCCGCGCTGGCGGCTGATGGTCCTGCTCGGCGCCTTCGCCTCCCTCCGCCCCGAGGAACTGGCCGAACTGCGCCGTCACAGTGTCGATCTTGACGAATGCTCGTTGCGTGTCACGCACGCTTCCCCCGAGCTGACGAACGGCAGGCGGGTCACCGGCGACCCCAAGTCCCGCGCGGGCAAACGCACCGTGTACCTGCCCGACTTCTTGCTCCCGGAGTTGCGTCGCCACCTCCAGTGGTTCGCCGAGAAGGAGCCGGACGGCCTCCTCTTCGTCGGGGAGAAGGGTGCCCCCTTCCGCCGCTCGACCTTCGGCCGCAAGTGGCGTAGGGCGAGGACCAAGGTCGGCATGCCGGACAACTTCCGCTTCTACGACCTCCGCCACACCGGCAACACCCTCGCCGCCGACACGGGCGCCAAGCTGAAGGACCTCATGGTCCGCGCCGGCCAGTCCTCGGAGCGAGCCCAGCTGATCTATCAGCACTCGACGGTGAAGCACCAGCGAAGGCTGGCTCAGGGCATCGACGCCGAGGTGCGGCAGCAACTGCGCGGGGCAGCTGAGGAGGGAAGGCCGGCCGCAGAAGCGTGACGCCGCGGTGGCCATACGGCCCCTGCAGCACCGTGCGCCCCTCGTGCCCCCTTGAGGGACGGCCTGCGTTGAGATCAGCTTTCCCTGTATGTACTGACAGGGGAGTTGAGGCTGGTCTCGGCCGGCCTGCCGGAGGGGGAGCAGTGGCGATCAAGTTGTTGTCGGTTGGGCCTGCGCGGAACGAACTGATTGACAAGGCCATCGCGCTGGGCGATCGCTACACCAAGACGCTGGGGCTCTTGACGCCTCCCGCGTACCGCCAGGCGGCGGAGGACGGTGGACTTCTGGTCGCCGTTGAAGCGGACGAGGTGATCGGCTACGCGTTGTTCGGGCTCCCGAAGAGGAGCGCGCACATACGCCTGGCCCACCTGTGTGTAGCGGAGGAGCAGCGCGGAAGGGGCATCGCTCGGCTGCTGGTAGAGGCGATCAAGGAGAAGTATCCGCAACGGCTCGGTATCAAGGCCAAGTGCCGACGGGACTACAACCTCAGCGATATGTGGACGAGTCTGGGCTTCGTCCCGAACGGCGAGGTACGAGGACGCGGCCGGGATGGAGAGATCCTCGACGGATGGTGGCTGGACCTAGGGCACCCGGACCTCTTCACGGAGGTGGAGAGCGACGCCCTGCTGGTGGTGACGGTCGACCATGGGGTGTTCGCCGATCTGCGCGGGCTCACCGACACAGCCGACGCAGAGCAATCGCGCGCGTTGGAAGCGGGCTGGATGACGGATCTCGTCGAGCTCGCCTACACACCCCAACTGGTCCACGACATCCGTGACATCACCGACACCGCCGAGCGCCAGCACCAGAGGGCGGCGCTTCACGGACTACGCCGGCTCGCCCCCGATCCCGCGGCCGTGGCCGAACGAACGGCTGAACTGGTCAGCGGGGCCGCGGAGTCGCTCCCGGACCTGCCTGCCAACGGGGCACTTCGACGGTGCGCGCGGTACGTGGCCGAGACATCGTGCGCCGGCCTTCAAGTGCTGGCCACACGGAGCCCGCTCCTGTCCCGTCTGGCCGACGTGGCGTGGGAGGTCGCCAGGGTTCGCGTCGTATCGCCCTCAACCGTGACGCTGCATGTGGACGAGCTGCGGCAGGCCCAGGTGTACCGTCCGGCCGACCTGATGGGGACGGACTTCCGGTCGACCGAGGTGTCGCCGGGCGCAGAGGATGAGCTGATCGCGTTCTTCAACCAGTCAGGCGGCGACGATGGTTCGGCCTTCGCCGAGCGCCTGCGGTCCCTGCACGCGGACACGGTCGTATGGCGCCGCGAGCTACTGCGGGACGGCGAGGGCCACCCCGTCGCCCTCTACGCGTGGGCGCTGGACGGGCGGACACTGATCGTCCCCGTTCTCCGCACCGCCGACCACGCGCTGGAAGAGACCCTGGCCCGGCAACTCCTCTTCTTGCTCAAGCGCCTCGGACGCGAGTGTGGCGCAGAGATCATACGGATCACCGATCCCCATCCCTCCGCGGTCGCCAAGGCCGCCGCCGGGGACGACGGCTTCTTCGAGCACGACGGCAGACTCGTCGCCCTGCTGGTGAACGTGTGCGGACCGGCAGCCGAGGTGGAAGCCGTGGCAGGCGGACTTGCTCGCGAGCTGACCGTGGAGACAGCTGTCCTGCATGCCGGGATGCCCGCCGAGGTGGCCGCCCTGGTGGAACGCGCCTGGTGGCCGGCGAAGGTCATCGACTCGGAGCTGCCGTCCTTCCTGGTGCCGATCAAGCCGCGTTGGTCCACCGAACTGTTCAACGTCCCGGCCATGCTCCTGCCGCGCAGCCATGTCCTGGGCATCAGTAGGGAGCACGTCTACTACCGTTCCTCGGGGCATCGAGGCGAGAGCGTTCCCGCCCGCCTTCTCTGGTACGTCAGCGAGGGCGCTGCCGGCGTGGACGGCCAGATGGTGGTGGGTAGTTCGCGACTCGACGAGGTGCTCGTCGACACTCCGGATACCCTCTTCTCGAAATTCGAACACCTGGGCGTATATGGTCGGACCGAGGTACAAGGAGCCGCTGATGCCTCCGGCCGCGCCATGGCGCTGAGGTTCTCGGACACCGAGATCTTCCCCAGGCCGGTGACGCTGCGGCGATTGACCTCCTTGGCCAAGGAGCTGGGACTACCGTTGTCGCTGATCTCGCTGTCGAAGATCAGCAACGAGCTGTTCCAGGCGGTCTACAAAGAGGGGCACCGAAAGACGTGAACGATCCGGAACGCGCGATGCTGCTGTCCGTCCACCCGCGCTTCGCCACCGCGATCCTGGCTGGCAGCAAGACGGTGGAGGTCCGCCGCCAGCGCGTCGCCGTTCCTCCTGGAACCCCGGTTCTGCTGTACGCGACCGCGCCCACCATGGCCCTGGTGGGCATGGCGCGCATCGCCGCAGTCCACGTCGCCTCCCCGAAGGAGGTCTGGTCTGCCCACCGCGCGCAAACAGGCATCACCCGGCGCGAGTACGACGCTTACATGAGTGGCGCCACCCAGGCGAGCGGCCTCACGCTCGAAGCTCCGGTGCCGTTCGACGAGCCGGTGTCACTCAGCGCGTTGCGTGCGACGGGGACCTTTCACCCGCCGCAGAGCTACCGCTACATGAAGAGCGATGACCTGCGGCAGGTGGCAGAAGCGGGGCCGGTGGTCGTCACGGCCCTTCGCGAAGCGCTGGGTGACTTGGTGCCTGCCTAGGCGACCACTCCCTCGCTGCCGACTGTAACGGGCCTCGCCGGAGCGCCGGCACTCGGGCATTCCGCTTGGCCGCAACCGTGGCTCTGAGGGACCGTCAACCCCCTGTGCCGGTGCTGGTGGGATCATCCACTGTGCGGCGTTCCCGCTCACCGGCAGACTTCCTGCCCGATGGCTGGTGGAGTCCCGTGCCGTTTCAGTGGCAGGCCGACCGGATGGGGTCATTGCAGGCACATGAAGCACCCTGAGGAACACGACGCTGATGCGCAATCTGGGCTCGGAGCGGGCGAGCCCCCGCGCTACCTCCGGCAGACGGACGCAGGTGACAAGCCCGCCAAGCTGTAGCAGCTCCACCCTGCCTCCTTGACCCAGTGCAGGACTTGAGCTGCACCGCTCCGGCCAGCCGTCGGACGGGCCTGCGACCGTCCGACGGGCCACTGCTGGTCAGGCGCGCTCACCTGACAAGTCGGCCAGGAGCGCGTTGATGACCCGGTCCGTGGCGGCGGCCATGTCGATGGTTTCGGGAGCGAGCAGCCACTGGATCTGGAGGCCGTCCATGACGGCAATGATCGCCGTGGCTGCCTCTTCGAGGTTGAGGTCGGGCCGCGTCTCACCGAGTTCGGAGGCTTCGGCGAGGGCCTCGGTGACGAACGCGCGCAGACCCGCGTAACGCTCGCGGAAGTAGTCCTGGGCAGGGTGGCCTTCCGTGACGCTCTCCGCGGAGAGGACCGCGTAGAGCCGGACGATGCCTTCGCGTTCGGTGTTGCGGCGGACGGTGTCGACGAGGTGGCGCAGGAAGGCGAGACCGCGGGGGCGCTCGGGGCCGAGCTGCTCGATGTCCGTTTCGTCCCGCAGGGCGAGGACGCTGGTGAGCAATTGGGGCTTGGAACGGAAGTAGTGCAGGACGCCGGCCTGGGTGACGCCGGCGCGGTCGGCGATCTCCTGAAGGGAGGCGTTGTTGTAGCCGCGGGCGGCGAAGGTGTCCATGGCGATCCGCAGGATTTCCTGTCGTCGCTGCTGGGCTTTGAGGCTCTTCCCTGTGCGGGGCTGCCGCTCCCCGTTCGGCGTGCTCTCGCTCATCGTGCGGAGTCTACGGGGGTGTCGATCAGTGGTCACCCTCCGATCAAACCTGAGAAAGAACTTACGCACAAGGACTTACTAAGTACTTAGTAAGTGTGCTTTCCTGCTCCCGTTCCGCCCGCTTCGTGCCGCGCTGCGGCCTGGAAGGACGAGCATGAGCCGCCCTGCCCTCCCCGATGACAACGAGCTCCGTGACCGCATCCGCCGCCTGGACCTGCACTCCAAGATCCGGCTGCTGACCGGCGCGGACCTGTGGAGGCTCCCGGCCGAGCCCCGGGTGGGGCTGTCCGCGGTGACGATGTCCGACGGCCCGCAGGGCGTGCGGGGGACCGGTGACGACCCTGACGAGACCGGGCTGCTGGCCCCCGCGCCGAGCGCGCTGGCGGCGACCTGGGACACCGAGCTCGCCGAGCGGCTGGGGGAGCTGTTCGCCGGCGAGGCCCGCCGCAAGGGCGTCGACGTGGTGCTGGCGCCGGTCGTGAACCTGCAGCGCACGCCGGTCGCCGGGCGGCACTTCGAGTACTTCTCCGAGGACCCACTGCTCACCGGCACCCTGGCCGCCGCCGTCGTGCGCGGCCTGCAGAGCCGGGGCGTGGGCGCGTGTCTGAAGCACTTCGTGGCCAACGACTCCGAGACCGACCGCACCGAGTACCGCGCCCGGCTGGACGAGCGGACACTGCGGGAGGTCTACCTGACCCCCTTCGAGCAGGTCCTCGCCGAGGCCGAGCCGTGGAGCGTGATGGCCGCCTACTCGGGCCTGGACGACGACACCGAGTCGGCGCCGATGACCGAGAACGCGCGGCTGCTGCGCGAGCTGCTGAAGGGCGAGTGGGGTTTTTCCGGGCCCGTGGTCAGCGACTGGGCCGCGACCCGGTCCACCGTGGCCTCGGCGGTGGGCGGTCTGGATCTGGTGATGCCCGGTCCCGACGGCCCGTGGGGTGACGCGCTCGCGGCGGCCGTGCGCGTCGGCGAGGTGGATGAACAGGTCATTGACGACAAGGTGCTGCGGCTGCTGCGCCTGGCTCGCCACGTCGGGGCGCTCGACGAGCCGGTGCCGGCCCCCGTACCGTCCGGGCCCGCTCCGGAGGAGTACCGGTTGCTGCGCGAGGTCGCAGCCCGCGGCACGGTCCTGCTCCGCAACGAGGCCGACCTGCTGCCGCTGGCGGCGACCGGCATCCGCAGCGTCGCCCTGATCGGCCCCAACGCAGTGGCGCCGTACCTCCAGGGCGGCGGCAGCGCCTTCGTCCCGGCGGTACGCACCGTCTCGTACGAGGACGGGCTGCGGGCCGCGCTCCCCGAGGACGTCCGGCTGACCGTGCACCGGGGCGGTGACGCCCGCCTGCGCCTGCCGTATGCCTCCGCCGACTTGCTCACCGATCCCGACACCGGCGCGGCGGGCATCCGCGCCGACCACCTGGACGCCGACGGCAACCGCATCGGCGGCGAGGCCCGCGCCACCGGCGACTGGACCATGTACGACGATTTCGCCCCGGAGACCCACCGGGTGCTGCTGCGCACGGAGCTGACCCTCGCCGAACCGGGGACGCACCGCCTGGAGTTCGGCTGCGCGGGGCGCTTCAGCGTCAGCGCGGACGGAGCGGAGGTCCTGGCCGGGGACGACGATCGGGGCGTGGAGCTGGTGCTGGAATCCAGCCACAACCACCCGCCACAGCGGGGGGTCGACATCGAGGTGGGGCCGGAAGGCCGCAGGCTTGCGCTCGCCCTGGACCTCACCGTCGTCGACGCCGGTGGTTACGGCCGCTTCGTCACCGCCCAGCTGCGGCACACGCCGCCGGGGACCACCCCGTACGAGGAGATCGCCGAAGCCGCCGCCGCGGCCCAGGCCGCCGATCTGGCCGTCGTCGTGGTGGGCACCAACGAAGAGGTCGAGTCCGAGGGCTGGGACCGCACCGGCCTCGACCTGCCCGGCCACCAGAACGACCTGGTCCGCAAGGTGATCGCCGCCAACCCGCGCACCATCGTGGTCGTCAACGCCGGCGCCCCGGTGCTGCTGCCCTGGGCCGACGAAGCCCCCGCTCTGCTGTGGGCCTGGCTGCCGGGCCAGGAAGCCGGCCACGCGCTCGCCGACGTCCTGTTCGGCCGCACCGAGCCGTCGGGCCGCCTGCCGTGGACGCTGCCCGCCCGCGCCGAGGACGTTCCCGTCCCCGACGCCCGCCCCCGCGACGGCATCGTGGACTACACCGAGGGTGTCCACGTCGGTCACCGGGCCTGGGACCGGGCCGGGCTCGTCCCGGCCTTCCCGTTCGGCCACGGTCTGGGCTGGACCCGGTGGACGTACGAGTCCGTGACCCTCTCCCCGACTCCCGTCTCCGCCGATCTGCCCAGCCCCGCGGGCGGAGACGGGCTCAGCCTGACCGTGGAACTGACCAACACCGGCCCCCGGGCCGGCCGTGAGGTCGTCCAGGTCTACCTGGAGCCGCCGCGGGACGGCACCGACCGGCCGGTGCGCCTGCTCGCCGGATTCGCCACGGTCGAGGCAGCGCCCGGTGCCCGCGTCACCGCCGAGGTGTGCGTGCCCGCCCGCGTCTTTCGGATCTGGGACAGCGAGGCGAGCGCGTGGCGTACGCCGTCCGGCCGCTACCGACTCCACGTCGGACGCTCCAGCCGTGATCCGCATCTCACCGCAGAGGTGACCGTCGACGACGGCCGCCTGCACCCCGCAGTCTGAGCCGTCCCGCCCCTGCCCGTCCCTTTTGCCCCCCGCGCCCAGTTCAGCACGACCGCAAGGAGCCGCAACCATGAGCACCCTCCGTCCCGCCACCAGAACCCTCCAGATAGCCTGCGCCACCGTCGCGGCGGCCCTGCTGGCCACCGGCTGCGGCCGCAGCGACGACTCCTCGGCCGCCGACAACGCCCCTACGAAGATCAGCAGTGGCAAGGCCAAGGGCAAGCTGGTCATGTGGTCCATGGGCGACAAGGCCGACAAGGACCTGGAGAGCCTGGCGAAGAAGTTCGAGCAGGAGAACCCGGATGTGCAGGTCCAGATCACCGCGGTGCCGTGGGACGCGGCGCACGAGAAGCTGACCACCGCGATCGCGGGCGGCAACACCCCGGACATGTCCCTGATCGGCTCCACCTGGATGGCCGAGATGGCCGCCATGAACGGCTTCCAGGCCACCCCGGCCTCGTTCAAGGAGTCCGCGTTCTTCCCCGGCCAGTGGGACACCACGAAGTACAAGGACACCTCCTACGGCGTCCCGTTCATCGCGGACACGTCGGTGATCTACTACCGGACCGACATCACCACCAAGGCCGGCATCAAGGGCGCTCCCGCCAGTGACTGGGACGGGTACCTGAAGGACCTCAAGACCATCCAGGCCACCGCGGGCAAGCAGAACCCCAAGGTGCGCAACGCCACTCAGCTGCAGGTCGGCTTCAACTCCTGGCTGTTCTGGCTGCCGATGGTGTGGCAGCAGGGCGGTGACATCTACGACGCCGACGCGAAGAAGTTCACGTTCGACTCGCCCGAGGTCACCAAGGCCCTGGAGTACTACGGCGGCTTCTTCAAGGACAAGCTGTCGCCGAACGACAAGACCGACGCCCGTCAGAACCTCCAGAACGGGCTGATCGGCACCGTGCAGCAGGGCCCCAGCACTGGCGGCGACCTCCACAAGAACGCTCCCGAGCTGGACAGCAAGTGGCAGACCATGCCACTGCCCAAGGGCACGCAGGCGGCCGGCCTGGCCGGTGGCAGTGACCTGGCGGTCTTCAAGGAAGCCGACAACGCCGACGCGGCCTGGAAGTTCGTCCGGTTCCTCACCGAGCCGAAGAACCTGGCCGAGTACGCGGACGCCTCCGGCAACCTGCCCGCCGCCGTGCAGTCCTGGTCGGAGGGCGACCTCGCCGGGAATCCGAAGATGGCTGCCTTCGAGACCCAGCTGAAGGTCACCAAGGCGCCCCCGGCGATCACCACCTGGCAGCAGATCGCCGACGCCATCGACTCCGAGCTGGAGAAGCTCGCTTACGGCAAGGCCACCGTCGCCGACGTGCAGAAGGCCCTGCAGTCCAAGGCCACCAGCATCGGCACCGGCCGCTGAAGCGCCGCCGCACGCATCCCTCGTACGGACGGATGACCACCATGTCCACGAACACCATCGCCGGGCAGGGCACCGAGGGGCACGACACCGCCGGCAAGCAGCCGACGGTGCTCCGCCGTACCTCCTCGCCGCGGCGGAGCACCGCACGGGGTCGCCAGGCCCGCGCCGCGTGGATCCTCGCCGCCCCGTTCCTCGCCCTGTTCCTCGCCTTCATGCTGCTGCCGGTCGTCTGGTCGACGCTGATGAGCCTGACCGACACCAAGAGCGCCGACCTGCGCACCCCGCTGAACGTGTCGTTCGTCGGCCTCGACAACTACGTACGGCTCTTCCAGGACCCGCAGTTCTTCACCGCCCTGCGCAACACGGCCGTGTTCGTCCTGGCGGCCCTGCCCCTGACCCTGGCCGCCGGGCTCGCTGCGGCGATCGCCCTCGACAGTGGCATCCGCCGATTCCGAGCCGCCTTCCGGGTCGGCTTCTACCTGCCGGTGATCACCAGCATCGTCGCCGTCGCCGTGGTGTGGAAAACCCTCCTCGAACCCCACACGGGCCTGGTGAACACCGTCCTCGCCTGGTTCGGCATCGACGGCCCGGCCTGGCTGGCCGACACCCGCTTCGCCCTGCCCGTCATGATCCTCATGGCCGTGTGGCGCAACCTCGGCACCGTCATGATCATCATGCTGGCCGGTCTGCAGTCCGTGCCCCACTCCCTGATGGAGGCCGCCGAACTCGACGGCGCCGGCCCCTGGCAGCGCTTCTGGCGGGTCACCTTCCCGCTCCTGCGCCCGGCCCTGCTCCTCACCGCCGTCACCACCGGCATCGGCTACCTGCAGTTCTTCGACGAGCCGTTCGTCATGACCGACGGCGGACCGCTGGACTCCACCCTGTCGGCCACGCTGTACGCCTACAAGCAGTTCGGCAACGGCAACTACGACATCGCATCGGCCGCCGGCTACGTCGTCTTCGTTCTCATCATCGCGCTGACCGTGCTGCAGTTCCGCGTGCTGCGCGACAAGGACTGATGCCCCATGACCACGACCACGATCGATCCCGCTGTACAGAAGTCCGTTCGACGCCGCCGCATCCGCCAGGAGTGGGGCCGCCCCTGGCTGTACCTGCCGCTCACCGGCCTCCTGCTGCTGATGGTCACGCCGTTCCTGTGGATGCTGTCCGGGGCGTTCAAGCCCGAGGCGGACATCCGCAAGATCCCGCCCGACCTGATCCCCACCCGGCCCACGCTCACGAACTTCCAGGAGCTGTTCGGCAGCCTGGACTTCACGACGATGTTCGCCAACTCGGTGATCGTGGCCCTGGCCGTCACCGCCGGGAACCTGATCTTCTGCTCGATGCTCGGCTACGCCCTCGCCAAGCTCGAGTTCCGCGGACAGCGGGCCGTGTTCACCGTCGTCATCGCGACCCTCATGGTCCCGGGCCTGGTCACCTTCGTACCGCTGTACGTGCTGGTGGCCAACATGCAGTTGACCGGCTCCCTGCTCGGGCTGATCCTGCCGTTCCTCGCCACCCCGTTCGGGGTGTTCCTGATGCGGCAGTTCATCTCCACCCTGCCCGACGAACTCATCGACGCCGCCCGCGTCGACGGCTGCCGCGAGCTCGCCATCTTCTGGAAGATCATCCTGCCGCTGACCAAGCCGGCCCTCGCCACCCTGGGGATCATCACCTTCCTCGGCTCGTGGAACAACTTCTTGTGGCCGCTGGTCGTGGCCCAGAACGAGAGCCAGTACACCCTCCCCGTCGGCCTCGCCCTGGCCAGCAGCGGACAGGACTTCACCCGCTTCGGCATCCTGCTCGCCGGCGCCGTCGTCGTCCTGCTCCCGGTGACCATCGTCTTCCTCCTCTTCCAGCGCCACTTCGTCGCCGGCATCGCCACCACCGGCCTGAAGTGACCCCGGCTCCGGCGCCCTTATCCGGCCCCCACGCGCCGGTCCCGCCCCACCCACGTCCTGCACGCGCGCCGCCGTGCCAGGCCGTCATGCCCGCAAGGAGCCGCACCATGAGAACCACCACCCGGCAACGGCGCCGGACATCCCTGGCAGCCGCCGCGACCCTGCTCGCCACGCTCCCCGTCCTGCCGTCGGCCACACCGGCTTCCGCCGGCACCGCCGGCAAGGCGTCGGTCTGGGTCACCAACCCGTCCACAAAGACGTACCTGTCCCAGCAGTCGCCGGTGACCTGGAAGGCCGGACGGGCACCGTCCGGCTCGACCATCACGGTCGACACCACCCGCAAGTATCAGCCGATGACGGGCTTCGGGGCCTCGTTCACCGACTCCTCTGCCTGGCTGGTCGGCACCAAGCTCAGCGCCGCAAAGCGGAACGCGCTGATGCGTGACCTGTTCAGCCGCCGCGACGGCATCGGCCTGAGCTTCCTGCGCCAGCCGATGGGCGCCAGCGACTTCACCGTGAACGGCAACTACTCCTACGACGACATGCCCGCCGGCGAGTCGGACCCCACGCTGGCCGACTTCACGATCGACCACGACCGGTCGTACACCATCCCCCTGCTGAAGCAGGCCCGGCAGATCAACCCGCGGCTGACCCTCATGGCCACCCCGTGGAGCCCGCCGGGCTGGATGAAGACCAGCGACTCGATGAACGGCGGCCGGCTCAAGCCGGACGCCTACCAGCCGTACGCCGACTACTTCGCCAAGTTCCTCAAGGCGTACGCGGCGGCCGGCGTCCCCGTCCGCTACGTCACCCCGCAGAACGAGCCGCTGCACAACACGTCCAGCTACCCGAGCATGAGCCTGACGGCGGACGAGGCCAAGACCTTCATCAACGACAACCTCGCCCCGACACTGCGGAAGCATGGCCTGTCCACCGGCATCCTGGGCTACGACCACAACTGGGACGTCACCAGCTATCCCGAGTCCCTGTACACCGACGCGGCGAGCGCCAAGAACGTCACCGGCACGGCCTGGCACTGCTACGCCGGCGACGTTTCGGCACAGACAGTCGTCCACAACGACTACCCGGGCAAGCCCGCCTTCCAGAGCGAGTGCTCCGGCGGCAGCTGGGAGGGCAACGGGCAGGGCGCCTTCGCCGGCGTCATGGACAACGTCATCAACGGCCCGCGCAACTGGGCCCAGAGCATCATCCGCTGGAACCTCGCCCTGGACGCCGGCGGCGGCCCCACCAACAACGGATGCCAGGGCTGCCGCCCCGTCGTGACCGTCTCCCCGAACACCGACGGCAAGTGGACCTACACGCCGACGGCCGACTACTGGGGCCTCGCACACGCCAGCAAGTTCGTCCAGCCCGGCGCCCGGCGCGTCGCCTCCAACACCCTGGGCAAGGGCAGTGTCGAGGACGTCGCCTTCACCAACCCCGACGGCTCCACCGCGCTGGTCACCTATAACTCCGGCAGCACGGCGCGCACCTTCAACGTGGGCTGGGGCGACCGCCACTTCACCTACACCCTGGCCGCCGGAGCAGCCGCGACCTTCACCTGGGCCGGAAACCAGCAGGGCAGCACCGATCCGGCCGCCATCGGCTCGGTCGACATCCCCTTCCGCAACCCCGACGGCAGCCAGGCCCTGATCACCTACGACAGCGGCCTTCTCGCCCAGCAGCCCCAGGTACGCGTCGGCGACCAGTGGCTCGGCTACACCCTGCCCACGGGCGCATCGCTCACCCCGCCCACCGGCGAGACGGCCCTGCCCCGCGACAACTGGCAGGCGACGGCCTCCGCGAGCAGCTCGGACGACCCGCCCACCAAGGCGATCGACGGTGACCCGTCCACCCGCTGGAGCCTGGGCCACGGCATGCAACCCGGTGACTGGTTCCAGCTGGACCTCGGCTCCACCCAGACCTTCGATCAGATCGTCCTGGACACCAGCGCCTCGCCCGGCGACTTCGCCCGCCAGTACGAGGTGTACACCTCCGACGACGGCACCAGCTGGGGCGAGCCCATCGCCACCGGCCCCGGCAGCACCGTGACCCGAATCCTGCTGCCCAAGACCACCGCCCGCTACGTCCGAGTGGTCAACAAGTCCGGCTCCGGCAGCTGGTGGTCCCTCCACGACGTCTCCGTCCTCGCCCCGGAGGGCAAGGACACGAAGGCCACGGGCACGAGCACCGGCCTCCAGCGCGAGAACGCGACCCTGCCCGACGGCACCCAGCTGCAGGTGACTTACAACTCCGGTGGCGAAGCAGCCGCATTCGACGTCCCGTGGGGCGGCACGACGTACAGCTACCGGCTGCCCGCCGACGCCGCCGCGATCCTCACCACACGGCCTGCCTGAACGCACGCCTGCGGAAACCGCCTGTATGAAGCCCGGACAGCGAGGGCACGCGCAGAGGGAATCTGCGCGGGCCCTCGCCCTCTTTACGCCCTCAGCCTGACACCCTGGCGCATGCGGCCGGCCGCCCGCCGTCCCGTACGAGGCGCTCGCTGATCTCCTCGCTGCGCTTGACGCCCGTGACGCGCCCGATGTCGGCTGCTGGGCGGCAGCCTGCCAAGGAGGCGTGACAACGCGTCGACTCCCCTCGGCACCCGTTCCCGCAGCCCTGGCTGCGGGAACGGGCGTTCCGTGTGCTCAGGCATGCGGCAGGAGGAGCCTGACGTCGCCCTCCGGAGCCGCCTCGTCCGCCCGGGGCGGGTTCGCACCGGGGACGGAGCAGGTCAGCGCGGACACGCGGGCGGCGAAGGAGCAGGCGTCGGTGATGTCGTCGAGACTCAGCCCGTCGAGTCGGCCCCCGAGGTGGCCGAGGACGGCGAGGCGATGCAGCAGGCCCGCCGTGAAGGAGTCCCCTGCGCCGACGGTGTCGACCACGTCGACGGCCGGGGCCGGGACGGTTACCCGTACTCCGTCGAGGGAAGCGACGGCGCCGCGCCCGCCGAGGGTGATGACGACGAGGCGCACTCCGGCGGCGTGCCAGGTGTCGCACGCCTGCTCGGGGCCGGCACCGGGAAGCAGCAGGGCGAGGTCGTCCTCACTGAGGCGGAGGATGTCGGCGAGGGCGCACCATCGGGGGAGCCGTTCGCGGTAGGTGGCGGGCGGGACGAGCAGCGGCCGGACGTTGGGGTCGATGGACACGGTGGCGTGCTCGCGGGTCTGTGCGAGATGGTCCTCGATGTGCCTGCCGCCGGGTTGGCGTATCAGTGCCAGCGAGCCGGTGTGCAGGCAGACCGCGTCGTGTTGTCGGGTGGCGGCGAGTTCGTCGGCGGTCCACTGCCAGTCGGCGGCGCTGTCGGCATAGAAGGTGTACGTGGCCTGACCGGTCTCGTCCAGATCGGCGACCGCGAGCGTGCTGGCCTCGGAGGCGGCCACGCTGCCGGTCAGGTCGACCCCTGACGCGGCGAGGCGGGCGCGGAAGAGCGTGCCGAAAGCATCGCCGGAGAACCGACCGAGAAACCGGGTGGGGGTGCCGAGCCGGGCGAGGGCGACGGCGGTGTTGGCGGGGCCGCCACCGGGCAGGGCGCGCAGCGCGAGCTCGCCGGGGCGGGATCCGGCGGGGTCGACGAAGGCGTCGGCGACGCACTCCCCAAGGACGGTGACACCGCGGGGGGACTGGGGTCGGGCCATGCGACGGTCTGCCTCTCTCAAGAAAGTGTGGGGCTGCTCTGCCCGCGCGTGGAGCCCGGTCCGGTGGCCGGATGCAGCCCATGCCGTAGGTATTGACATGCCACTCAAGACGGACGTAACTTCCGTGCAACACGGAACTAACGCGCGTTATTAAAGCGCGAAACCGGAGGCGATGTCTCGCCTCCGTCCGGCCGAAAGGGACAGGAAGTGGCCACGAACAAGCCGAGTCGCGTGACCATGAGCGATGTGGCGCGCCACGCGGGTGTCTCGCGGACCACGGTCTCCTTCGTCCTCAACGACCGGCCCGGCGCCGCCATCCCCGACGAGACCCGTCGGCGGATCCTGGAGGCGATCGACGAGCTCGGCTACCGGCCCAACGCCGGGGCGCGGGCGCTGGCCGCGAAGCGCAGCGGTTGGTTCGGGCTGATCACTGAGATCGTGACCGGCCCCTTCGCGGCCGAGGTGATCACGGGCGCGCAGAGCCGCGCCTGGGGGGACCGGCGGTTCCTGCTGATCGCTGCGAGCGAGGGCGACCCCGCGCAGGAGGCCGCCGCGCTCGACCAGATGCTGGAGCACCGTGTGGAGGGGCTGCTGTACGCCACGACCTGGCACCGGGCCGTCACGCTTCCCAAGGCCGTCCGCGAGGTGCCGACGGTGCTCGTGAACTGCTACGACGCGGCAGGGGAGCTGCCGTGCATCCTGCCCGACGAGGAGTCGGGCGGATACCGGGCGACCCGCCGGCTGCTGGACGCCGGGCACACCCGGATCGGGTTCATCAACCTCGACCCGGCGATTCCGGCCGCCGTCGGCCGGCGCGAGGGGTATGAACGTGCCCTGCGCGAGGCCGGGATCACCCCCGACCCCTCCCTCGTCATCCCCGGCTGGGCCACCGCCGACGGCGCCTACGACGCCGCCTGCGAGCTGCTGGACCGCCCTGCCGCCGACCGGCCCACCGCGCTGTTCTGCGGCAACGACCGGATGGCGATGGGCGCGTACGACGCGATCAAGGAACGTGGGCTGCGCATCCCGCACGACGTGGCCGTGGTGGGGTTCGACAACCAGGAACTCATCGCCGCCTATCTGCGGCCGAAGCTGACGACGCTCGCCCTGCCCTTCGAGGCCATGGGCACCAAGGGCATCGACATGCTCGCCGCTCTCGCAGCGGGGCAGCCGCTCGACACCCGCCGGGTGACGGTCGACTGCCCGCTGCTCGAACGCTCGTCGGTCTGACCGCTAATCAGCCCGCCGAGGAATCCCATCCCGTCTTCGCCCTGTGTGTTGAAGAGAGGAAAAGAGTCTCCATTATGGCACCCTCCCGCATACCTTCACGGCGGCCACGGGCCGTCCTGAGAGCGGTCACCGCGACCGCCGCCGCGGCCCTGGTCCTGTCCGCCTGTACGGGTGGCTCGGCCGCCTCCGGCGCCGGTGACACCTCCGGCAACCAGCTGCTGACCATCCCGCGCGAGGACTTCTCGACGTTCACGCGCAACTTCAACCCGTTCCTGAACCAGCAGGCCACCCCCATGACCATTCAGGCGATCTACGAGCCGCTGGTCGTGCACAGCATGTCGGACGCCAAGGACACGCCGTGGCTCGCCACCAAGTGGGTGCAGGCCAAGGACGCCAAGTCCCTCACCTTCACCCTGCGCCAGGGCGTCAAGTGGTCGGACGGCCAGCCGCTCACCGTCGACGATGTCGTCTACACCTTCCAGCTCCAGAAGAAGGTGCTGGGCGGCTTCGACTACCTCGACAAGGTCACCGCGGTCGACGCCCACACGGTGAAGTTCTCCTTCAACAAGCCTTACGCGCCCGCCTTCTTCGAGATCAGCGGCCACTGGATCCTGCCGAAGCACATCTGGTCCAAGGTGAAGGACCCGGCGAAGTTCACCAACTCGAACCCGGTCGGCACCGGTCCCTACACCAAGGTCGAGAAGTTCCAGAGCCAGTCGTTCGAGCTGCGCAAGAACCCCGACTACTGGCAGCCCGCCAAGCAGCAGATCGCCGGCATCCGGATGCTCGCCTTCTCCGGCAACGACAGCGCCAACCTCGCCTTCACCAGTGGCGAGGTCGACTGGACGCAGTCCTTCATCCCGGACATCGAGAAGTCCTTCGTCGCCAAGGACAAGAAGCACAACCACTACTGGTTCCCGGCCACCGGTGCCATGATCAACTGGCAGCTGAACACCACGAAGGCCCCCTTCAACGACGTGGCTGTGCGCAAGGCGCTCAGCATGGCGATCGACCGCGACCAGATCACCAAGGTCGCGATGAACGGCTATGCCGAACCCGCCGACTGCACGGGCCTGGCCCGCACCTACGACAAGTGGCGCGACACGTCCCTGGCCGCCTCCTGTACCTGGACGAAGTACAACACCGACGAGGCGGCGAAGGCCCTGGATGCGGCCGGCTACAAGGAGAGCGGCGGCAAGCGGCTGCTGAAGAACGGCAAGCCCTTCACGCTCGACATCTCCGTCGGCTCCGCCTCCTCCGACTGGATCTCGGTCGCCAACGTCATCAAGCAGGACCTGGCGAAGGTCGGCATCACCGCCACGGTGAAGACGCCCGACTGGTCGGCCGTCCAGTCGTCGTACAACGATGGCACGTTCGACACCGGCATCGTGTGGTCCAACAACGGCGCCACGCCGTACGAGTACTTCCGCGGCGTGATGTCGACGAAGATGCTCGAGCCGGTCGGCAAGCAGGCAGTCGAGAACTACCACCGCTTCGGCGACAAGAAGGCCGACAAGCTCATCGACGCCTTCGCCGCCGCCACGGACGAGAAGACGCAGCGCGAGCAGATGAACGGCCTGCAGGAGCTGTACAACAAGGACGCGCCCGTCGTCCCGCTGTTCACCGGCCCCGAGTGGGGCGCGTACACGGACGCCCGCTTCACCGGCTGGCCCACCGAGAAGGACCCGTACGCGACCCTCGGCAACCGCAACGGCAGCACGATCCTGGTGCTCACCTCGCTCAAGCCCGTCAAGGGCTGACGCACGGACCGGCGGCCGTCCTCCTCCCCGGACGGCCGCCCCCACCGACCCCTCGCACCCCCACCGACAGGAGCACGACCCGTGCGTCTCATCCTGCGCAACCTGGGGTTCTATCTGCTCGCCTTCTGGGCCTCCATCACCCTGAACTTCGTACTGCCGCGCTTCATGCCGGGCGACCCGGTCTCCCGGATGTTCGCGCAGGCCCAGGGCACGATGCAGCCCGACCAGATAGCCCAGCTGCGCAAACTCTTCGGCCTCGACAACCGCCCCCTGTGGGAGCAGTACGTCTCCTACGTCAAGGACGTCTTCACCGGCAACCTCGGCATCTCCATCACCCGCTTCCCGACCCCGGTCTCCGACGTGATCGGCTCGCAGATCGGCTGGACCCTGCTGCTCGGCGGCGTCGCGCTCGTCATCGCGGCCGTCGTCGGCAACCTACTCGGCATCGTCGCCGCCTGGCGGCGCGGCGGCGTTCTCGACTCCGCCTTCCCGCCCCTGCTGATCTTTGTCGGCTCCTTCCCGTACTTCTGGCTGGCGATGGGCGCGCTGTACCTGTTCGGGGTGAGCCTGGGCTGGTTCCCGCTGCGGCACGCCTACGACGTCGGCCTGACCCCCGGCTTCAACGGCGAGTTCATCTCCAACGTCGCCACCCACCTGGTGCTGCCGGCGCTCACCATCGTGGCCGTCACCATCGGCAGCTGGATGCTCGGCATGCGCAACACCATGATCGCCACGGCGGCCGAGGACTACATCACCATGGCCGAGGCGAAGGGGCTGAGCCCTGCGCGGATCATGTTCCGCTACGCCGCCCGCAACGCGATGCTCCCCTCCGTCACCAACTTCGGCATGGGCATCGGCTTCGTCGTCGGCGGCGCGCTGCTCACCGAGGTCGTGTTCGCCTACCCCGGTATCGGCTACCAGCTGCTGATGGCCGTCCAGGGCCTGGACTACCCGCTGATGCAGGGCATCTTCCTGACGATCACGGCGGCGGTGCTGATCGCGAACTTCCTCGTCGACCTCGTCTACGTCCGCCTCGACCCGCGCGTCCGCGTCCGCTGAGGGGGTTGCCGACATGACCACCATCGAGATCGCCACGGCCACCACACCGCAATCCCCGGAGCGCACAGCTCGTCGACGCGGCCTGCTGCGCCAGCTCCTCGGCAGCAAGAAGGCGTTGACCGGGCTGATCCTTCTCGGCCTCTTCGCGCTGCTCGCCCTGCTCGCGCCCGTCCTCGCGCCGGGCGACCCGTCCCTGATCAACGCCACGGGCAGCCAGGCCCCTTCGGCCGCGCATTGGTTCGGCACGACCGCCAAGGGGCAGGACGTGCTCGCTCTCACCCTGTGGGGCGGGCGCAGTTCCCTCCTGGTCGGGTTCACCGTGGGGCTCGTGGCGACCGGGGTAGCCATCGTCGTCGGCGTGGCGTCCGCGTACTTCGGGCGCATCGTGGACGACCTGCTTACGCTGCTGACCAACCTGTTCCTGCTGCTGCCCGGGCTGCCGCTGCTCATCATCCTGGCCGCGTTCCTGCCGCCCGGGACCTCCACCGTGATCCTGGTGCTCGTCGTCACCGGCTGGGCGGGCTCGGCCCGGGTGCTGCGGGCGCAGGCCAAGTCGATCCGGGGCAAGGACTTCGTGGCGGCGGCCGTCGTCACCGGGGAGCGCCCGCTGAGGATCATGTTCCGGGAGATCCTGCCCAACATGGCGTCCGTGGTGATGACCACGCTGCTGGGCTGTGTCGTCTTCGGCATCACGTCCCAGGCGGCGCTGGAGTTCCTCGGCCTCGGAGACACCAGCGTCGTCAGCTGGGGCACCAACCTGTACTGGGCGAGCAACGACGGCGCGCTGATGACCGGGGCGTGGTGGGCCTTCGTCCCCTCCGGCATGTGCATCGCGCTCGTCGCCTTCGCGCTCGCGCTGGTCAACTACGCGGTCGACGAGATCACCAACCCGAGACTGCGCAACCGCCGTTCCCGCCGTGAGAGGAGGGGCTAGCCATGGAACCCGTACTCGAGGTGAGCGGTCTCCGCGTCGAATACCGCGGTGACGGACGCACTGTCGTGGGTGCCGACGACGTCTCCTTCTCCATCGGCGCCGGAGAGGTCTTTGGTCTCGCCGGGGAGTCCGGCTGCGGCAAGTCGACCATCGCCAACGCGGTGATGCGGCTGCTGAAGCCCCCGGCGGAGATCACCGCAGGCAGCATCCGCTTCCAGGGCGGGGACGTCCTCGCCCTGGACGAGCGGGAGCTGCGTGCCTTCCGGTGGCGGCAGATCGCCATGGTCTTCCAGTCGGCGATGAACTCCCTCAACCCCGTCCTCACCATCGGCGAGCAGATCGTCGACATCTTCACCACCCACGAGAAGCTGAAGAAGAGGGCCGCGCGGGAGAGGGCGGGTGAGCTGCTGGAGCTGGTGGGCATCGACCCGGGGCGGCTGAAGGCATACCCGCACCAGCTGTCCGGCGGTATGCGCCAGCGCGTGGTCATCGCCATGGCCGTCGCCCTGAAGCCCCGGCTGCTGATCATGGATGAGCCGACCACCGCACTTGACGTGGTCGTGCAGCAGGAGATCATGGCGCAGATCCGCGACCTCCAGCGGGAGCTGGGCTTCTCCATCCTCTTCATCACCCACGACATGTCCCTGATGGTCGAGCTGTCGGACCGCATGGGCGTGATGTACGGCGGACGGATCGTCGAACTCGCCGACGCCAAGGACCTGTTCGCGAAGCCCCTCCACCCCTACACCGAGGCGCTGATGAACGCCTTCCCGCCGCTGACCGGCCCGCGCCAAGAGCTCACCGGCCTCTTCGACGCCCCGCGCACCGCCGACAGCTGCGGCTTCCACGTCCGCTGCCCCGAGGACCGCTCGGACTGCTCCATGAACATCCCCGACCTGCGAGAGGTCGCACCCGGCCGCTGGGTGGCCCGCAGCCTGGAAGGAGACCCCCGATGACCGAACCCCTGCTGTCCGTACGCGGCCTGACCAAGGACTTCCAGGTCGGCACCGTCTTCTCCCGGCGCCGTGTCCGTGCCGTCAACGACGTCTCCTTCGACCTCCCGGCCGGCCGGATCACCGCCCTGGTCGGCGAGTCCGGCAGCGGCAAGTCCACCATCGCCCGCTGCATCGCCCGCCTCGAACAGCCCACCGCCGGACAGGTGCTGCTCGACGGCGAGGACGTCCTGCGCACCGAGCGGCGCCGGGCGTCACGGGTGTACCGCCGCAAGGTCCAAATGGTGTTTCAGGACCCCTTCGGCTCGCTCAACCCCGTCCACCGCATCGAGCACTTCCTCACCCGGGCCCTCGTCCTGCACGGCCACCCCGCCACACCAGAGGCACTGCGGGAGCTGATGGCGACGGTCGGCCTGACCGAGGACATGCTCCAGTCCTACCCGCACGAACTCTCCGGCGGCCAGCGCCAGCGCGTCGCCATCGCCCGCGCCCTCGCCGTCGAACCCCGGCTGATCCTCGCCGACGAACCGACGTCGATGCTGGACGTCTCCGTGCGCGTCGGCGTGCTCAACCTGATGCGGCGCCTGCGCGACGAGCGCAACATCGCCATGCTCTACATCACGCATGACCTGGGCTCCGCCCGCTACCTCGCGGACACCACGATGGTGATGTTCGCCGGCGAACTCGTCGAGGGCGGCGACGCACTGGCCGTCATGGACGCCCCCGCCCACCCCTACACCCGCCTGCTGCTGTCCGCCGTACCCGACCCCGAACGGGCCGGGAGCTACGACCCCGTAGAGCGCGCCCGCCTGCGCGAGGCGATCCTCAACCCCACGTCCTGCCCCCACGGCGACGACGGCACGTGCAGCCGCACCGAGCCCGTCCGCCACATCGTCGGCGAAGACGACGGACAGCCGCACTGGGTGCGCTGCCATCTGCGCGCACCCGCCTCCGACATCGCCCGCCGCGTCCTCAAGGCCACCGACAGGCCGGACGGCGAGGCCACCGACGACACCGAGAAAGCGGAGATACCCGCCGCATGACCCACGACCTCACCCTCCCCTCCGGCACACCCACCGCCGAGGGGCTGGCCGAGCGCGCCCTGCGCGACCCCCACCGCCCCCGCTTCCACTTCACCTCGCCCGGCGGCTGGCTCAACGACCCCAACGGCCTGACCCACTGGAACGGCGTCTACCACCTCTTCTACCAGTACAACCCGCTCGCCCCCGCCCACGACCGCATCCACTGGGGGCACGCCACCAGCACCGACCTCGTCCACTGGACCGACGAACCGGTCGCCCTCGTCCCCGGCACCGACGGCCCCGACCGCGACGGCTGCTGGTCCGGCGTCCTCGTAGACGACGCGGGAGTACCCACACTCGTCTACTCCGGCCGTCACGGAGACCATGAACTCCCGTGCGTGGCAAAGGGATCAGCGGATCTGCGGTACTGGACCAAGGACCAGGCCAACCCGGTCATCACCGCCCCGCCCGAGGGTGTCGACATCACGGCCTTCCGCGACCACTGCGTGTGGCGGGAGGGCTCCGGTGAGGACGCGGTGTGGCGGCAGCTGATCGGCTCGGGCATTCGGGGTGTCGGCGGTACGGCCTTCCTGTACGAGTCGGACGACCTGCGCAGCTGGCGCTACGTCGGCCCGCTGCTGACCGGCGACGCCTCGCAGAACCGGGGCGAGCTCGACTGGACCGGCACGATGTGGGAGTGCGTCGACCTGTTCGGGCTGGACGGGACGGACGTGCTGGTCTTCTCCGCCTGGGACGAGGGCACCACCCACCACCCCCTGTACTGGACCGGCCACTACCAGGACGACACCTTCACCCCGACCGCCCTGAACCGCCTCGACTACGGCGGACGCTACTTCTACGCCCCCCAGTCCACCCGCGACGAGCACGGCCGCCGCATCATGTTCGGCTGGCTCCAGGAGGGCCGCACGGACGAGGCGAACGCGCAGGCCGGCTGGTGCGGTGTGATGTCCCTGCCGAGGATCGTCACGCTCGGCGCGGACGGCCGACTGAACCAGGCGCCGGTGCCCGAACTGGGGCTGTTGCGGCGGGAGCACCTACGGATCCCCGCCGGCCCGCTGGAGACCGCCTACACCCGGCTGCACACCGTACGCGGAGACCAGCTGGACATCGAGACGACCCTGCGCCTAGCCCCCGGAGCGACCGCCCGGCTCGTGGTCCGCGAGACACCGGACGGCGCGGAGCGCACGGTCGTGGAGGTGAGCCGGGCGCACGACGGGACAGGCACCCTGCATCTGCACCGCGAAACCTGCAGCCTCGATCCGATGGTCGACACCGAACCGCGGTACGGCGAGCTGCCGTTGGAGGCCGACGGCCGGGTCGACCTGCGCATCCTCGTCGACCACTCCGCACTGGAAATCTTCGCCAACGGGCGGCCCCTCACTGCCCGCATCTACCCCACCCGCCCCGACGAGGCCGTCGGCGTCGGCATCGGTGCAGACGGCGACGTGACCCTGGAGCGGTTCGACGCCTGGCAGATGGCGTCGGCCTTCACCGACGGACCCCGCCCGCTGTGGCCGTGACCGTCTTACCCACGACCACGGCCCGCGGGGTGGACGTCCCCCCGGGCCGTGGCCCACCCTTCCCTGCCTTTTCCCCAGGAGCCGCCATGAGCGTGTCCCGCCGTACCCTCCTGCTCGCAACAGGCACCACCGCCGCCCTCCTGCCCCTCGCAGGCGGCCTCCCCACAGCGCAGGCCGCCACCCCGAGCGCCGCCGGAGACACCCCCGCCCCCACCCCGATCCCCGACCCCCTTCCCGTCACGGGGGCCTGGACCCGCACCTTGGACGGCGGCCAGAAGGCGACTGCCGGCCGTCGCGGTACCGCCCTCGCCCTGTCCGAGCAGCAGCTCACGACCAAGGGCACGTACACAGCCCGTGTGACGCGCGAATCCACGTCCGCTGTGGGCGGTCTGGTGTTCCGGGCCGCCCTGGACGGCTCGGCCGGATATGTGGCCGCCCTAGACGCGGGCCGTGCCCGCGTACGGCTCTACGACCTGGCGAGCGGCAACACCCTCGCCACCGCTCCCCTGCCCGGTGGACGGACCGGGAGACCCCACGACCTCGCGGTGGCGGTGGACGGACCAGAGCTGACGGTGTCCGTCGACGGCAAGCGGCTCCTGCGCGTCGAGGACCACCGCCACGACACTGGCTCCGTGGGCCTGCTCGCCCAGGGCGGCACCATCACCTTCGGCCCACCCTCCCTCGCCGCTGTCACCACCAACCTCACCGGCTGGACCACGAGCGGCGGCACCTGGACAGCGACCTCGCTCGGCTGGCGCGCGGACCCACCCCAGGGCGCCACCGCCCGCGCCGTCACCACGACCCGGGCATACGACACCGCGTTCCAGGCCGACCTGCTCCTGCACGACGCCTCCGCGGTGGCCTCGTTGCTGGTGCGTACGGACGCGACGGCCACACGCGGCTACGGTGTCGAAGCCGACCCGGGCCAGGGCAGGCTGAGGCTCTACCGCATCGACGGGAACGTCACCCTCGGCACGTACCCGACCACCATCAAGGCCGACACGGTCTACCGCCTGCGCCTGGAAGCCGAGGGCGCAGAACTGCGCGTGCACTGGCAGACGAACTTCCTCTCACCCGACGGCTACAGCCCCGCCATCACCGCCCACGACTCCACCCACACCACGGGCCGGCTCGCCGTCACGGCATCGGCCGGCACGGTGTCCTTCGAGAACCTCGCCGCCACCGACCTGCTCACCGGCCTTCAGGGCTGGACGGACCGCTCCGGCACCTGGACCCCCGACCTGCGCGGCATCCGCGGCGAGAACGGCCTGCGCACAGCTCCCTTCACCGACGGCGACCTGGTGGCCCGGGCCGACATCACCCCCGCCGGCACCTCGTCCACGGCCGGTCTCGTGCTGCGCGCTTCCGCGAACGGCTCCGGCGGCTACGAAGTACGCCTGGAAGCCGGCCGCAACACCGTCGTGCTCCTGGACCGCTCCTCCGGCGCCCGCCTCGCCTCCACCTCCGGCCCGGTCCGGCCCATCGCGTCCGGCGGCACCTACCGCGTCGAGGCCCGCGCGACCGGCAGGACGATCGAGGTGTACGTGGACGGCGTACGGGCCCTGAGGACCCGTGTGTCCCGCACCACGGGCGCCGCCGTCGGCACCACGGCCGCGCACGGCACGTCGTACTTCCAGAACGTCGAGTTCACCAGCACCGCCGACTACTTCACCGAGCCGTACCGCCCCGCGTACCACTACTCCCAGCTCCGCGGCTCCACCAGCGACCCCAACGGCCTGGTGTACTACGACGGCGAATACCACCTCTTCCACCAGGACGAAGGCCGCTGGGCGCACGCGGTCAGCACCGACCTCGTCCACTGGCAGGCCCTGCCGATCGCCCTGCCCTGGAACGAGTACGGCAACTGCTGGTCGGGCTCGGCGATCATCGACGAGGACGACACCTCCGGCCTCTTCGACGGCGGATCGGGCCTGATCGCGTACTACACCAGCTACCACCCGGACAAGCCGGGCGGGAACGCCAGCGTCCGCATCGCGTACAGCAAGGACAAGGGCCGGTCCTGGCAGTGGCACGGCGGTTCGACCCCGGCCGTGGAGAACCCCGGCGGCCCCGACGCCGGCTGGACCTTCCGCGACCCGAAGGTGATCCGCGACGAGAAGCACGACCAGTGGCTGATGGTGGTCTCCGGCGGCGACCACATCCGCTTCTACACCTCCACCGACCTCCTCACCTGGACCCAGGTCAGCTCCTTCGGCTACGGCGACTGGGTCACCCCGGGCGTCTGGGAGTGCCCCGACTTCTTCCCCCTCCCGGTCGACGGCGACCAGAACAAGGTGAAGTGGGTCCTCACCCTGAGCACGGGCGCCGTACGCGCCACGAACGGCTCGGCCGCCCAGTACTTCACCGGCGACTGGAACGGCACGTCCTTCACCCCCGACCAGACCGCCGGGACGACCCTGCGCGCCGACTCCGGCCGCGACTACTACGCCGCCATGTCCTTCTACGGCTTGCCCGACGGCCGCCGCGTCTGGCTCGGCTGGATGAGCAACTGGGACTACCCCTTCAGCGCCCCGACCGGCGCTTGGAACGGCCAGCTGAGCACCCCCCGCGAACTGACCCTCACATCCACGGCCGACGGCGTACGCCTCGCCCAGCGCCCGGTCTCGGAGCTGACCGCTCTGCGCACCTCGACAAAGACGCTCAAGGGCGTCTCGGTCGGACCGGACTCCGCGAACCCGCTCGCGGGCACCACAGGCATCGCCTACGAGATCGAGGCGGAGATCAACCTCGGCACCGCCACGGAGATCGGCTTCCGCGTCCGCACCACCAACGACCAGCACACGACGGTCGGCTACGACGCCGAGGCGAACGCACTGTTCGTGGACCGGTCGGCGGCGGGCCTGAGCGACTTCACCCAGTACTTCGCGGGCCGCACGACAGCGCCGATGCAGCCGACGGACGGCCGGGTAACCCTGCGCGTGTACGTCGACTCGTCGTCGGTCGAGGCATTCGGTGCGGACGGCCGGGCGGCAGTGACCAGCCTGATCTTCCCGACCCCGGACGCGGACGGTATGTCCTTCTACGCCAAGGGCGGCACCGCACACATACAGTCGCTCAAGGTGCACCGCCTGAAGGGCGCCTACCGCCTGGTCGACCGCGTGAAGCCGCTGCCGACCGCCCCCACCGGCGGTGAGTTCCGCTCGGATCTGGGCAAGCTGACGATCACCCCCGCCGGTCACTGGTCCACGGACAGCGTCGGCCGCGCCGGAACCTTCGACAAGGACTCCAACGCCATGTCGGCACGCACGGCGACAGACCTGGACTTCACCACCCGTGTCCGGCTCGGAGGCCCCGACCCGGACACGGGCGGCGCCCTCTCCGTCCTCTGGCGCGCCTCCGCCGACGGCACCGACGCCTATTGCCTCAACATCGACCCCGACCTGCGCGTGATCCGCCTGGTCGCCAAGGCCAACGGCTTCTTCGACGACGGCGCCGCCCTCGCCCGCGTCCCGGCCCTGGTCCGCCGCGGCACGACGTACCCGCTCCGCGTCCTCACTGAAGGCGATCGCATCCAGGTCTTCCTCGACGGCAAGCGGATCATCGACGTGAAGGACACGACGTACGCCAACGGACACGTCGGCCTCAACGTGTTCGGAGGGAGGGCGGCGTACCAGGACACCTACGCGAAGGAGCTGTGACCGCCGACCAAGCGGACGTGCCACGGTGACGGGAGAGGCTTCGCCCTGCGGACCGGGGCGGAGCCTCTACACGGTCGAAGGGCAGTCTGCTGCGGGTTGGTCGGGGGGCGAGCCCCATCTCTGCACTGCGGGGGAACCGCTTCGGGACTACGCCTTCGGGATGGCCCACTCCAGCACCTCGCCGCTCTCCGGCTCGTACACGAGGCGCTCGGGCCGCTTGTCGCCGGATACGGGGAAGGCGATGAGGCCGGCGGCACAGCGTCCGGGCTTCACGGTCTTGTCCATCGGGTACTCGGGTTTGGGCATGTCCCCGCCCGACGAGCCGGTCACCTCGATGCTGGTGCCGTCGGCGTAGGCGAGGGACCAGGGGAATTGGCTGACTGAAATGTCGGCGCCTTTGACGTTGCAGACCTTGATCTCCGCGGTGGCCCAGGTGTCGCCGCCCTGGAAGTCTGCGGGGGCCTGCGGCTGGGGTCCCTTGTAGGGCTGCTGGTACTCGATGGCCTGCACAGTGGTGTGGATGTTGTTCTCGTCGTCATCGATGGCCTGCTTGGCGCCCATCTTCAGGACGCCATCGGCGGCGTTCGCTGCGGCCTTTGTGCTCGGCGAGGCAGTGACGGTCTGAGTGACGGTGACCAGAATGGTCTCGGGTTCTCCGCTGCTGCTGCAAGCGGTAGCAGCGGCGCCGAGCAGCAAGACGGCGGCGATGGTGGTACGGGTGCGCATGGTCCCCCCTGGACGTGCGTGCTGGAGAGGCATCATGCGCCGCGCAATGGGCCCATGCGAGGCATGTGTCCGTGTTGTGATGTCGATGGCGAATCGGCGCATGCGGCGACGGCAGCGCGGAGTGACGCTGGGCCTGGGGAGGCGTCAGCAAGTCGCCCTTTGCGTACGTGACTTGCTCACCCTTTGCTGGACGCGTGACCCAGGTCACCGAAAATGCGTCTCATGATTCGAGACGGCCTGGCGTCGTGGCGCCGAAGTCAGTGCTCGAAGGATCTCGCCGGAGGTGTTGACCTCGACTTAGGGCACGCGGAGGGCACGAAACCCTCAAATTGGACTAGACAACAAACAAACCCCAGGCCACTGACCTGGGGCTTCACATGGAGCGGGTGACGAGAATCGAACTCGCGCTCTCAGCTTGGGAAGCTGATGTTCTACCATTAAACTACACCCGCGTAAGACGCCGACCGGAGTCGGTGTCCGAACGGTCGCCACTTTACCTCATGTCAGGCTCCCGGTGTTCATGCCGCGGAGCCTGAGGGCGTTTCAGGGGCGGGATGCGGCTGCGGGTGGCCGGAGTTGGGGCGTACGGTGGGGGCCCTGGCGATGGTCCGGGCGGGACCGGAGTGCCGCCTCGAGGGCCGTCCCTTTGATCCCGTACTGTGGCTTTTGTCGTCAGGCAAGCAGCAGCCCGACGCGGCTCTTGGGGAAGGGACTCTTGGACTTGATGGAGCGCACCGTCGTCCGTTGTGCGGATGGGCACGTGTTCACCACCGCTTCGTTCCCGATGCAGCAGGCCGACCGGCTCGGCCCCGGCCGGCTGCTTCGCTGTCCGCGATGTGCGCGGCTGCGGAGCGTGGTGCCCGTGAGCTACGAGAAGCGGTAGAAGCGGCTCGGAAGCGGTAGCGGCACGGCCCGCCGGAAGTATGCAGGCAGGCGCGCGGAGACGTCCGGTTGTGGTCGCTCCGCGCGCCTTGCGTATCCTCGGGGCGTGCTTCTCTCAGACAAGGACATCCGGGCCGAGATCGATGCCGGGCGGGTACGCATCGATCCCTATGACGAGTCGATGGTGCAGCCGTCGAGCATCGACGTGCGGCTCGACCGCTATTTCCGGGTGTTCGAGAATCACCGGTACCCGCACATCGACCCCTCGATCGAGCAGGCCGATCTGACCCGGCTCGTCGAGCCGGAGGGGGACGAGCCGTTCATCCTGCACCCCGGGGAGTTCGTGCTCGCCAGTACCTACGAGGTCATCTCCCTGCCCGACGATCTCGCCTCCCGGCTGGAGGGGAAGAGCTCGCTGGGGCGGCTGGGGCTGGTCACCCACTCGACGGCCGGGTTCATCGATCCCGGGTTCAGTGGGCACGTCACCCTTGAGCTGTCCAACCTCGCCACCCTGCCCATCAAGCTGTGGCCGGGGATGAAGATCGGGCAGCTGTGCATGTTCAAGCTGAGCTCGCCCGCCGACTTCCCGTACGGCAGCGAGCGGTACGGGTCGCGGTACCAGGGGCAGCGGGGGCCGACCGCCTCCCGGTCCTTCCTCAACTTCCATCGGACCCAGGTGTGAGTGACCCGAGCATGAGCGAGACGAGCGTGAGTGACGTCCGCGAGAACCTGACCTACGAGCAGTTCGGCGTCGCCGTGCGCGAGCTCGCGCAGACCATCGCCGACGACGGGTACGAGCCCGACATAGTGCTCAGCATCGCCCGCGGCGGTGTCTTCGTGGCCGGCGGGCTCGCCTACGCCCTCGACTGCAAGAACATCCATCTCGTGAATGTCGAGTTCTACACGGGCGTGGGCACGACCCTCGAGATGCCCGTCATGCTCGCTCCCGTCCCCAACGTGATCGACTTCTCCGAGAAGAAGGTGCTGATCACCGACGACGTCGCCGACACCGGCAAGACGCTCAAGCTGGTCCGTGACTTCTGCCTCGACACCGTCGCCGAGGTGCGCAGCGCCGTCGTCTACGAGAAGTCGAAGTCGCTCGTGAAGTGCGAGTACGTGTGGAAGCGGACCGATGACTGGATCAACTTCCCGTGGTCCGTGGAGCCGCCCGTGGTGCGGCGGGCCGACCAGGTGCTCGATGCCTGAGACCAGAGGCCGCAAGAGCCGTCAAGAAAAGGGGCTCACCTTCCGGGGAGCCCCTTTTCTCATGCCGTGCGGCAGGCCTCAGACCGTGCCCAGCTTCACGATCGACAGCAGTGCGATCAGCTGGATCGCCGACGCGCCCAGCGCCTTCGGCCAGGGCAGGTCGTGGGAGCGGCCGACCATGAGGGTCAGCAGCGCGCCGCCCGCGACCCAGGTGGCCCAGCCCAGCAGCTGCACGAACGTCGCGTCGCCGCCGAAGAACATGGCGAAGACCAGGCGCGGCGCGTCCGTGAGGGACATGATCAGCATGGACAGGCCGACCGTGGGCTGCCAGGCGCCGTCGCCGCCGAGCTGGCGTGCCAGGGTGTGGGTGACCACGCCCAGGATGAACGCGCTGATCACCATCGCGACCGCCGTCGTCAGGACGATGGGGATGGCGTTGGAGAGTGTGGCGTTTATCGCATCCTTGCGGGCGCCGTCGAAGCCGAAGACGGCGAGCAGGCCGTAGAGGAACGTGACGATGAGGGCCGGGCCCCACATCGTGTAGTCCCGCATCTGGAGGAACGTCTGGTTGGGGGCGAGGACGATGCCCCTCAGCAGGGCCTTCCAGTGCAGGCGCGGGCCGACCGGGCCGGGCGGCGGGGCGGCCGAGCCGGCGCGGTAGGTGTCGCCCTGGCTGTAGGGGTCCTCGCCGACCGAGAAGGCCTGGGTGTGGCCCGGGTTGTTCGCCGCGTACGGGTCGTGCGGGCCCTGCGGGCCGGGCGGGTACGCGCCGTCGCCGAAGTACTCCGGCTCGCCCTGGTCGCCGTAGCCGCCGCCCGGCCGCCCGGCGTTCGGCTGCGGCCAGGTGGGGCCGCCGCCGTTGCCGTAGGGCGGCTGCTGCGGGTACGGCTGCGGCGCCGGCGGGTAGCCGTACGACGGTCCGTGCGGCGTCTGCTGCCCGTTCGGAGGGTTGTGCGGTCGCGTCTGAGGAGCGCCGTTGTTCCGGCCGCGTCCGATCCTGAATCCAGCCACGTCTTCGAACGTACCTGGTCCCGGGCGGTGGCGTGCCGGGCCCGGGCTTCCGGGCCCGGCTTTGCGGCCGAGCTGTGACATCCCCTAGGGGGTAAGGGCCTTTGGGTGTCCGTGGGTTGTAGGGGTTCGGCCGTACGGGTATCTCGCCCCGACCTCACCCGGGCGTCAGCCCGCGAGCACCTCACCGAAGTACGCGTCGCCCGCCGGGCCACCCACGGTCGCGGCGCCGAAGGACTTGGACCCGGTGGCCGTGACGCCGGACGCGGTGGACTTCAGCAGCCAGACCGCGCCGTCAGCGGTGTTCTCGGCGGAGGCGCTCGCCGCCAGCTCCGCGCGGCCGTCGCCGCTCGCGTCGGTGAGCCGCACGGCGTAGCCGAAGGAGTCGTACGCCTCGACGGTGCCGGGGACGCCCGCGGTGTCCTGGGAGAAGGACTTGGCGCCGCTGCCGGTCAGGCCGGAGGCCGAGCCGCGCAGCACCGTGACCGTGCCCGCCTGCTTCAGCGAGCCGATGACCTCGTACGGGGCGCCGACCGCGATGTCGGCGTAGCCGTCACCGTTGGTGTCGCCGGCCGACAGGCTCCAGCCGAAGCGGTCGTTGCGCTCGGCGGCGCCGGGCACGCCCGTGGTGTCCTGGGTGATGCGGACGGGGGTGCGGGTGCTGAGGCCGCCGGCCGCGCCGTACGTCACCGTGATCGCGCCGCCGGGGCCGCCGTTCGGCTCGCTGGTCGACTTCTCCATGAAGTTGCCGGTGACGATGTCGCCGAAGCCGTCCTTGTTCACGTCCGCGATGACGGCCGCGTAGCCTCCGGCGAGCTTGCCGCCCGCCGTCAGGCCCGTCGCCGTGCCCTTGTACAGCACGCTACGGGTGCGGTAGCCGTCGCCGGCCTCCTCCTGGCCCATGACCAGCAGGTCCGCCTTGCCGTCGCCGGTCACGTCACCCGCGACGAGGTTGTCGGTGTTGATGCCGGTCTGGCCGGCGGTGTCGATGCCGACGAGCTCGGTGGCCTTGCCGGTGCGCGAGACCGGGCCCTTGAAGACGTTCAGCTCGGGGTAGGCGAGGTTGGCGGCGGCCAGGTCGGTGTCGCCGTCGCCGTCGAAGTCGCCGGTGGTGACGGACCAGCCCAGCTCGTTGCGGTTCTCGGGGAGCGGCGCGGACAGGTCGGTCGCGGTCTTCAGGCCGCTCGCTCCGCCCCAGACGACGGTGAGTACGCCGGAGTCGCCGGTGGAGCCGATCTGCTCGGCATGTACGCCGACGATCAGGTCCGTGTAGCCGTCGTCGTCCAGGTCGCCGGTGGTGAGACGGTCGCCGAAGTAGTCCTGCGATTCCGGGACGCCCGGGATGCCGTCGGTGGCCTGGCTGATGATCTGGTGCTTGGAGCTGTCGAGGCCGTTCGCCGTGCCGTAGACGACGGCGACGTAGCCGGCCGCGGTCTTGCCGCCGATCTTGCCGAGCGGGGCGCCGATCGCGAGGTCGCGGTGGCCGTCGCCGTTGAAGTCGCCGGAGAGGCCGGAGGGCGCGGCGGTGGCCGGTGTCGCGGGCAGGGCGGTGAGGAGGCCGGTCGTGAGGGTCGCGGCCAGGAGGAGGGTGCGCTTGCGCATCTGTCGAGTCCCAGGTGTCGTGATCAGGAGTTGAGTGCCGTGCCGTAGCCCGGCGTGCCGGCCGTGGAGACGCCGGTCGTGCCCGGGCCGAAGCTGACGGAGCCGGTGGCCGTCGGGCCGGTGGTGGTGGAGCGCAGGGACCAGACCGCGCCGTCGCCGGCGTTCTCGCCCGGCGCGGAGACGGACAGGTCGGCGCGGCGGTCGCCGGTGTGGTCGGTGAGGGTGACGCGCTCGCCGAAGCGGTCGCCCTTCTCCGAGCCGCCGGGCACGCCCGCGGTGTTCTGGGTGTATGACGTCGCGCCCTTGGTGGTCAGGCCGGACGCCGAGCCGTACAGCACGGTGACGGCACCGGCGGCGGAGTTCTCGCCCGCCGTGCCGATCGCCAGGTCGGCGAACCCGTCGCCGTTGATGTCGCCGAGGCAGACGTCGCTGCCGAAGCGGTCGCCCTTCTCGGCGGCGCCGGGCACACCGGCGGTGTCCTGGGTGAGGACGAGTGGGGCGCGGCTGGTGTCGCGGCCGCCGGGGCCGCCGTAGACGACGGTGACCTTGCCGCCGAGGGCTCCCGCCGGGTCGGCGGAGGTCTCGCGGTCGTTGCCGACGGCGATGTCGGCGTAGCCGTCCTTGTCGATGTCGCCCACGGACGAGACGTGTCCGGCGGGCAAGTCCTGGAGCCAGTCGTTGTAGTTGCCGATCTCCAGGTCGGCCAGGGAGGTGGTCGCGTCGTCGGTGCCGGCGGTGCGGCCGTGCAGGACCACCCGGGGGTGGCCGTCGCCGGTGATGTCGCCGGACGAGACGTGGGTGATCCCGTACGAGGTGGACCACGAGTCGTTGCGGGAGCCCGAGCCACCGTTGTGCGGGCCGGACTTGGTCAGCGGTCCGGCGACGAGGGAGAGGGTGACCGGGCCGGTGGAGCCGACGGCCACGTCGAGGTCGCCGTCGTGGTCGAAGTCGCCTGCGGCCAGGGACTGGCCGTAGCGGTCGTAGTCGGTGCTGAAGAAGCTGAACAGCGAGCGGGTGCCGGACAGTCCGGACTTGGACCCCCAGACGATGGTGACGGTGCCGTCGTTGGTGTCGCTGCCGTCCTCGCCGGGCGTGCCGATCAGCAGGTCGGCGTAGCCGTCGGTGTTCAGGTCGGCGGAGGCGAGCGCGGAGCCGAAGGCGTCGTCGGCCTCGGCGGCGCCGGGCAGGCCGGCCGTGTCCTGGGTGAGGAGCGTGCGCGTCGAGCTCTTCGGCCCGCTCGTGCTGCCGTAGACGACGGACACGGCACCCGCCTTCGCCTTCCCGGCGACCGTGGCCCCCGGCGCACCGATGGCCAGGTCGACGCGGCCGTCGCCGTTGAAGTCGTACGGGGCGGCGGCGGTGGCGGCGTGGGCGCCGGGTGCGGACAGGGTCAGGGCGAGCGGGGTGAGGGCCGCCGCGAGGACGGCGGCGGTGACACGGGTGCGCATGAGGGCTCCGCGAGTGAGCTGGAGGGAGGTCACTGGGCGATCACCGAGCCGAAGCCGTTGCCGTGCTTCAGCGAGACGCCGGCGGCGGTCAGGCCCGTGGAGCCCTTGGTGGTCGGGCCGGTGGAGGTGCCGCGCAGGGTCCAGACGCCGCCGGAGCCGTTCTCGCCGTCGACGCCGATGACCAGGTCCGCCTTGCCGTCCTTGGTGAGGTCGGTCAGGTCGACGGCGGAGCCGAAGCGGTCCCAGGCCTCGGCGGTGCCGGGGACGCCGCTGGTGTTCTGCGTGTAGGACGTGGCGCCGCTGGTCTTCAGGCCGGAAGCGGAGCCGAACAGGACGGTCACGGAGCCCGCCTCCGCCACGTTGCCGAGGTCCTCGCCGTGAGCGGTGACCGCGACGTCGGCGTAGCCGTCGCCGTTGATGTCGCCGGTGCTGACGGCCGAGCCGAAGGCGTCGTCGGTCTCGCCCGCGCCGGGCACGCCGGTGGTGTCCTGGTGCACGACGGTCGGCGTCTGCGCCGGGGCGGGGCCGTTCGGGCCGCCGTACCAGACGGTGATCTGGCCGCCCTTGTGGCCGCCGGGCTTGTGGCTGGACGGGTCCGTGGGGTCACCGAGGACGAGGTCGCCGTAGCCGTCGCCGTTGATGTCGCCGACCGAGCCGGGGAAGCCGTCGGCGTTCGGCAGCTCGGCGAACTTGTAGCTCGTGCCGGTCCAGCGGTAGTACCAGATCTGGCCGCCGGAGTCGCCGTCCACGGCGTGCGGGTGGATGCGCTCGGCAGCGCCGTCGCCGGTCATGTCGCCCGCGATCACCTCGTACCCGCCGCCGAGCTCGCCGGCGCGGTAGTGGCTCAGGGGGCCGCCGGTGCGGGTGAAGGGGCCCAGGTACAGGCGGATGTGGCTCTGGCCGGTGAGCGTCACGTCCGTGTCGCCGTCGCCGTCGAAGTCGCCGGTCGCGATGCCCCTGGAGAAGCCGCCCCACTCGGAGAGATCGGTCGGCTGCGGCAGGCCCTTGCCGCCGGACAGGCCGGACGCGCCGCCCCACAGGACGGTGCCGGAGCCCACGCCGTCCCGGTCGCCGATGCTCTCGCCGGTGGCGCCCACGACGAGGTCGGAGTAGCCGTCGCGGTCCAGGTCGGCGGCGGCGAGGGCGGAGCCGAACAGGTCGGTCGACTCGGCGGTGCCCGGGACGCCGGGTGAGTTCTGGGTGATGATCGCCTTACGGGTGGCCGAGACGCCGGACGACGAGCCGTAGAGCACGACGACGGCGCCGGCGCAGGACATCGTGCCCACGTCGGTGCACGGGGCGCCGACGGCGACGTCCCGGTACCCGTCGCCGTTGAAGTCCCCGGCGAGGCCCGAGGGCGCGGCGGCGGCCGGGGTGACGGTGAGCAGGCCGGTGGTGAGCGTGGCGGCCAGGAGGAGGGTGCGCTTGCGCAAGAGGAGGCTCCGGGTGGGAAGGGGCCGGACCTGGAAGGCCCGCCCCGGGGATGCGGGGTGGCTCAGTCGGCGAAGTTCGCGCCGAAGTTCGGGTAGCCCGTGGTCGAGACGCCCGAGGCGCTGGGGGAGACGGTGCGGGAACCGGTCGCGGTGATCTTCGTGCCGCTGGACGGCAGGTAGAGGACCGCGCCGTTGCCGTCGTTCTCGTACGAGCCGGCCATCAGGTCGGCTCGGCCGTCGCCGGTGACGTCGTCGAGCTTGACGTCGGTGCCGAGGAAGTCGCCCTTCTCGTCGGAGCCGGGGACGCCCGCGGTGCTCTGCGCGAAGGACTGGGCGCCGGTGGAGGTGTTGATGCCCGAGGCCGAGCCGTACAGCACGACGAGCTGGCCGGCGTCGGCGACCGACCCGATGTTCTCGCCCGCCACGCCGACCACGAGGTCCTGGTAGCCGTCGCCGTTGATGTCACCCAGGTCCAGCTCGTAGCCGAAGTAGTCGTTGCGCTCCGAACTGCCGGGGACGTTGCCGGTGTTCTGGGTGATGCCGGTGGTGGAGCCGACGCCGTCCGGGGCGCCGTAGGTGACCCACACCTTGCCGCCGTCGGAGGCCTCGGGGAAGGACACCCCGTCGTCGGTCCGGTTCCAGTGCATGCCGGTGACGATGTCGCCGTAGCCGTCGCCGTTGATGTCGCCGATGCCGGTGATGACACCGGCCTTCAGCGGCCGGGCGCCGGCGGCGGACAGTCCCGAAGACGTGCCGGAGAGGAGGTAGTTGGCGTTCCAGTACCGGCCGGTCGCGGTCTCGAAGCCGTCGACGACCAGGTCGGTGCGGCGGTCGCCGTTGACGTCGCCGGCGGTGAGGTTGAGCGGGCCGGATCCGTCGCCCGACGCCTGGATCGGCGCCTTGACGCTGTACCGGCCTTTGACCGCCGCACCGGAGGCGCTGATGCCGCCCTTGTACACGTGGATGACGTCGGAGGTGGCGCCGACGGCCAGGTCAGCCTTGCCGTCGCCGTCGAAGTCTCCGGCGGCGAGGTTCCTGCCCCAGCGGTCGTGCCGGGTGGGGGCGGGGTCCGCGATCGAGACGCCCTTGCCGGTGATGCCCTGGGCCGAGCCCCACAGGACGGCGACACCGCCGCCGTCCTTGTCGCTGCCCACGTCCTCCAGCGGGGAGGAGACGGCGAGGTCGTCGTAGCCGTCGCCGTTGAAGTCGGCGTAGGCGCTGTCGGCGCCGAACACGTCACCGCTCTCGGCCGTGCCCGGGTTGCCGGCGGTGTTCTGGCTGATGACGGACCGCTTCGCGGAGGACACCCCGGTCTTCGTGCCGTACAGGACGACGAGCTGCCCGGCGTCCTTCTTGCCGCTCACGTACGCACCGGAGGCGGAGAACGCCACGTCGCCGAAGCCGTCGCGGTTGAAGTCGGCCCGCGGGGCCTGCGTCGGGTCCGCGGCCGCCGCGGTACCGGCCGTGACCGTGAGCAGCGTGCCGGTGAGGGCGGCCGCGACGGCGGTGGCCAGGGCGAGGCGCAGGCGGGGGCGGGGGTGGAGGCGGGGGCGGCGGAACGGGTGCGTGTGCGGGTGCGCGTACGAGGGCGCGTGCGCGTGCGGGCGCCCGGAGGGGCGCTCGTGCTGATGCATGCGAGGTCTCCTGCTGCATGCGGGGATGCCTGGCGGACATCCACAGTCGATGAAGAGCCGTACTGTCCGTGTTCGCCGGGGGTTGTCCGGGCGTTCACGGGCGGTCGGCGATCAGGAGACCTGTGTCGGGACGTAAGGGTTGTACGTGAGTTCGGTTAATTTCCGAGGCCGCGGAGCTCCGCCCCAAAACCCGTTGGCGGGCGAGGGCGGCCGCTGCTACGTTTCCGGAGGCCGTGCGAGAGATCGAGGAGGTGGTACCCGTGAACGCAGTATCGACATGGGTGCTCCCCTCCGGGGTCACGGTCGGGCGATAGGCAGGTCGTCCGGGAGCGCCGTTCCGGTGCACTCCCGAAAGGCACGACCATGCATGTCATTTCCGAGCAACGCCTCGACGACGGCGTCCTCGAACGCGAATTCACCCTCGGTGAGATCCCCGGGATCCTGTGGACACCCGCGTCCGCGTCCGCATCCGCACGGGTGCCGCTGATCCTGCTCGGCCACCCTCCCCTCGGGCTGCGCAAGATGTACCCCCGGCTGGTGGCCCGGGCCCGGCACTCCGCCGCAAAGGGCTTCGCCACGGCCACCATCGAGCTCCCCGGAAGCGGCGACCGGCCCCGTTGGCCGGCCGTCGAGCAGGCCCGCGCCGACCTGCGCCGGGCGATGGAGGCCGGCGAGCCGGTCGGCGACGAGATCGTCGACGCCCTCGTCCTCCCGCTGGTCGAGAAGGCCGTCCCGGAATGGCAGGCCGCGCTGGACGCCCTCCTGTCGCTGCCCGAGATCGGCGGCCCGGTCGGGTACTCGGGGGGAGTGATCTCCATCGGCATCCGGCTGGCGGTGGTCGAGCCGCGCATCGTGGCCGCCGGTCTCTTCGCCGGGAGTTTCGTGCCTCGCGCCATGTTCGAAGAGGCCCGGCAGGTCACCATTCCGCTGCATGTCCTGCTGCAGTGGGACGACGAGGGGAACGACCGGCAGGCGGCCCTGGACCTGTTCGACGCCTTCGGCTCCAAGGAGAAGTCCCTGCACGCCAACATGGGGGGCCACACCGGCGTCCCCCAGTCCGCGGCGGACGCCGCGGTCCAGTTCTTCACCCGGCATCTGAAGTGAGGCCGGGCCGTTAGAAGTCCGTTGTGCCTGTTCGGCACCGGGTCACCGGACATGGAACCGCAGCAGGTGGTTCAGCCGTTTTGTGCTCACAGAGCATCGCGAATTCCTACGCTAGGTCACCCCGCAGAAGCGCGGTGACCCGTAGTGGCGCACAGTCAGGAGCCCTCGTGAGCACGGAGATTGTCGAGCTGGTGGAGCGGGCGACACCGTATGTGTCGGCCGCGCACACGGCTGCCGAGGAGCCGGGCGACACGGACGCGACAGGGGCGTTGCGGCATCAGCTCAAGAGCGCGCTGTGGGAGGACGCGGATTTGGTGCGGGAGCTGGCGGTGCTGCTGCCGGGGCAGGGCGCAGTGACAGTGCACGTGTCGGGGACCCGGGCCATCGGCGCGCAGCACATCGGCATCGCGGCTTCCGGCGACAACGCCACCATCCACCCGCCGCAGCGGTGAACGCGCAGGGCCCGCAGGAGCGGGTGCGGGTCGAGGTGACCGGTGACCGGCCGATGGGGGCCGGGTCGATCGGGGTGGCCATCAGCGGTGACAACGCGCGGCTCGTGGTGCTGCCGAAGGAGGCCGTGCACTGGGCCCACACCGTTCAGGCCCCGCCGGAAGCCGGGTTCCTGCCGACGTCGGCGTCGGGAGTCTTCGTCGGCCGCGAGCAGGAGCTGACCGGGCTGCGGGAGATGCTCACGGGCGAGGGGTCGGCTGCGGTGGTGCAGCCGGCCCAGGCACGGGCGCGGGCGATCCACGGGCTGGGTGGCGTGGGAAAGAGCGCCCTGGCCCTGCACTACGCCGACCGCTACCGCAGCGCGTACACGCTGGTGTGGTGGATCACCGCCGAATCCCCCGAAGCGATCGTGAACGGCCTCGCCGGCATCGCGGTGCAGCTGTGCCCGGAATGGGCGCGGACCGCCGGGCCGGACGAGCGCGCGGCGTGGGCGATCACCTGGCTCCAGGCCCACCCCGGCTGGCTGCTGATCTTCGACAACGTCGAGGATCCCGCTCACTTGCGCCCCTACCTGGGCACCCTGAACCGCGGCCACCACCTCGCCACCAGCCGGAGAGCCACCGGATGGCACAAACTGGCTCCCAAGATGGCCCTGGGCCTGCTCCCCCTGGAGGAGGCCACCGACCTGCTGTGCGCCATCGCCTTCCAGGACTGCGCCCCCACCGGTGAGCAGCGGGACGCGGCGCGGAAACTCGCCGAGGACCTCGGATGCCTGCCACTGGCACTGGAACAGGCCGGCGCCTACGCCTACCGGACCGGCACCGACCTCGACACCTACCGCCAGTCCCTCGGACTCGTCCTGGACGAACACGATGACGTCGACGACCCCGAACGGACCATCGCCCGTATCTGGGGCCAGACCCTCACCGCGATCAGAACCCGAAAGCCACTGGCGGTCACCCTCCTGCACACCATGGCGTGGCTCGCCCCCGACGACATCCCGCGCAGCCTCCTCGCCCCGCTGGCCCCCGACACGATCGCGTTGGCCAGCGCCCTGGGCGAACTCCACGCCTACAACATGATCGCCTTCACCGACGACCGCCAGGGCATCAGCGTCCATCGCCTCGTACAGACCGTCCTCCGCACGAGCACGACACCCGAATCGGACACCGGCGTCCCTGGGCCGGCCCCCGGTCGTGCCGAGGCGGAAGAGGTGGTGAAGCAGGCTTTACCCGTCCCACCCGACAACGCCCAGCCCGAACCGACCGCTCCATGGGAGCGCCTGCTCCCTCACATCCTGGCCCTGGCAGAGTCCATACCACCCCAACACCCCGCCACCGCCGAAGCGGTCGACACCTATTACCAGGCCGCGCAGTACCTCTACCGGCAAGGCCGCGACGCGCACACCATCATGCTGCGCACCACCACCCTCACCCTCTCCGAACAGGCTTTCGGAGGCACTCACCCCGACACCCTGACCCACCGCCACAACCTCGCCAACGCCTACCAGGCGGCGGGTGACCTGGGCCGAGCCATTCCCTTGTACATGACCACCCTCGCCCAGGGCGAGGAGGTCCTGGGGGACACCCACCCGCACACCCTCGCCAACCGTCACAACCTCGCAAGTGCCTACCAGGCGGCGGGTGACCTGGGCCGAGCCCTTCCCTTGTACATGGCCACCCTTGCCCAGCGTGAGGAGATCCTGGGGGACACTCACCCCGATACCCTCGCCAGCCGCAGCAATCTCGCCACCGCCTACCTGGGTGCCGGGGATTTGGGTAAGGCTATTGCGCTGATGGAGGCCACCCTTGCCCAGCGTGAGGAGATCCTGGGGGACACTCACCCCGATACCCTCGCCAGCCGCAGCAATCTCGCCACCGCGTACCGGGAAATCGGGGATCTGGGCAAGGCTGTTCCGCTGCTGGCGACCACCCTTGCCCAGTGCGAGGGGGTCTTGGGGAGCACTCACCCCGATACCCTCGCCAGCCGCAGTAAACTCGCCACCGCCTACCTGGGTGCCGGGGATTTGGGTAAGGCTATCCCCCTGATGGAGGCCACCCTTGCCCAGCGCGAGGAGATCCTGGGGGACACTCACCCCGATACCCTCGCCAGCCGCGGCAATCTCGCTGTCGCCTATCGGGGTGCCGGGGATTTGGGTAAGGCTGTTCCGCTGCTGGCGACCACCCTTGCCCAGTGCGAGCGGGTTCTGGGGGACACCCACCCTCACACCCTCACCAGCCGAAACAACCTCGCAAGCGCCTATCAGGCAGCGGGTGACTTGGGTAAGGCCATTCCGCTGCTGGCTGCCACTCTTGCTCAGCGCGAGGAGATCCTGGGGGACGCTCACCCTCACACCCTCGCCAGCCGAAACAACCTCGCCACCGCCTACCTGGGTGCCGGGGATCTGGACAAGGCTATTCCCCTGCTGGAGGCCACTTTTGCCCAGTGCGAGCGGGTTCTGGGGGAGACCCACCCTCACACGCTCAGCAGCGGAAACAACCTTGCCAGCGCCTACGGGGACATGGGGGACTTGGGTAAGGCCATTCCCCTGATGGAGGCCATCCTTGCCCAGCGTGAGCGGGTCCTGGGGGAAAGCCACCCGCACACCCTCGCCAGCCGCAACAACCTCGCCGCCGCCTATCGTCACGCCGGGAAACTCGGTAAGGCCATTCCCTTGCTGGAGGCCATCCTTGCCCAGCGTGAGCGGGTCCTGGGGCAGAGCCACCCGCACACCGTCACCAGCCGCAACAACCTCGCCGCCGCCCGTCAAGAGGCCGAAGCGCAGCAAGGAAGTACAGCCACCGAAGTGCCCAAGGCCGTACCTCAAAAGCCGTCCACGACCACTTGAACAGCCTGAGGTGCCTCGATGACCTTCAGCCCGGAGCCGCGGGCGGGCGTAGGGCCCCGCCCATGGCGGTTGGGTCCCGGGCTGGTTACCGGCCGCTCCCGACAGATCCGGACACGGCCCCAACTGCCGTGCTGAGCAAGGTGATCCCCTGCATAGTAGGGATCATGACAACGCCGTTACCGCACCCCACCGGCCTTGCCTACCACCGCATGGGCCACTCCACCGGCCATCACCGCTGGTGGCGGCCCCTGCTCGGCACCCTGCTGTTTCTCGGCGCCTACGCCGTACTCAACGTCGTGCTGTTCGCCCTGTCCTACGGCATCGGCGCAGCGGCCGGGCTCCGTGAACTCCCCGACGGAGGCCACGACTTCGGACCGCTCCTCGACACGGCCCTGGCCCTGACGTCCATCGCGGTCGCCCTGCCCCTGATCCTGTCGGCCGTGTGGTGGCCGGGGCGGCGACCGCCCGGCACCCTGTCGTCCGTCGAGGGACGGCTGCGGTGGCGCTGGCTGGCCTGGTGCCTGCTCGCCGCGGTGCCCCCCGTGGCCGTGCTGGCGCTGACCGCCGCCCTCCTGCCCGACGACGGAGCCGACTCGGGGGAGCTCGGCGCGTGGGTGGGCTGGCGATCGTTCCTCGGCGCGCTCGCCGTGCTGGCCGTCCTCGTCCCGGTGCAGGCCGCGGCCGAGGAGTACGTCTTCCGGGGCTGGCTGACACAGGCGGTCGGCGCTTTCGTCCGTTCTCCGTGGTTCGCGGTGCTCCCGCAGGCCGCGCTGTTCGCCGTCGCCCACGGCTGGGGCACCTCGTGGGGTTTCCTCAGCCTGCTGTTCTTCGGCCTGGTCGCCGGGTGGCTGACCATCCGTACAGGTGGCCTGGAGGCTGCCGTCGCCCTGCACGTCCTCAACAACCTGCTGGCCTTCGGCGTCGCCGCCGCGGTCGTCGACGGGCTGTCGTCCGACGAGACCGCCGCCGACTCGCCCTGGCAACTCGCCCTCGCGGACATGGCGACGACCCTGATCTACGCCGTACTCGTGCTGTGGCTCGCCCGGCGCCGCCGGCCTCAGCGCCTCGCACCGCCGGCGGCCGCGCCCACCCCATGGCCCGCACCGCACCTGCCACCGCAGAGCGCTGCGACGCCCGGGATCATGTCCGCTCCTGGACTTGCCTCGTCTTCACCAGGCGGCGCGGACGACCTGCCCGGACGCGGACCGCACTCGGGCGGGCCCACGGCCTGAGAGGAGCGAGGATCCCCGCCCATGCGATACGTACGCCATGTCAAAGGCGCCGTCACCGTCACCGCCGCGACCGTGGCCTGCCACACCCTCATGTCCGCCGGCTTCGCGGGAGCACGCGACATCGCAGCCGAGAGCGACGACGACATGTGGGCCGGCAGCTTCGAGTTCCTGCTCACCACAGCCGCTTCCTGGGTTCTCATGCCCCTTTTGCTGTGGGCCGGCATGCGGATGATGGGGGAGACCCACAACGCCGTGCTGGTGGCCGTCGGTGGGTTGTTCTGGTCGGGGGTCTCCGGGTATTTCACCGACGACATCGACAGGGCGGGCGGGCACATACCGTTCCTGGCCCTCGCGGCCTACATCCTTCTCGGGACGGGGCTGGCGGGGGTCGGCTCCGGCCACCGCGACTGAGACCCCCTCCCGGCGGCTGAGACCCCCTCCCGCGCTGACCGGCGGCGTCCGGCGGCATCCGGCGGGGGAACGCCGACGCCCCCCGCCCGACAACTCGGACAGGGGGCGTCGAGAACAACCCGTGGTAACCGGCTACTTCACCGGCTCCGGCTCCGGTGCGTTCTCCGAGTCCGTCGTGCCCGCCGGCGGCTCGTCGTCATCGTCCTCGCCCTCCGCGGGGACCGGCGTCTTCACCGAGTCCAGCAGGAGCTGGGCGACGTCCACGACCGTGATGGACTCCTTCGCCTTGCCGTCGTTCTTCTTGCCGTTGACGGAGTCCGTGAGCATCACGAGGCAGAAGGGGCAGGCCGTCGACACGATGTCGGGGTTCACCGACAGCGCCTCGTCGACACGCTCGTTGTTGATGCGCTTGCCGATGCGCTCTTCCATCCACATCCGCGCACCACCCGCGCCACAGCAGAAGCCCCGCTCCTTGTGGCGGTGCATCTCCTCGTTGCGGATGCCGGGGACGCTGGCGATGATCTCGCGCGGGGGCGTGTAGATCTTGTTGTGGCGGCCCAGGTAGCAGGGGTCGTGGTACGTGATGATGCCCTCGACCGGGGTCACCGGGATGAGCTTGCCCTCGTCCACCAGGTGCTGGAGCAGCTGCGTGTGGTGGATGACCTCGTAGTCGCCGCCGAGCTGCGGGTACTCGTTGCCGAGCGTGTTCAGGCAGTGCGGGCAGGTCGCGACGATCTTCTTGGAGGACTTCGGCTTGGCCGACTCGGGCGTCACCTTGCCCTCGTCGTCCATCTCCTCGCCGAACGCCATGTTCAGCGCCATGACGTTCTCCATGCCGAGCTCCTGGAACAGGGGCTCGTTGCCGAGACGCCGGGCGGAGTCACCGGTGCACTTCTCGTCGCCGCCCATGATGGCGAACTTGACGCCCGCGATGTGGAGGAGCTCGGCGAAGGCCTTCGTGGTCTTCTTCGCGCGGTCCTCCAGGGCGCCCGCGCAGCCGACCCAGTACAGGTACTCGACCTCGGACAGGTCCTCGATGTCCTTGCCGACGACCGGGACCTCGAAGTCGACCTCCTTGAGCCACTCCAGGCGCTGCTTCTTCGCCAGGCCCCAGGGGTTGCCCTTCTTCTCCAGGTTCTTGAGCATCGTGCCCGCCTCGGACGGGAACGCGGACTCGATCATCACCTGGTAGCGGCGCATGTCGACGATGTGGTCGACGTGCTCGATGTCCACCGGGCACTGCTCGACGCAGGCACCGCAGGTGGTGCAGGACCACAGGACGTCCGGGTCGATGACGCCGTTGTCCTCCAGCGTGCCGACCAGGGGGCGCTCGGCTTCCGCCAGCGCCGACGCCGGAACATCCTTGAGAGCCTCGGGAGACGCCTTCTCCTCGCCCTCCATCGTCTTGCCGCCGCCGGCCAGCAGGTACGGCGCCTTGGCGTGCGCGTGGTCGCGCAGCGACATGATCAGCAGCTTGGGGGAGAGCGGCTTGCCCGTGTTCCACGCCGGGCACTGCGACTGGCAGCGGCCGCACTCGGTGCACGTGGAGAAGTCCAGCAGGCCCTTCCAGGAGAACTGCTCGACCTGGGAGACACCGAAGACGTCGTCCTCGCCCGGGTCGGTGAAGTCGATCGGCTCGCCGCCCGACGTCATCGGCTGGAGGGCGCCCAGCGCCGTCCCGCCCGACGCCTCGCGCTTGAACCAGATGTTCGGGAACGCCAGGAAGCGGTGCCAGGCGACACCCATGTTGGTGTTCAGGCTGACCGTGATCATCCAGATCATGGTCGTGCCCAGCTTGATCATCGCGAAGAAGTAGACGAGGTTCTGCAGCGCCGCCACGCTCAGGCCCTTGAAGGCCAGGACCAGCGGGTACGAGGCGAAGTACGCGGCCTCGTAGTGGTCCACGTGGTGGAGCGCGCCCTCCAGGCCCCGCAGGACGTAGATGGCCAGGCCGATCGTGAGGATGACGTACTCGACGAAGTACGCCTGGCCCATCTTCGAGCCGGCGAAGCGGGACTTGCGGCCCGGCCGCGACGGCAGGTTCAGCAGGCGGATGACCATCAGGGTCGCGATGCCCAGGGTCGTCATCGCGGCGATGAACTCGATGTAGAGCTCGTAGGGGAGGAAGCCGCCGAGCACCGGCAGCGTCCAGTCGGCCTGGAACAGCTGGCCGTACGCGGTGATGATCGTGGGCGGCAGCGTCAGGAAGCCGATCGCCACGAACCAGTGGGCGATACCGACGATGCCCCACCGGTTCATCCGGGTGTGGCCGAGGAACTCCTTCACCAGCGTCACGCTGCGCTGGTAGGGGTTGTCGGTCCGGGTACCGGCGGGCACGGGCTGGCCCAGCTTGAAGTACCGGACGAACTGGCCGATCGCGCGTGCGAGCAGCGCGACGCCGACCACGGTCAAGACCAGCGACACGATGATCGCGGCGAGTTGCATGGGGGCTCCTCGGGCCTGCGAGGGTTTGTCGGGGGAACCGGTCGTTCTTCAGGGTTCCCCGAGATTACTAAGCGGTAACTTATGCAGTCCGTCTGAGACTACCCCTATCTTCCGCCGCACTGTAGCCGGGTGGGCAGTGATCTGAATCGCTGAGGGTTGCCTCAGAAGCGGTGCGGAATCCGGTCGCGATCCCGTCGTGTTATTCGTACCGAATTGTCATAGTGACGCCTAACTTATATCCGTGCTCTACGGGATCGCTGCCGCCGCCACCGCCCTCCTCCTCACCGCCCTGCTCGCGGCCGTCCTCCGGGGCCCCGCGCTGCGGCTGCGGCTGGTCGGGCGGCGGCGGCAGCGGGAGGTGCCGTTGTCCGGGGGTGTGGCCGTCGTGGTCGTCACCGCAGCGGTGGTGGGTTTCGAGGAGTGGGGCTCGGCCGGGGGCGGGATCGGCGGGCTGCTCGTCGCCGGCGGTGTCGTCGCCCTGCTCGGGCTCGTCGACGACGTGTGGCGACTGCGGCGGCGGGTGCTGGCCGCCGGTACCGCTGTGGCGGCCGCGTGTGTCGTGCCGTACGCGGAGGCCGGGGTGGGGACCGGGCTGCTCGGGGTCCTGTGGATCGTGGGGGTGACCCTCGCCTTCCGGGGCATCGATCACGCCGACGGACTCGCGGGTGCGGTCGGGGTCGTCACCGCCTTCGGGGTGGCGGCCTGTGCCGCCGTGGACGTGATGGACGGGATCGCGGGGCTGATGAGCGTGCTGGCCGCCGCGCTGACCGGGTTCCTGCTGCACAACTGGCACCCCGCGCGCGTGGCGCTGGGCAGTTGCGGGGCCATGTCCGCGGGGTTCGTGATCGCCGTGGCCGCCGTGCACGTCCGCGCCGGGTTCGGCCTGGGGGAGAGCGCCGGGGTGCTGTTCGCGCTGACCGCCGTGGTGTGTGCCGACGCCGTACTGGTGCTGTGGTCGCGGCGGTCGGTCGGGCGGGTCCTGCTGCGGAGCGGGCCGGATCATCTCGCGCACCGGCTGCGGCGGCTCGGGCTGACCGTGCCGGGGGTCACCCTGCTGCTGGGCTTCGGGGCGTTCTCCGCCGTCCTCGCAGGGGTACTCGCGCACGCCGGCCGGGTCGGGGGCGACGCCCTGTGGTGGGTGGCGGGTGGGGCGCTCGTGGTCGTGTTCGCACTCTCCCGTGTCCCTGTGTACGCCGATCGACGCTCAGTACCTCCGCAGGTCAGAGCCTCATTGCGTGTAAGGAGCAGATAAGAGTTGAGCCTGTTCGACTCAGGTCTGTTGACCGCTGGGGAGCCGTCGTGCACACTTGAGTCCGTTCCACTCAAGTCAGCTGGAGGAATCAACCATGGCACGTGCGGTCGGCATCGACCTGGGCACGACTAACTCCGTCGTCAGCGTTCTGGAGGGCGGCGAGCCCACCGTCATCACCAACGCCGAGGGCGCCAGGACCACGCCGTCCGTCGTCGCCTTCGCCAAGAACGGTGAGGTGCTCGTCGGAGAGGTGGCCAAGCGTCAGGCGGTCACCAACGTGGACCGGACCATTCGCTCGGTCAAGCGGCACATGGGCACCGACTGGAAGATCGAGCTGGACGGGAAGCCCTTCAACCCGCAGCAGATCAGCGCCTTCGTGCTCCAGAAGCTGAAGCGGGACGCCGAGTCCTACCTGGGCGAGAAGGTGACCGACGCGGTCATCACCGTCCCGGCGTACTTCAACGACTCCGAGCGCCAGGCCACCAAGGAGGCCGGCGAGATCGCCGGCCTGAACGTGCTGCGCATCGTCAACGAGCCCACCGCGGCCGCGCTGGCGTACGGCCTCGACAAGGACGACCAGACCATCCTGGTCTTCGACCTCGGTGGCGGTACGTTCGACGTCTCGCTGCTGGAGATCGGCGACGGTGTCGTCGAGGTGAAGGCCACCAACGGTGACAACCACCTCGGTGGTGACGACTGGGACCAGCGCATCGTCGACTACCTGGTCCAGCAGTTCCAGTCCGGCCACGGCGTGGACCTGGGCAAGGACAAGATGGCGCTGCAGCGTCTGCGCGAGGCCGCCGAGAAGGCGAAGATCGAGCTGTCCTCGTCCACCGAGACCTCGATCAACCTGCCCTACATCACCGCCTCCGCCGAGGGCCCCCTGCACCTCGACGAGAAGCTCACCCGCGCCCAGTTCCAGCAGCTGACCGCGGACCTCCTGGAGCGCTGCAAGACGCCGTTCCACAACGTCATCAAGGACGCCGGCATCTCCATCAGCGAGATCGACCACGTCGTCCTGGTCGGCGGCTCGACCCGTATGCCCGCCGTCGCCGAGCTCGTCAAGGAGCTGACCGGCGGCAAGGACGCCAACAAGGGCGTCAACCCGGACGAGGTCGTCGCCATCGGCGCCGCCCTGCAGGCCGGTGTCCTCAAGGGCGAGGTCAAGGACGTCCTGCTCCTCGACGTCACCCCGCTGTCCCTCGGCATCGAGACCAAGGGCGGCATCATGACCAAGCTCATCGAGCGCAACACCACGATCCCGACCAAGCGGTCCGAGATCTTCACGACGGCCGAGGACAACCAGCCGTCCGTGCAGATCCAGGTCTACCAGGGCGAGCGCGAGATCGCGGCGTACAACAAGAAGCTCGGGATGTTCGAGCTGACCGGTCTGCCGCCGGCGCCGCGCGGCGTCCCGCAGATCGAGGTCTCCTTCGACATCGACGCCAACGGCATCATGCACGTGACCGCGAAGGACCTGGGCACGGGCAAGGAGCAGAAGATGACCGTCACCGGCGGCTCCTCGCTGCCGAAGGACGAGGTCGACCGCATGCGCCAGGAGGCCGAGCAGTACGCGGAGGAGGACCACAAGCGCCGCGAGGCCGCCGAAGCCCGCAACCAGGGCGAGCAGCTCGTCTACCAGACGGAGAAGTTCCTCAAGGACAACGAGGACAAGGTCCCCGGCGACATCAAGACCGAGGTCGAGGAAGCCGTCGGTGAGCTGAAGGAGAAGCTCAAGGGCGAGGACACGGCCGAGATCCGCACCGCCACGGAGAAGGTCGCGGCCGTCTCGCAGAAGCTCGGACAGGCGATGTACGCCGACGCGAACGCCGCGCAGGCCGCCGGTGGCGACTCCGCCGGAGCCGGCGCGGGTGCCGGTGCCGGTGACGCGAAGGCCGACGACGACGTCGTCGACGCCGAGATCGTGGACGAGGACCGGAAGGATGGTGCCGCGTGACGGAGGAGACCCCGGGCTTCGACGAGCAGCAGCCCGACGTCCCTTCCGGCGCCACCTCCGACGACGCCGAGCCGAAGGCCGCCGACTCCCCCTCGCAGGAGGAGGGGGCGGCCCCGGCCGGGGACACGGGCCAGGACGTGGCTCTGGTGGCACAGCTGGACCAGGCCCGCACGGCGCTGGGCGAGCGCACGGCGGACCTCCAGCGCCTCCAGGCCGAGTTCCAGAACTACCGCCGCCGGGTCGAGCGTGACCGGATCGCGGTCAAGGAGATCGCCATCGCGAACCTCCTGACCGAGCTCCTGCCCGTGCTCGACGACATCGGCCGCGCGCGTGAACACGGCGAACTCGTCGGCGGCTTCAAGTCCGTCGCCGAGTCGCTGGAGAGCACGGCGGCCAAGATGGGCCTTCAGCAGTTCGGCAAGGAGGGCGAGCCCTTCGACCCGACGATCCACGAAGCCCTGATGCACAGCTACGCACCGGACGTCACCGAGACGACGTGCGTCGCGATCCTGCAGCCCGGGTACCGGATCGGCGAGCGCACCATCCGCCCCGCGCGGGTGGCGGTGGCCGAGCCCCAGCCGGGGGCGCAGACGGTCAAGGCGGACGAGACCGCCGAAGCCGACGACAAGGAGAGCGGTGGCCCGGAAGAGGGCTGACGTCATAGCGGACGAAGGGAAGGAGGGGCGTCGAGGATGAGCACCAAGGACTTCATCGAGAAGGACTACTACAAGGTCCTCGGCGTCCCCAAGGACGCCACCGAGGCCGAGATCAAGAAGGCGTACCGGAAGCTCGCCCGCGAGTACCACCCGGACGCCAACAAGGGCAACGTCAAGGCGGAGGAGCGCTTCAAGGAGATCTCCGAGGCCAACGACATCCTCGGCGATCCCAAGAAGCGCAAGGAGTACGACGAGGCACGCGCCCTCTTCGGCAACGGCGGCTTCCGCCCGGGGCCCGGCGCGGGCGGCGGCTCCTTCAACTTCGACCTGGGCGACCTCTTCGGAGGCGCCCCGGGCGGCCAGGGAGCCGGCGGTTTCGGCGGTGGACTCGGTGACGTCTTCGGGGGCCTGTTCAACCGTGGCGGCGCGGGCGCGGGGACGCGCACGCATCCGCGGCGCGGCCAGGACATCGAGTCCGAGGTCACGCTGAGCTTCACGGAGGCGATCGAGGGCGCGACCGTCCCGCTGCGGATGTCCTCGCAGTCGCCCTGCAAGGCCTGCTCGGGCACCGGCGACAAGAACGGCACACCGCGCGTGTGCCCGACCTGCGTCGGCACCGGGCAGGTCGCCCGCGGCAGCGGCGGTGGCTTCTCCCTCACCGACCCCTGCCCGGACTGCAAGGGCCGCGGCCTGATCGCGGAGAACGCCTGCGAGGTCTGCAAAGGCAGCGGCCGGGCCAAGTCCTCGCGGACCATGCAGGTGCGCATCCCCGCGGGGGTCAGCGACGGCCAGCGGATCCGGCTGCGCGGCAAGGGAGCACCGGGCGAGCGCGGCGGCCCGGCGGGCGATCTGTACGTGGTCGTGCACGTCGACTCCCACCCGGTGTTCGGCCGCAAGGACGACAACCTCACCGTCACCGTCCCGGTGACCTTCGCCGAGGCGGCCCTCGGCGGCGAGGTCCGGGTGCCGACGCTGGGCGGCCCGCCCGTCACGCTGAAGCTGCCGCCCGGCACGCCGAACGGCCGTACGATGCGCGCCCGGGGCAAGGGCGCGGTCCGTAAGGACGGCACCCGCGGCGACCTTCTGGTCACCGTCGAGGTGAGTGTTCCGAAGGACCTGACGGGGAAGGCTCGTGACGCGCTCGAGGCGTATCGCGAGGCGACCGCGGGTGAGGATCCGCGGGCGGAGCTGTTCCAGGCCGCGAAGGGAGCATGACTCAGATGGACGGTCGTCGACGCAACCCGTATGAACTGACCGAGGAGACCCCGGTCTACGTCATCTCGGTGGCGGCCCAGCTGTCCGGCCTGCACCCGCAGACCCTGCGCCAGTACGACCGCCTGGGGCTGGTGTCTCCGGACCGCACCGCGGGCCGGGGCCGGCGCTACTCGGCGCGCGACATCGAACTGCTGCGCACCGTCCAGCAGTTGTCGCAGGACGAGGGCATCAACCTGGCGGGCATCAAGCGCATCATCGAACTGGAGAACCAGGTCGCCGCGCTCCAAGCCCGGGTGGCCGAGCTGGAGGACGCCCTCGACGGCGCGGCGGCGGCCATGCGGCAGCGCGAGGCGGCGGTGCACGCTTCGTACCGCCGTGACCTGGTGCCGTACCAGGAGGTCCAGCAGACCAGCGCGCTGGTGGTGTGGCGGCCGAAGCGGCAACAGCAGTCGGACTGAGTCGGACTGTCGCGCATACGCCTGTGAAGGGGCCGGGAGGAGACTCCCGGCCCCTTTCACGTGTCTTGGGCGGTCTTGGGGCGCTTTCGCCGAGCCCCCTGTGGATGACCGGATGGTGCATGTCACTTGGAGGTGATTCCGCAGAGTCTTCACAACTGCTGCGGAGCGTGGTGTTGTCATCTCGTTAAGTGGTTCCGCTTGACGCTGGGGGCGCACCCGCGTTGGCTTTTCAGTCACATGGGCCACAAAGTGCGCCCACGTCCGAATCACACGCGAAGTGAGCTCCCGCATGCGCCGTCGTATCTCCATATCCGTGGCCGCGGCCGCGATGTCCGTCACGCTCGCCGGCTGCGGCGTGCTCAACGCGACCGGGAGCAGCGACGAGGCGAGCCCGACCAAGGGCAACGACATCACCGTGGGCCTGCTGCTCCCCGAGAAGGCGAACACCCGGTACGAGAACTTCGACTACCCCATCATCAAGAGGAAGGTCGAGTCCCTCACCAACGACCGGGGCCGCGTCGAGTACGCCAACGCCGAGGCGAGCGCGGACACGCAGGCGGCCCAGCTGCAGCAGATGATCGACGACCGGGTCGACGTGATCCTGCTGGACGCCGTCGACTCGCACGCCATCGCCGACGAGGTGCAGAAGGCCAAGGACGCCGGCATCCCGGTCATCGCCTACGACCGGCTGGCCGAGGGCCCGATCGACGCGTACATCTCCTTCGACAACGAACTGGTCGGCGAGGTCCAGGGGCGCACCCTGCTGGAGGCGATCGGCGAGAAGGCGAGCCTCTCCGACAAGATCGTCATGATGAACGGCTCGCCGACCGACCCGAACGCCAAGCAGTTCAAGGCCGGTGCGATGTCCGAGCTGAACGGCAAGGTGACGATCGCGAAGTCCTTCGACACCAAGGACTGGAAGCCGGAGAACGCCGAGGCCAACATGGTCGAAGCGATCCGGAAGATCGGCAAGGACGACATCGCCGCGGTGTACTCCGCCAACGACGGCATGGCGGGCGGCATCGTCAAGGCGCTTCAGGCCGCGGGCGTCACCGACCTGCCGCCGATCACCGGCCAGGACGCGGAGCTCCCGGCGGTGCAGCGGATCATCGCCGGTGACCAGTACATGAGCGTGTACAAGTCGTATCCGCAGGAGGCCGAGAACGCGGCGGAGATGGCCGTGGCCAGGGTCCAGGGCCGTGACATCCAGTTCGCCGCCCTCACCCGCGACAAGGTCGACAGCCCCACCCACAAGGGCATCCCCGCCCAGCTCGTGCCGGTGGTCGCCCTGACCAAGGAGAACATCAAGGACACGGTGGTCGCGGACGACGTCTACAAGCTGTCGGACATCTGCACCGCGAAGTACGAGGCGGCTTGCGAGGCGATCGGGCTGAAGTAGGCGGGCCCATCGCCACGGGGCTGACGTGCGGACAGAAACGAGCGTGACCGACCGGACCGGTGCCGGCCAGCCGGCCCCCGGCCCTTCATAGAGGCGCGGGAGACGGTCACCCGGCGGCTCCGGGCGATCGTCGACGTCAAGGAGGCCGAGGACCCCGGTCCCGGTCCGTCACTGCTCGCGCCCGACGGCGACGGCGCTTGGCCCCGCCCAGCCGCCGGCCGGGACTGCGGCGGCCTCGGTGGAGCCGTGTTGCGGAGCCGGAGCAGGCCGCGCATAGTTGCCGCTGCGGCAAGGCGGCGAAACCGGGGGTGGGCTGGGCGATGGCCGGGCACGGGGCGGAGGAGCATCCACATGGTGCCGACCGACTGTGCGAGGCCGGGGATCGCGTGTATTCCCGGGCCGTACGGCGGGGCCGCGTGCCGCGCCGGGACGCGGATCCGGTGCCGTGCCTGCTGGAACTCGCCCTGCTGCACCCTGACCCCGACGACATGGACTGGCTGGTGCCGACCGCCCCGCAGGAGGTCATGACCCGGCTGCTGCGCGGGATGTACGACGAGGTCAGCGCGAGCCAGCGGCGGGTGGGTTCGGCCGTGGCGGCGTTCGAGTGGTACGCCGGGCTGGGACGGCACGTACAGTCGGCCCCCTCGGCGGCCGAGGGCTCGGCGATCCGGGTGCTGGACGGCCTCGCCCGGATCCAGACCGCGATGGACGAGGCGACCCAGGCGTGCACGACCGAGGTGCTCACGGTGCAGCCGGGCGGCATCCGGCGCGAGGCGGAACTCTCCGAGGGGCTGCACCGGGCGCTGGCGCTGCGCGGCCGGGGCGTGCGGATGCGGGACCTGTACACGCATGTCGCCCGGCACGGGCAGGGCCTGTTGAACTATCTGGAGCTGATGGGCGACGCGGTGGAGGCGCGCACGCTGGACGAGGTGATCGACCGGCTGATCCTCTTCGACCGGACGGTGGCCTTCATCCCCGCCAACACCGACCGCACGATGGCCCTGGAGCTACGGCACCCGGCGATCGTCGAGTACCTGGTCACGGTGTTCGAGCGGCTCTGGCGCCTCGCCATCCCGCTGACCGCGCCGCTGCCCGACACCGGCATCGAGGGCATCTCCCACCGGGAGCAGTCGATCGCGGCCCTGCTGGCGGAAGGGCACCAGGACGCGGTCATCGCGGAACGCCTGGGCATCAGCGTGCGGACGTGCCGGGCGCACATCGCCCGGCTGTCGGAGACGCTGGGGGCGGCGAGCCGTACGCAGTTGGGAGTGCGGATCGCCCAGGCGGGCCTGGACGGCCGGCCGCACTCGCCGGCACCCCTCAGCATCCCTGGTCAAGAATCCCCGAGCGCGCGATGAGAAACCCGAGCTGCGCCCGGCTCTGACTGCCCAGCGTCGCGGCGAGCTTGGCGATGTGGACGCGGGCGGTGCGGATGTTCATGCCGAGGCGATCGGCTATGACGGCGTCGGTGTGGCCTTCGGTGAGGAGGGCGGCTATGGCTCGTTGGCGGGGGGTGATGCCGTTGTGGGAGGGCTGAGGGGCGGCATCGGGGTACATGGGCGTGGCCAGGCGCCAGAGGCGGTCGAAGGCCGTGGCCAGGTATCCGGCGATGGCCGGGTGCCGGATCTCCAGGGCGAGTTCGCCTTCCTTGTCGCCAGGGACAAAGGCCACTGTGCGGTCGATGAGGATGAGGCGGTCGGGGACTTCGTCCATGGAGCGCACCTCGACGTCGCCCTTCAGTCGCTCGCAGCGGGCGGTGATGGTCGGGAAGTGGCGCAACGTGTGCGGGTACAGGGTGCGTATGCGGCAACCGCGGTCCAGCGCGGCCTGGTCGCGGTCGAGCGACGTGGTATCGGCGACCTGGCCGCGTTCGCCGGTCAGTCCGGCGCGGGGCTGGACGGTGACCAGTTCCTCCGAGGCGTCGGCCATCGCGTCGGTGATGGCCCGGTTGATCTGCTTCGTGCCGGTGAGCAGCCGTATCGTGGGCGTGTCGGTGGCTGAGGTGCGTGGCCCGGCGATCCGCATGAGGGAACCGAACGTCTCGGCGAGCCGCGCCTCTCGCTGCCGTTCGCTCGCGATCCGCTCCTCGGAAGTCCGCAGCAGCCGGTGCAACGCGACGAGCGGAGCGACGGGCTCCCACCTGAGTGGGTCGTCGACGGCGGGGTGCAGCAGACCGAGGTCGACGAGGCACGGGACGGTCCGCGCGTCCCCGGCGGGCAGGTGCCCCTCGCGCAGGGCCCGTTCGTACAGCTCCATACCCGCGGAGCAGAGGTCCTCCACGCCGTGCTCGTGGTGCGGCGCGCTCACTGGGGCGCTCCCTCCCGCTCCAGAATCCCCGACTGTGCGATGAGGTAGCCGAGTTGGGCCCGGCTGCCACTGCCCAGGAGCGAAGCGAGCTTCGCGATGTGGGCCCGGCACGTGCGCACGTTCATGCCCAGGCGGCGGGCGATGGCCTCGTCGACATGACCCTCGACGAGGAGCTTGGCTATCGAGTACTGGATCTCCGTGATGCCGTCTTGCGCGATCTCGTAGGGAGTGGTCGCGCTCAGCGGAACGGCCCGGTTCCACATGAACTCGAACACCTTGATCAGGTACCGGATGATCCCTGGGTGCCGCAGCTCCAGCGCGACTTGCTGGTCGTCGCGAGTGGGGATGAAGGCGACGGTCTCGTCGCAGATGATCAGCCGTTCCACGAGTTCGTCGATCGTGCGGTACTCCGCCTTGCCGTCGGCGAGCCGGGCGGAGTAGGCCAGTTGCTCCGGGTTGTACCGGGCTGTGTGCTGGTACACCGTACGTATCCGCACACCGCGTTCTATCAACGGCCTGTCGCGCTTCATCCCTTGCAGGAGGCTCCGCTCGGACAAGCGATCGCTCGGCTGGAGCGTGAGCATCTCGTTCTGGCACTGGGACGTGGCCATGTTCAGCGCGGCGTTGATCCGCTCGCCGCCCTCCAGGACGGTGATGGAGTCGCTGGTGGTGGCCATCTGGGCGCCGAGGGCCATGAACGGCTGAAAGCTCTCCGCGAGATCGATCGCCCGTCGCCTGCGGTCCGCTATCTCTTGTTCCAGGGGGTTGAGCTGCCGGGAGAGGGCCACCACGGGAGGAACCGGGCGAAGCCAGGCCGGGTCGTCGGGATCGGGGTGGAGCAGCGCCAGCTCGATCAGGCAGGGTGCGGGGTCGGCGTCCTCGCGCGCCAGACGTCCGGCACGCAGTGCGATGGTGTAAAGGCGACCACCTTCCTCGCACAACTCCGTAATCGGATGGGGATGTGTCTCATTAGTCTGATTTGATCCCAAATCTCCACCCCCCAGGGTCCTGAACATGCAGGAACATGATGCATCGATTCTGTGGCCATGACGTGCCCGAATGAGCCATCGTCGTACTCGACGGGGGAAAAGGGGACCTTCAAGTGAGGACGAAGCCGACTATGTTCAGCAAAATGCTTCGCTCGGTGCTTGTCGCCGCCTTCTCCGTCGCCGCGACCCTGGGCGTGCTCGGGGGCTTCTCCGATGCGAAGGACGAGGTGCGGGCGAACAGTACCTGGCCTTCGGTGGCGGTGAACGCCGACGCCGGCAGCAGTGGAAGCTCCGCGAGTTCCGGTGCTGACGAGGTCGGGAGCTGACGTGACCACTCCACCCGACGACCGCTCCTTCCGCCGCGAAATGGCCACCGCCTACCGCTCCGGCTGGCACTTCATCGACCTGGTCACCGCCATCCCCCACAGCGGTGACTCGTTGATGGTGACCGTATTCGGCGAGCCGGTGGTCGTCACGCGGGACGAGGACGAGGACGTACGGGCTTACCGGTGTCTGCGGCGGCCTCGGGGGGCGCCGCAGCCCGTGCGGTGTGCCGTACGGTACGGAATGATCTTTGTGAACCTGGACCAGAGGGACCACGAGCAGGTGGAAGCCGAATCTCCCGTCCCCAGGGCCATCTCTGCCACCCCCCGCAGTGCCTGACGCGATTCCCCCGTCGTAAAAGATCGCTCAGGTGCTTCCCCCCGCAGCGGCGTCACCGTGACCTGAACACGGTGACGCCGCTGCAGTTTCTGGGGACATTTCCGGGTATCGCCCGAGTCACGCCGTGGCCGGATCCAATCGATCACCGGTGTGGATTTTCACTCCGCTCAACCTCTCTCACCCTCGCCCCATCGCGCGCGTCAGCTCGATCTCGATCACCACGCGCGCGGGATTCGGCGAAGGGGTCCGTCCGTAGCGCTCGGCGTAGCGGCGCTCCGCCTCCGCGACCCGGTCCGGTTCCGTGCGGACGAAGGCCCGGCCTTCCAGGGTCGCCCAGCGCTTGCCCTCCATCTGGCAGACGGCGACCGCCGCCCCCCGCTCCCCGGCGGCCAGGACGTGCCGCGCCTTGGCGCTCGCCTTGTTCGTGATCACCCGTGCGAGCCGGGCCTCGGGATCGTATGTGACCCCGACGGGAACCACGTGCGGAGTGCCGTCCGGGCGCGGAGTCGTCAGCGTGCACACGTGCCGCTCCCGCCAGAAGGCGAGATACGGCGGGTCCGGGGCACCCGGATCGACGGAGTACTTGGTCGCCATGCCCCGGAACTTAGCCCCTGTCTCCTCCCCGAACCGGCCTTGAGTGGACTAGACTCAACTTTGTGCAAGTCGTTCGGGTCAGTGCAAGGAGGAGAACGCGAACGTGGACGCCGAGCTGACCAACAGGAGCCGGGACGCCATCAACGCGGCCAGCAACCGGGCCGTGACCGAGGGCCACCCCGACCTCACCCCAGCCCACCTGCTGCTGGCGCTGCTCCAGGGGCAGGACAACGAGAACATCACCGATCTGCTCGCCGCGGTCGACGCCGACCAGGCGGCCGTACGCGCCGGAGCCGAGCGCGTGCTCGCCGGGCTGCCCAGCGTGACCGGGTCCACCGTGGCGCCGCCCCAGCCCAACCGCGAGATGCTCGCCGTCGTCGCGGACGCGCAGGCCCGTGCCAAGGACCTCGGGGACGAGTACCTCTCCACGGAGCACCTCCTCATCGGCATCGCCGCGAAGGGCGGCGCGGCCGGCGAGGTGCTGTCCCAGCAGGGCGCCGACGCCAGGAAGCTGCAGGACGCCTTCCAGAAGACGCGGGGCGCCCGGCGCGTGACCACGGCCGACCCCGAGGGGCAGTACAAGGCCCTGGAGAAGTTCGGCACCGACTTCACGGCCGCCGCGCGGGAAGGAAAGCTCGATCCCGTCATCGGGCGGGACCAGGAGATCCGGCGCGTGGTGCAGGTGCTGTCCCGGCGGACCAAGAACAACCCCGTCCTCATCGGTGAGCCCGGCGTCGGCAAGACCGCCGTCGTCGAAGGGCTCGCCCAGCGGATCGTCAAGGGGGACGTGCCCGAGTCGCTGAAGGACAAGCGGCTCGTCGCCCTCGACCTCGGGGCCATGGTCGCCGGGGCCAAGTACCGGGGCGAGTTCGAGGAGCGGCTGAAGACCGTCCTCGCCGAGATCAAGGAATCCGACGGGCAGATCATCACCTTCATCGACGAGCTGCACACCGTCGTGGGGGCCGGTGCCGGCGGTGACTCCGCCATGGACGCGGGCAACATGCTCAAGCCCATGCTCGCGCGCGGTGAGCTGCGCATGGTGGGCGCCACCACGCTGGACGAGTACCGGGAGCGGATCGAGAAGGACGCCGCCCTGGAGCGGCGCTTCCAGCAGGTGCTGGTCGCCGAGCCGAGCGTCGAGGACTCCATCGCGATCCTGCGCGGACTCAAGGGACGGTACGAGGCCCACCACAAGGTGCAGATCGCCGACAGCGCGCTGGTCGCCGCCGCCGCCCTCTCCGACCGGTACATCACCTCCCGCTTCCTGCCGGACAAGGCCATCGACCTCGTCGACGAGGCGGCCTCGCGGCTGCGTATGGAGATCGACTCCTCGCCCGTCGAGATCGACGAACTCCAGCGCGCCGTCGACCGGCTGAAGATGGAGGAGCTGGCGATCGGCAAGGAGACCGACGCGGCCTCCCGCGAGCGCCTGGAGAAGCTGCGCCGCGACCTCGCCGACAAGGAGGAGGAGCTGCGCGGTCTCACCGCCCGCTGGGAGAAGGAGAAGCAGTCCCTCAACCGCGTCGGTGAGCTGAAGGAACGCCTCGACGAACTGCGCGGCCAGGCCGAGCGCGCCCAGCGCGACGGCGACTTCGACACCGCCTCCAAGCTGCTCTACGGCGAGATCCCCGCTCTGGAGAAGGAGCTGGAGGCCGCCTCCGAGGCCGAGGAGGAGGTCGCCCGGGACACCATGGTCAAGGAGGAGGTCGGCGCCGACGACATCGCCGACGTCGTCGCCTCCTGGACCGGCATCCCCGCCGGGCGTCTGCTGGAGGGCGAGACGCAGAAGCTGCTGCGCATGGAGGACGAGCTGGGCAAGCGCCTCATCGGCCAGACCGAGGCGGTGCGGGCGGTGTCCGACGCCGTACGGCGGTCCCGCGCCGGGATCTCCGACCCCGACCGCCCCACCGGCTCCTTCCTCTTCCTCGGCCCGACCGGTGTCGGCAAGACGGAGCTGGCCAAGGCCCTCGCCGACTTCCTCTTCGACGACGAGCGGGCGATGGTCCGCATCGACATGTCGGAGTACAGCGAGAAGCACAGCGTGGCCCGGCTGGTCGGCGCCCCGCCCGGATACGTCGGCTACGAGGAGGGCGGCCAGCTCACGGAGGCCGTGCGCCGCCGTCCGTACTCCGTCGTCCTGCTGGACGAGGTGGAGAAGGCCCACCCCGAGGTCTTCGACATCCTGCTCCAGGTGCTCGACGACGGGCGTCTCACGGACGGCCAGGGCCGCACGGTCGACTTCCGCAACACCATCCTGGTGCTGACGTCGAACCTGGGCAGCCAGTTCCTGGTCGACCCGCTCACCAGCGAGGCGGAGAAGAAGGAACAGGTCCTGGAGGTGGTGCGCAGCTCCTTCAAGCCGGAGTTCCTCAACCGCCTGGACGACCTGGTCGTCTTCGCCGCCCTGACCAGGCCCGAGCTGGAGCGCATCGCCAAGCTCCAGATCGAGCGCCTGGCCAAGCGGCTCGCCGAGCGGCGCCTCACCCTGGACGTCACGCCGGAGGCCCTGGCCTGGCTCGCGGAGGAGGGCATGGACCCGGCGTACGGCGCCCGCCCGCTGCGGCGGCTCGTCCAGACCGCCATCGGCGACCGGCTCGCCAAGGAGATCCTCTCCGGCGAGATCAAGGACGGCGACACGGTCCGGGTCGACCGGGGCGGCGACGGACTGCTGGTGGGCCCGGCGACGGGCAAGACACTGTAGGACCGTCGATCACATCGGGGACCGTCGATCACATCGTGAACGCCGAGAAGCGCACCCGCGCCGTCTCGGCGTTCTCGTATTCCACGCGCACCTGCACCACGTGGGCCCCGGCCGTGGCGGGCAGGCCGTCCTCGTGGCTCACGTCGAGACACAGCGCCCCGCAGGAGGCGTCCGAGCGGGCCTCTGGCGCCTTCGGATACGTCTCGCGCAGCCAGTCGCGCACGTCCTCGCGCGGCATCCGCAGCACCGCCGTGTAGGCGGTGTCGATGCCCTGCTGCAGGGTGCAGTTCCCGACGTGGGCGTGCGCCGGGGCCGAGGCACCGCCGAAGGCCAGCGCCTCGGCGCAGGTCACCTTCTGCATGGCCCCGGCGCGCGGGTCGTCCTCGTCCGACAGGGCCCAGGCGAAGAGGCCGACGATCAGGAACCCGAGGACGAGCACCGGCACGGCCAGCACGGGCAGGATCAGCCGCCACCGCGTGTGACCCCTGCCCGGTTCCGCCACCGTGACCCCCTCCCGTCCGTCATGCAGGAGGACGGCGTGCGGCACCTGGAGGTTGCGGTTGACCGGATCGTGTCAGCCATGGGCTTAGCGGGGTAGTCGGGGCTTGCCACCCCCCTCCCCGCATGGGGGAGGATGGCGGGATCCGTACGAAGGGAAATTCACGGTGACCATCGACCCGTCCTCGATTCCGAACTTCGGGGGCCAGCCCGAGCCGCAGCCGCAAGGACCGGCGGGCCCCGTCGTCCCGGATCAGGACCTCGTGAAGCAGCTCCTCGACCAGATGGAGCTCAAGTACGTCGTCGACGACGAGGGAGACCTCGCGGCGCCGTGGGAGCAGTTCCGCACCTACTTCATGTTCCGGGGTGAGGGAGACCAGCAGGTCTTCTCCGTGCGGACGTTCTACGACCGGCCTCACGAGATCGAGGCCAAGCCGCAGATCCTGGAGTCCATCGACGACTGGAACCGCCGCACCCTGTGGCCCAAGGTCTACAGCCACACCCACGACGACGGCACGGTCCGCCTCATCGGCGAGGCCCAGATGCTGATCGGCATGGGCGTGAGCCTGGAGCACTTCGTCTCCTCGACGGTCAGCTGGGTGCGGGCCGCGATCGAATTCGACAAGTGGCTCATCGAGCAGCTGGGTCTCGAGGAGGAGATCAACGAGGCGGAGAAGCCCGAGGACGAGGAGTAGGACCGGCAGGCCTCCGCACCGGCGGCGCGTCGGCGCGTACGAACAGGTACGTGCTGTACGCGCCGTATGCCTTTTCCGGGGCCGCGTCGGCCTCCCCACCGGCAGTTTCCCGGAGGTGGGAATTCCGGGGGTGCGTTGGTATCAACGGTGATGGAATCGTGCAGGGCCTCGCTGAGGAGAATCGTTGAGCGCGCGCATCCTGGTCGCCGAAGACGACGAAAAACAATCTCGTCTCATCCGGATTTATCTGGAACGGGAAGGCAACGCCGTGCAGGTCGTGGCCGACGGCAGGGCAGCGCTGGACCGGGCGCGTTCGACGGGGCTGGATCTCATCGTTCTCGATGTGATGCTGCCGCTCGTCGACGGCCTCGACGTATGCCGCATTCTGCGGGCCGAGGGCTCCGAGGTACCGATTCTGCTGCTGACCGCCCGCAGCACCGAGGAGGACATGCTGCTCGGCCTCGATCTGGGGGCCGACGACTACCTCACCAAGCCCTACAGTCCCCGCGAACTCACCGCGCGGGTACGGGCGCTGCTGCGGCGCTCCAGGAAGGGCGGCGCGGCCGGCAACGAGGTGCTGCGGGTCGGCGCGGTCGAACTGGACACCGCACGCTTCGAGGTCCGGGTGGCGGGCCGTCCGGTGGCGCTGACCTCCAAGGAGTTCTCGATCCTGGAGGCTCTGGCCCGCAAGCCGGGGCGGGTGTTCACCCGGGCCCAGATCATCGAGTGCGCCTTCGGCTTCGACAGCGATGTACTCGAGCGCACGGTGGACGCCCATGTGCGCAACCTGCGCCGGAAACTGGGGGACGACCCGGCCCGGCCACGCCATCTGGAGACCGTGTACGGCCGGGGGTACCGCCTGCTGGACGGCTCGGCCCCCACCCGAGCGCTCCCGGGATCCTGACCGGGGTCGATCAGTCGGCGTCGGCCGGCGGCCGGGCCGTGGAGAGCGTGACGGTGAAGGTCGTGCCGACGCCGACGGCGCTCTCCACGTCGATCGTCCCCTGGTGATCGGTCACGATCTGGCGGGCGATGGACAGCCCCAGGCCACTCCCTCCGGTGGCGCGGCCCCGTGCCGCGTCCGCCCGCCAGAAGCGGTTGAAGAGATGCGGCAGGTCCTCGGCGGGTATGCCCTTGCCGGTGTCCCGCACCTGAACGATCGCGAGATCGCCGCTCCGGGCCAGGGCGAGTGTCACCGTGCCGCCCGGTGCCGTGGCCCTCAGGGCGTTGCCGACCAGATTGCCGACGACCTGGCGCAGCCGGTCGGCGTCGGCGACGACGTACACGGGTTGCGGCGCCTGAAGCCTCAGCGTGACACCCGCCGCGTCGGCCTGGGCGCGGTGGGCCGTGCCGGCGGCTTCGAGAAGCTCGCGCAGGTCGACGCGCGTGCGGTGGTAGGTGAGTGCGCCGGCCTCGGCCAGCGCGAGAACCTGCAGGTCGTCCACGATCCGCTGCTGCAGCAGTGCCTCCTCGTGGAGGGAATCGAGCAGCTCGGGGGTCGGTTCGACGATCCCGTCCCGCAGAGCCTCCAGATAGCCGCGCAGATTGGCCAGCGGGGTGCGCAGCTCGTGGGCGATGTCACCGGTGAGGCGGCGCTGGCGTTCCTCGCCGGCCTGTATGGAGTCCGCCATCCGGTTGAAGGCACGGCCGAGCTGGGCGATCTCGTCCCGGCCGGAGACGGGGACCCGCCGCCCCAGGTCCCCCTCGCCCAGCCCCCCGGCGGCCAGGGTCATGGCACGGACCGGGCGCAGCACGGCCCGGCTCAGGAGCAGGGCACCGGCCACGGCGGCGAGGGCGACGCCCCCGGCTACGGCCACCGTGGGTGCCGCGGCCAGGGTGGGAGGGGACTCGTCCCGCACGCCGAGACGGATCTCCAGGCGCGGCGGGGCGGCGGAGCCCACCCGCTCGTTGAACACCCGCTGCAGGCAGGCGATGAACTGCTGCTCGGACTCGCACGTCCTGATCGCCTCGAGGTCCTGCGAAGTCCGCGGGTCCGGTTCGCCTGTCGGCTCCTCGCACTGCTTCGGCCGGCGCTCCGTGCGGATCCGCGGCACGCCGGTGTCGTCCGGCCGGGCCGTCACCTCGGCCCCCGCCCGGGTCAGACAGGCCGCGTACGCCGCTTCGGCGCGGTACTGGGCGATCGCGCTCGCCGTCCGCTTCATCGAGGTCCGCGGTATCTGTCCCGCGGGGATCCGCAGGAGGGGACGCGGGTCGACCAGCACCGGCGGCTGGCTGCTCACCGGGCGGGGGGTGCGGCCCCGGAGCGCGTCGGAATCGGCGAGCAGGACGTCGTTCTCGGTGGCGACCCGGATGCGCTGGCCGGTGTCCTCGGCCAGGCGGCTCACCGTCGGTGAGAGGCCCTCCCAGGTGCCGTGCGCGACCCCGTACCTGCGGAGCTCGCCGGTGATCCGGGAGACCTCCTGCCGTCCCGCGGTGACACTCTCCTGGACCTGCCGGTTCGCCTGACGCAGAGTCAGCCAGGCGGTGGCGGCGGTTGCGGCCATCGCGACCAGCATCAGCAGGCCGAGTACCCGGAGCCGGAAGCTCATCGCGTGCCACCTCGGCTGCCTGGGGCGCCTTTGGCCAAAAAGACTGCAGAGCGGCGCATTTTCGCTCCTGACATTTTTCGGTCCCCCGTAGACAGGAATCGGACAGTTGCGGGCGGAATTCTTTCTTCAGGATTTTTGTGACTGCGATCGTACTGACGCCACTCGCACACCGATTGATGCAGTGGTCGCTGTTTTTGCTCAGGTGCCGAACAGTGCCCGGGGAAGCAGTGCCAACAGAAAAAAGTCTCGTGGGGGTACAGAAATGAAGCGTCGACTCGCGGCTGTCATACCCGCCCTCGCGGCGGTGGCCATGGCCGTCCCGCTCGCCCTCTCCACCCCGGCCTCCGCCGCCGCGTCCTGCGGCAGGACCGCCTCCGACATGGACAGCAGCTCCTGGGACAGGACGGCCAACGGCGCCAACCAGAGAAGCGGCTCCAGCACCGGCTGCGCCATCCTCGGCATCGCCTACAACACCCACAACCTCGACTACCACTGCTACACGCGCATCGGTAACACCAGTGAGACCTGGACGTACCTCCGGAACGACACGACCGGTACGACCGGCTGGGTCCGCGACGACCTGCTGAACGACGGCGGCAGCCTCACTTACTGCGGCTTCTAGTACGCTCGCCGGCACTCCCGCGGGGGTGCTGAGCAGGCCTGGATGACAGTGCGTCAGGGGCGGTCTCGTCGAGGCCGCCCCTGGACCGTACGACGGGCGGGCCGCTCAGGAGCCGGACAGGGCCTCCGTCGGTGACAGCCGGCTCGCCCGTACCGCCGGATACAGTCCGGCGATCATGCCGATGACGAGGGTGCAGCCGATCCCCGCCGCACTCGCCCACACCGGGACGACCGTCGGCCAGTCGCGGCTGAGGGCGTAGGCCGCCGTGATCACGGTCCCCAGCACCGTCCCCCCGAGGCCGCCGATGAGCGACAGCAGCAGCGACTCCGTCACGAACTGGGTCCTGATCTGGCCGCGGGTCGCCCCGAGCGCCCGGCGCAGGCCGATCTCCGGGCGCCGCTCCAGGACCGAGATGACCATCGTGTTGCCGACCCCCACGCCACCGACGAGCAGGGCCACGCCACCGAGGCCGAGCAGCAGCCCGGTCAGCGCCGACTCGGTGGCCTCGCGGGCGGCGAGCGCGTCGGAGGGCCGGGAGATGCGGACCTGGCCCGGTTTCTCCGGGTACGCCGTGGCCGGCAGCACGGCCCGTACCTCCGCGACCTGGCTGTCCTCGGCGCGGACGTAGACCGTCGACGGATGGCCGTCGAAGCGCAGGTACGTCCGGGCCGCCGGCCAGCCGACCAGCGCCGCGCTGTCGAGCTCCGGCGCGAGCGGTACGGGATCGAGGACGCCGACGAGGGAGAACCAGCGGCCGCCGAGCCAGACCCGGGTCCCCGGGGTGTACACGTCGAGCCGCCCCGCGGCCGTGGAGCCGAGCACGACCGCCGGGTACTTCTCGGTCGCGGAATCCAGCCAGCGGCCTCGGCGAACCTGGCCGCCGACTGCCGGCAGCAGATCCCTGTGGGCCGCGAGGACCTCGAGGGAGCCGGTGCGGCCGATGGCGATGTGCTCGTTGCGGTAGATGTGTGCGGCGGTCGCGCCGGTGGCGGCGACCTGCTGCACGGGCGGGATGCGGCCGATCATCGGGACGGCCTCGTGGGGCAGCTTGGCCTCGGTGCCGTCGAGCGCGTCGCCGGGGGCGACCCGCAGCAGGTTGGTGCCGAGCGCGTCGAGCCGGCGGTCCACCTCCGACCGGCCGGAGCCGGAGATTCCGACCACCGCGATCATGGCGGCGACGCCGATCGCGATCCCGAGCGCGGAGAGGAAGACCCGCAGGGGGCGAGTCCGCAGCCCGGTCCCGCCGAGTCGCACGATGTCCCGAGGACCGAGGCGGGCGGCCCGCAGCCCGCCGACCGTGCCGCCGACGGCACCCTTCGTCCGACCGCGGCCGCGGCCGGCCCGCCCGCGGGGGCCGGACGGCAGGATGGGTGGGGCGTCGTCCATGGGGAGGCCGTTCGTCGTACCGTCGGTCATCGGACCGCCTCGCTCGGCGCGCCCGTGGTCGTGGTGTCCGTGGTCGTCGCGCCCGTGGTCGTGGTGTCCGTGGTCGTGGTGTCCGCCACCACGCGGCCGTCGCGCATCTCGATACGGCGGGGCAGCCCGGCCGCGATCTCCCGGTCGTGGGTGATGATCACGACCGTGGTCCCGGCGGCGTGCAGCTCGCGCAGCAGCCCGAGTACGGCCTCCCCTGAAGCGGAGTCCAGGTTGCCGGTCGGCTCGTCCGCCAGCAGGACCGCCGGTTCGCCGATCACCGCCCGGGCCACCGCCACCCGCTGGCGCTCGCCGCCGGACAGCTGGTGCGGGAGGTGGTGGACGCGGTGGCTGAGGCCGACCCGTTCCAGCGCCACCGCCGCCCTGGCCCGGCGGCGGCGCAGCGGTACTCCGGCGTACAGCAGCCCGTCGGCCACGGAGTCCAGGACCGGAACCCCTACCGCCAGATGGAACTGCTGGAAGACGAAGCCGATCCGGGTGGCCCGCAGCGCTGACACCTCACGGTCCGTCAGCTTGGCCACGTCGTGGCCGTCGACCAGCACCCGTCCGGCGGAGGGCCGGTCGAGGCTGCCCATGAGGTTCAGCATGCTGGACTTGCCCGAGCCCGACGGGCCGACGACCGCGACGAGTTCACCACGCCCGATGCTCAGGCTCACGTCCCGTACCGCCGCCACACCGCCGGGGTACGTCTTGGAGACCCCGTCGAACTCCACGACCGCCGCCGCTCCGCTCACTCGGGGATCCTCACCTTCATGCCCTCGCGAACCGCGCTTCCGCTCACTTCCACCCGGCCGTCCGCGAAGAGCCCGGTCTTCACCGCGACGAACCGGCCGTCCGCGGTCTCCAGGCCGTGGCCGCCCTCGGCGAGGGCGACCAGCGCGGCGACCGGGACGGTGAGGACGTCCGCCCGTTCCCGCCCCACGTACTCGACGGTGACCGGCGCGCTCTCCAGCCTTCCCACGGACTTCTGGTCCTTGATGGTGATGGTCACCGGAACCGTCGGTGCCCCGGAGCCGCCCTCCCCGCCTCCCCCCTCGGGGGCGGCCGCCTTCTTCCCCACCGAGGCCACCTCGCCCTTCACGGATTTCCCGTCGGGCAGCCCGATCGTGACGGCGGCACCGCGCACGGCCCAGGAGTCCTCCGCCGCCGAGGCGTTGACGACGACCTTCCGAGACGTACCGGTGTACGTGAGGACCTCCTCGGTGACCCCCGAACCGAGCCGGACACCCGCGTGGCCGATCCGCACCTTGCCGGCGGAGTAGACGACGTCCCCGACGCCGACCGTGCCGGTCTGGGGAAGCCCGAGGGATTTCTGCCAGCGCTTGACTGCGCCGGCGGTGGCGTCGGTGAACTCCTCGTCGATCGTGAAGCCGGTGTAGCCGAGAGCGGCGAGATTGCTCTCGAACTGCAGGACGTCCATCCCGCGCAGAGTCCTCGCTGCCCCTCCTGCCCCTCCTGCCCCTCCTGCCCCTCCTGCCCCTCCTGCCCCTCCTGCCCCTCCTGCCCCCTCTGTCCCGGCGCCGCCCGGCGGCGGTGATCCGGAGGGAGCCGGGGCCTGGGAGGTGTCGTCCGTGACGCCCTGGTCACCCGTGCCCTGGGAGTCCTTCTTGTTCCCGGCGTCTTGCCGGGTGCCCTGTCCGGTCCCCGTGCCCGCGGTCAGGCCCAGATCCCGGTACATCGGCAGCGTCCCGTACAGCAGCACCACCGGCCGGTCGTCGACGCGCAGCAGAGCGCCGCCGCGCTCCACCGTCCGGCCCTCCGTGGGCAGCCAGGTCACGGTGCCCGTCGACTTGATCGGCAGCGGTATCTCGGTGCCGTAGCCCAACTGGCCGTCCACCGTGGTGCGTTCGGTCAGCGTTGCCCGGGTGACCGGGACGGTGGAGCCCGAGCGGGGCGGGGCGGAGGAGCCGTCCTCCGCCCCGCCTCCGCCGAGACCCAGCGCACCGACCACGGCGACGGCCGCCACGACGACCAGAGCCGAGGCCACCAGGACCGTACGCCGGCCGCGCCGGCCGCGCGGCGGCGGCGCGGGAGCCGCCCCGCGCTCGTGATCGGTCTGCATGACCGTCTCCGTCATCGTCAGCCCTTGCCCTCGGGCTGGTCCACCGGGTCGCCGATGATCGGAGCGCAGACACGGGTGGCACGCTTGGCTCCCGCCGACGTCTGGTCCCACTCGGAGCCCTGCGCGGTCCCGTCGGGGCCGGGATCGGGGAAGTCGGGCGCGCCGTTCTTCTGCATGCAGTCGGCGTAGTCGCGCTTGACCTTGATCTGCTCGGGGGTGAGCTCGGGCTGGTTGGCGTTCTCGAGGCTCTCGGGGACGGCCGCCACGAGCGAAGCGCACTTCTCCGAGGCGTTCAGGAACTTCGTGTCCTTCTTCAGCGCCGTCTTGTCGCCGAAGTCGACCTGCCCCTTGGCGTCCGGGTCGGGGGCGTCGACCCCGTTCTCCCGCAGGCACTTCACCCACTCGCGCTGGGCTTTCACGTACGCGGCCACGTCGTCGCCACCGCCCGGGGCGGCCGTCCGGCCGGACGCCGCGGACGTGTTGTCGCCGCCGGCCGTCGGGACCTTCGGAGCGTCGCCCTCGCCGCCGCATCCGGCCAGGGTGATCGCCATGACCGACGCCGTCACCACGGCCATCAGCACCCGGTTCGTCCTCATCGGTTCTCCCGCCTCCTGTCGGCCCGACCACGGGCGCGGCGGGCAGCCCGACCGTAGGCCGGAGGTGATGAAGAACCTTTGAAGAACCTGTTACCCGATCATGAGGGGGAAGGCGATGTCACGAAGCCAGGCGCCGCAGCCGAACGGCGGCCTCGTGGAGAACGTCGTCCCTCTTGCAGAAGGCGAAGCGGACCTGGCTGCGGCCGGCGGCCGGGTCGTCGTAGAAGACGGAGTTGGGGATGGCGACGACGCCGCAGCGCTCGGGCAGTGCGCGGCAGAAGCGGTGCGCGTCCTTCTCACCGAAAGGGGTGATGTCGGTGGTGATGAAGTAGGTGCCCTTGGGTTGGTAGACCTCGAACCCGGCCGTGCGCAGGCCGTCGCCGAGCAGGTCGCGCTTGCGGCGGAGGTCGGCGCGGAAGCCGTCGAAGTACGAGTCCGGCAGGCTCAGCGCCTCGGCGACCGCGTACTGGAACGGGCCCGCGCTGACATAGGTCAGGTACTGCTTGGCCGTCCGGACGGCGGTCACGAGTTCCGGGGTGCCGGTCACCCAGCCGACCTTCCAGCCGGTGAACGAGAACGTCTTGCCGCTGCTGGAAATGGTGACCGTACGCTCGCGCATCCCCGGGAACGTCGCCAGTGGGACGTGCTCGGCGTCGTCGAAGACCAGGTGCTCGTACACCTCGTCCGTCACCACCAGCAGGTCCCGCTCCACCGCCAGCTCGGCGATCGCGGCCAGTTCCGCGCGGGTGAGGACCGTGCCGGTCGGGTTGTGCGGGGTGTTGATCAGCAGCAGCCGGGTGCGGTCGGTGACGGCGTCGCGCAGTTCGTCGAGGTCCAGGCGGAAGCCGCCCTCGTGCGGGCGGAGCGTGACCGGCACGCGGCGCCCGCCCGCCATCGCGATGCACGCCGCGTACGAGTCGTAGTACGGCTCGAGGGCGATCACCTCGTCGCCGGGCTCGACCAGGGCGAGCAGCGAGGCGGCGATGGCCTCCGTGGCGCCCGCGGTGACGAGGACCTCCCTGTCCGGGTCGTACGACAGTCCGTAGCGCCGCTGCTGGTGGGCGGCGATCGCGGTGCGCAGCTCGGGGACGCCGGGGCCCGGCGGGTACTGGTTGCCGAGCCCGTCCCGCAGCGCCCGCACGGCGGCCTCCCTGACCTCCTCGGGGCCGTCGGTCTCGGGGAAGCCCTGCCCGAGGTTGATGGCGCCGGTGCTCAGGGCCAGGGCGGACATCTCGGCGAAGATCGTCGTCCCGAACTCGGCGAGCCGGCGGTTGAGGAGGGGGCGCGCACTGGAGGTCATGCGAGTCATCCTCCGCCGAAGCTCTGGAGTTCCTCAACTCTGCTTTGGGTCGTGCGGGGAGCGGGCATCCCCAGTTCACGCAAGAGCGAGGCGCCCACGGGGGGCCGCTTCGGGGGAAACGGAAGGAGGGTGACGCCATGGTTGTCGGCATCATCCTGGCGGTGATCGGAGTCGTCCTGGTCGGGGCGCTGGTGTCCAAGGCACGCGCGGGCGGTTCCGGGCAGCGGGCGCGTCGCGGGGCCGCGTCCTCCGGCGGCAGCAGCAGCGGTAGCGGCAGCTGGTGGGCCGGCGGGGGAGACTCCGGCTCGTCCGGCGGACACTCCTGCGGTGGCGGGTCGTCCTGCGGAGGGGGCGGTGGCGGCGGAGGTGGCTGCGGCGGTGGAGGCAGCTGACGCACGCCGTCGCCCTCCCGACGGGGAAGCCACAGACACCGACGCGGGGCCCGCACCTGGGGGCGGGCCCCGCGTTCGTGCGTGTGGTCGGAGTCCGGGGTTCCCGTCCGGCGTACGAGTCGAACCTCCGTCTGGTGGCTCCGAGTGTGTTCTGGCAACTTCGCATGCCTGTAGGGCAACCGGCGCCGCGGTGTGGCGGGGCGAGGGGTGACTCCGGCAACTGCGCGCGTCAAGTGGGGACTTCGGGAGCGCGGTCGTAGCCTGGGTGCCCGTTCCGTCCGGATCCCGGCGTGAGCCACGGCGCACCGGCGCACGCCTCCCCTGGTACCGGCGCACGCCGTAGTTGAACAGTTGAGCTGTGGAGCCCTCTGAGGGATGGAAACCCCACGAACTTGGGTAAAAACGCTGTGGCGGCGCCACAGTTCATGATTCCCTCTAAATCACCAACGCAGCCCCTCGGACGTCCTGCGGACACCTTCCTGAAACCGGCCGACTGGGCTGACCCGGGCCGAATCCCCCGGTGCGACCGGGGCGCAGCGGACCCACCTCCCTCTCCTTGTGTGCTTGCGGAGCCGATCCATGCTCACGACCCTGAACACCTCCTACACCGACACGCGCGCGGCCGATCTCGCCTGGGCCCTGGGGCGCGAGCCGCTTCCCGCACTGGCCACGCTCGACCTCGAACTGACAGGCATCAGACTTCAGTTGCGACTTCTCGGCGCGTCCCACCAGGTCCTGCTGGAGGAGGAGCGGGGCACCTGCTCGGAGACGGTGGCGTGCATCCCGGGCAGCAGCACCCCGCTCCCGCTCGGCGTCGCCAAGCGCGTGGGCGACTGGGAGTACGAGTTCGCCGCCCGGGTCGAGGTCCTCTCCCCCGGCTCCTTCGCGGGCCGCGCCCAGGAGCTGCTGGCCCTCGTCTCCGACCACCCGCACGGTCTGGTCGGCGTCTTCCCCGGCAGCCCGCACGCCTTCACGGCACTGCTGGCCCAGCACCACGAGGGCCAGGTGCACTGGCGGACCTGGCACGCGTACCCGCAGGACGGCCAGTTGGTCGCGACCCGCACGAAGGTGGGCGTACGGATGCCGGCGGCCGCCACCACCCCCTGAATCCGCCCCGCACGGCACGCACGCGGCAAACCGGATCTCGTAGCGTGATCCGCCTTCTGTAGACCAGCACCACACGTGTGGGTGACGAACCGCAGTGGAGCCGTGACGTAACGTCGCAGCGTGATCGAGCCGCACGCGCCCGCCCCGCCCGGTTCCCCGCCGCCCTGGAGCACCCCCGGCGGCCTCGGTGGCCCGGCGCGGCTGCCCGTCCGGCCCGGCACCGGACGGTTCCTGGTCCTCGCCGGCGTGTTCGTCTGCGCGGCCTGCGGACTGGTGTACGAACTGGAACTCGTCGCCCTCGCCTCCTACTTGATGGGCGACTCCGTCACCCAGGCGTCCGTCGTGCTGTCCGTCATGGTCTTCGCGATGGGCATCGGCTCCCTCGCCGCGAAGCGGCTGCGCGGGCTCGCCGCCGCCGGCTTCGGCGCGGTCGAGGCGACCCTCGCCCTCGTCGGCGGGTGCAGCGCGATGGCCCTGTACGCGGTCTTCGCCTGGACCGGCGACTGGGGCGGGATGTGGGCCAGCGGGCCGCGCTGCCTGCTGGTCGCCTTCTCCCTCGCGACCGGCCTGCTCATCGGCGCCGAGGTCCCGCTGCTGATGGAGCTCATCCAGCGCATCCGCCGCCAGGACGCGGGCGGCGCGGTGGCCGACCTGTTCGCCGCGGACTACGTCGGCGCGCTCGTGGGCGGACTCGCCTTCCCCTTCCTGCTGCTGCCGTTCCTCGGCCAGCTGACCGGAGCGCTGCTCACCGGCGCCGTCAACGCGGTCGTCGGGGGCGCGCTGGTGCTCGGCCTGTTCCGCCGGGACCTGACCCGGCGCGCCCGCTGGCTGCTGCTGTCCGCCAACGTGTTCGTGCTGGCGGTCCTCGCCTCGGCCGCCGTCCTCGTCGACGACTTCGAACGGGCCGCGCGGCAAGCGGTGTACGGCGGGGACGTACGCGTGGCGCTCCAGACCGGCGTGCAGGAGGTGGTCCTCGCCGGCGGTACGGACGGCCGGCCCCTCGGCCTGTTCCTCGACGGCCGGCTCCGGGTCAGCGGGCGCGACGAACTGCGCTACCACGAGGCCCTCGTCCACCCGGCCATGACCGGGCCGCACGCGCGCGTGCTGGTCCTCGGCGGCGGTGACGGACTGGCGGCGCGGGAGGTGCTGCGGCATCCCGGGGCGGAACGGGTGGACGTCGTCGAACTCGACGGGGAGGTGCTGCGGCTGGCCCGCACCGACCCGGCCCTGTCCGCGCTGAACAAGCACGCGTTCGGCGACCCGCGCGTGCGGGTGACCACGCAGGACGCCTTCGGCTGGCTGCGCGGAGCGCCCCCGGGGACGTACGACGTGGTCGTGTCGGATCTGCCGGACCCGGGCATCACGGCCAGTACGAAGCTGTACTCGCAGGAGTTCTACGGCCTCGCGCGGCGGGTGCTCGCCCCCGGCGGTCGGCTCGTGGTGCACGCCGGCCCCCTCGCGGCCGGCCCGCGGGCGTTCTGGACGGTGGAGGCGACCGTGCGCGCGGCCGGTTTCCGCACCGCCCCCTACGGCACAGGCGGCCGCCACGCCGGTTTCGCCGCCGGCCCCGACCGCACCCCCGCCGACCGCTCCCGGGCGCCCCGGGACTGGGGTTTCGTCCTGGCCGCCCGTACGGAGCCGCGACCGCGCCTCGACCCGGACGGCCCGCGCCCGTACCTCCTCGACGACGCGTCCCTCGCGGCGGGGGAGCGGGCGGCACGGGCCACGCGGATCGCGGGGCTGCCCGCGTCGACGCTGGTGCATCCGCGCTACTGAGCGGGCCCGGGTGGCCTGGTGAGGGCGGATGAGGCGGGACAGGGGCGCGGAGGATACGCCTGGCGGGGGGCGGATCAGGGGGGAATCCCGAAGGCGGGGGTGCGTTTCGGCGCGTGCTGGGTAGAGTCCGTCCACATGGAGCACGAGGTGTTCGTTCCGGTTCCGGCCGAGCGGCTCAGGGAGGTGCTGGACGACCCCGCGCTGGTCGCCCGGGCGGTTCCGGGGCTCCAGCAGGACGCCGGCGCCGAGCCCGTCGCGGGGCGGCTGAAGATCAGGGTCGGCAGCCACTCGGTCACGTACCGGGGTGCCGTACGGGTGTCCCGGGGGGACGACGGGGCGTACGCCGTCGAGGGCGGCGCCACGGAGGCCCGTGGCACCGGCTCGGTGAAACTCGCGCTGCGGATCGCCCTGCGGGACGCCGAGGACGGCACGACGGTCGTCTTCGACGGTACGGCCGCCGCGGACGGACGGATCAAGGACCTCCCGTCCGACGCGGTCGAGAGTGCCGTCACCCGCCTGCTGAACCGTTTCGCGGAAGAGCTGGCCGCGGCAGCCCCGGACACGACGGCGCCCCTCGTCACCCAGGACTTCGAACCCCGGGCCACGACCGACTACGAGACGACCCCGGACGCGGACGACGCGCCACCGCCGCCGCCTCCGGCGGGGGCCGAGGGGGGTGTGATGGCCGAGGCCGACGAGGAAACCGGGTCATCGGCCGGCGATGCGGGCGACGCGGACCGGACGCCCGGGACCGCCGACAAGGCATCGACGACCGCCGGGGAGGCTTCCGTTCCCGGACCCGACGACAAGACGCCGCCCCCCGGCTCCGCCGCCCACGACGAGCCCGCGGCTCCGGGCGATGCCGGCGAGCCCGCGGCTCCGGGCCTCGCCGGCCAACCCCCTGCCCCCGCCGCCGGTGACGACGCTCCCGCCTCCACCCCCGCCGAGCAATCCCCCGCCCCGGCCCCCGAGCCCCCCTCCGCCTTCGGCGCCGACCTGCCGCCGTCTTCTCTCCGGCCCTCGAACGAGGCCGACGGGGAGGACGAGGACGACGACGACATCGCCGAGGCGGCGCACGCGCGGCGGACCATGATCGGGCGGAGCGCCGAGGAGGTCGATCACGCGCCGCCGCGCGGGCGGTACGCCCCGGTGCCCGCGCCGCAGACCGTGATGCCCTCCGCCCCGCTGCGCTGGGCGGCCCCCGCGGCCGCGCTCGCGCTGGCGTCGGCCGTCGTGGCGGTCCGCGCCCTGCGCCGGCGCCGCTGAAAACGCCCCGTACCGCACGAGGCCCTCTTGATCACCCCAGTAGGGTCGTCCCGTGAGTGACGAAGACATCACGCTGACCGCGGGCGACGCGGAGGTGACCGTGCAGCCGGGCAACGGCGGCCGGGTCGGAGGGCTGCGGATCGGCGGCGTGGAGCTGCTCCGGCAGGGGCAGCGGTTCGGCTGCTTCCCGATGGTGCCCTGGTGCGGGCGGATCCGGGACGGGCGCTTCCTGGACGGGGCCGTCGTACGGCAGATGCCCCTCAACGCCCCGCCGCACGCCATTCACGGCACCGCCCGTGACAGCGCCTGGCGCACCGCCCGCACGAGCACGGCCGAGGCCGTCCTCACCTACGAGCTCGCCGACCCCTGGCCCCACCCGGGCCGCGTCACCCAGGTCGTCGCCCTCACCGAGGACGCGCTGACACTGACCATGTCCGTGGAGACGTACGAGTCGTCGTTCCCGGCGCAGATCGGCTGGCACCCGTGGTTCAACCGGAACCTCGGAGGCGAGGACGTGACCCTCGGCTTCGACCCGGCGTGGCAGGAGGAGCGCGGCGACGACCACCTGCCCACCGGCAACCGGATCGACCCGAAGCCCGGCCCCTGGGACGACTGCTTCGCGATGCCCGGCGGCGTCGACGTGACCCTCACCTGGCCCGGCCAGCTGGAGCTGAAGGTGACCAGCCGCGAGGAGTGGGTCGTCGTCTACGACGAGCAGGAGGCCGCCGTGTGCGTGGAGCCGCAGACCGGACCGCCCAACGGGCTCAACACCGCGCCGCGCCTGGTCACGCCCCTGGAACCGCTGGAGGCCACCACGACCTGGAGCTGGCGCCGCCTCTAAGCTGGGCGGCATGACGGACACACGCGGCGCGCTGCTGCAGCAGATCAAGGACAAGGCCGTGGTGCACGGCAAGGTGACCCTGTCGTCGGGTCTGGAGGCCGACTACTACGTCGACCTGCGGCGCATCACGCTCGACGGGGAGGCCGCGCCGCTGGTCGGGCAGGTGCTGCTCGACCTGACCGCCGACCTGGAGTTCGACGCGGTGGGCGGGCTCACCATGGGCGCCGACCCGGTGGCCGCCGCGATGCTGCACGCCGCCGCCGCGCGCGGCAAGCGCCTGGACGCCTTCGTCGTACGGAAGGCCGCCAAGGCGCACGGCCTGCAGCGGCGCGTCGAGGGCCCGGACATCGCGGGCCGCCGGGTGCTGGTCGTCGAGGACACCTCCACCACCGGCGGCTCCCCGCTCACCGCCGTCGAGGCCGTGCGCGAGGCCGGGGCCGAGGTCGTCGCCGTCGCGACCATCGTCGACCGGGCGACCGGCGCCGCGGAGAAGATCCAGGAGGGCGCCGGGGTGCCGTACCTCTTCGCGTTCTCGAAGGACGAGCTGGGCCTGGACTGAGCCGGGAGCGACCAGGGCGTGGACGGTGGCCTGGACCTTCCGGCCAAGTCTGGAAAGATGGGGCCGACGATGACGTCGCACCCCAAGGTCTAGGTCAGGGCCGACAACGCAGTACGCCAACCCGCAGATACAAGGAGCGGACGCATGCCCATCGCAACTCCCGAGGTCTACAACGAGATGCTGGACCGGGCGAAGGCAGGAAAGTTCGCCTACCCGGCCATCAACGTGACCTCCACCCAGACCCTGCACGCGGCACTGCGCGGTTTCGCCGAGGCGGAGAGCGACGGCATCGTCCAGATCTCCACGGGCGGGGCCGAGTTCCTGGGCGGCCAGTACAGCAAGGACATGGTGACCGGCGCGGTCGCCCTGGCCGAGTTCGCGCACATCGTCGCCGAGAAGTACCCGGTGAACATCGCGCTGCACACGGACCACTGCCCCAAGGACAAGCTCGACGGGTACGTACGCCCGCTGCTGGCGCTGTCCAAGAAGCGCGTCGAGGCCGGCCTGAACCCGCTGTTCCAGTCCCACATGTGGGACGGCTCCGCCGAGACCCTCGCCGACAACCTCTCCATCGCGCAGGAGCTGCTGGAGCAGGCCCGCGCCGCGAAGATCATCCTCGAGGTGGAGATCACCCCGACCGGTGGCGAGGAGGACGGCGTCTCCCACGAGATCAACGACTCCCTCTACACCACGGTCGACGACGCGATCCGCACCGCCGAGGCCCTGGGCCTGGGCGAGAAGGGCCGCTACCTGCTGGCCGCGTCCTTCGGCAACGTGCACGGCGTGTACAAGCCGGGCAACGTCGTCCTCCGTCCCGACCTGCTGAAGGAGCTGAACGAGGGCGTCGCCGCGAAGTTCGGCAAGGCCTCCCCGTTCGACTTCGTCTTCCACGGCGGCTCGGGCTCCTCGGAGGAGGAGATCCGCACCGCGCTGGAGAACGGCGTGGTCAAGATGAACATCGACACGGACACGCAGTACGCCTTCACGCGCCCGGTCGCGGACCACATGTTCCGCAACTACGACGGTGTCCTGAAGGTCGACGGCGAGGTCGGCTCCAAGAAGACCTACGACCCGCGCACCTGGGGCAAGCTGGCCGAGGCCTCCATGTCCGCGCGTGTCGTCGAGGCCTGCGGCCACCTCCGCTCGACCGGCACCAAGATCAAGTAAGTCCGTTCCGGACCACGCGTTCGAGCCCGGCACCCCTCCTGGTGCCGGGCTCTTCCGTATGCTCCCTGCATGCCCGATGTGCGGATCGCCTCGCCCCAGGGCCGGTGGATCCTGCTCACCACCGTCCTCGGCTCCAGCATGGCCCTGCTGGACTCGACCGTGGTCAACATCGCGCTGCCCCGCATCGGCCGTGACCTCGACGCGGACCTGGCGGCCCTGCAGTGGACCGTCAACGCGTACATGGTCACGCTGGCCGGGCTGATCCTGCTGGGCGGGGCGCTGGGCGACCGGTTCGGGCGCCGGAAGGTGTTCGTCGTCGGTGTGGTGTGGTTCGCGGTGGCGTCCCTGCTGTGCGGGATCGCGCCGAACGCCGGGGTGCTGATCGCCGCGCGCGCCCTGCAAGGGGTGGGCGGTGCCCTGCTCACCCCGGGGTCGCTGGCGCTGATCCAGGCGTCCTTCCACCCCGACGACCGGGGCCGCGCGGTGGGTCTGTGGTCCGGCTTCGGCGGGATCGGGGCGGCGGTCGGGCCCTTCGTCGGCGGCTGGCTGGTGGACGGGCCGGGCTGGCGGTGGGTGTTCCTGCTGAACGTTCCGCTGGCGCTGCTGTGTGTGCCGGTCGCCTTGCGGCACGTGCCCGAGTCGGGGGACCAGCGGGTGCACGGGCGGTTCGACGTGCTCGGGGCCGTGCTGGGGGCGCTGGCGCTCGCACTGGTGACCTACGCGCTGATCGAGGCTGGTGGGGGCGGTGCGGTGGTGGCGGTCTCGGCGGTGGCCGGGCTGGCCGCGGCCGCCGCGTTCGTGGTCGTCGAGCGGCGCCGGCCCGATCCGATGATGCCGACCGACATCTTCGCGTCCCGGCAGTTCACGGCCGTCAACCTCGTCACGCTGTGCGTGTACGCCGCCCTCGGCGGGTTCTTCTTCCTCGCCGCGCTCCAGCTCCAAGTGGTGGTGGGGTACTCCGCCCTCGCGGCCGGTACGGCGCTGCTGCCGACGACCGTGCTGATGCTGCTGCTGTCCGCGCGGTCCGGGGAACTGGCCGACCGGATCGGACCGCGGATCCCGCTGACGGTGGGACCGCTGCTGTGCGCCGCGGGGATGCTGTTGATGCTGCGGGTCGGGCCGGGGGCGTCGTACCCGGCCGATGTACTGCCGGCGCTGCTGGTGCTCGGGCTGGGCATGGTCACGCTGGTGGCGCCGCTGACGGCGACCGTGCTCGGGTCGGTGGACGTGTCCCGGGCGGGGCTGGCCAGCGGGATCAACAACGCGGCGGCCCGGGCGGCGGGCCTGGTGGCGGTGGCGGCGTTGCCGCTGCTGGCGGGGATGGGGGAGGAGGCGTACCGGGAGCCGGGGGCGTTCGATGTCGCCTTCGGTAAGGCGATGGCGTGGTGTGCGGGGGCGCTGGTGGTGGGGGCGGTGGTCGCGGCGGCGGTGGTACGCAGGCCGCCGCCGGGGTGCAAGCGGCCGGAGTGTCTGCGGCACGGAGGTGTGACGGCACCGCCGCTGGAGGGGGAGCCGGTGCGGAAGCGGTTGGCGTAGGGGTCCGGGGGGTTGGTGCTGAGGCCGAGGGCGTTGCGCAGCCCGGCGCGTCGGGGTGCCGCTGCGCCCACGCGTGCCGCCCGGGGGTAGCTCCCAGGCCCTTAAGGCACTGGGGGAGGCACGATTGCCCGCAGCTGGGTCGGCACGACTGCCCGCAGCTCACGCCTGCGGCAGACTTGGGGCATGTCCATTCACGAGAACCTCCTCGGGGGCCCGCCCCCGACCCACCTCCCCGACGACCCCGGGCCACGGGAAATGCTCGCGTCGGGTACCGCGCCGGTCGACGTCGCCGCCGCACACCCCACCTCCTCGCTCGCCTGGGCGCAGCTCGCCGACGAAGCGTACGAGCGGGGCGCCACCGTCGAGTCGTACGCGTACGCCCGCACGGGCTACCACCGCGGTCTGGACGCGCTGCGCCGCAACGGCTGGAAGGGTCACGGCCCGGTCCCCTGGGAGCACGAGCCGAACCGCGGCTTCCTGCGTGCCCTGCACGCCCTCGCCCGTGCCGCACAGGCGATCGGCGAGCAGGAGGAGTACGAGCGCTGCTCCCAGTTCCTCAAGGACTCCTCGCCCGAGGCGGCGCAGGTCCTGGGCTGACGGCGGTCCGTGTGCGTGAGGTCCGTCCGCCGAGCGGGCGGGCCTTGCGGTTTCGGGGGACGATTGCGGAGTATGCCCGTGGGGACCGGGGCCCCCGTGCCGGCATCGGCAGGGGCGGACCGCTACCCGGAGTTACAAAGCAGGAGACAGCGATGTCCCACGAGGCTCACGAGCCCGAGACCCCGCATCTCGATTTCAACGGCACGACGCCGTACGAGGACTACGTCAAGGCGGACGTCCTCACCCACCTCCAGCACACCCTCTCCGACGACCCCGGAGAGATGGTCTTCCTGGTCACGACCCAGGTGATGGAGCTGTGGTTCACCGTCATCGTCCACGAGTGGGAGACGGCGGCCCACGCGCTGCGCGGCGACGACGTCCCCACCGCGACCGCCGCGCTGAAGAGGTCCGTGCGCGAGCTGGAGGCGCTGAACGCCTCCTGGAAGCCGCTCGGCCAGCTCACGCCGGCCCAGTTCAACTCGTACCGGTCCGCCCTCGGCGAGGGCTCCGGGTTCCAGTCGGCGATGTACCGGCGGATGGAGTTCCTGCTCGGCGACAAGTCCGCGTCCATGCTGGTCCCGCACCGGGGTGCGCCGCGTGTGCACGCCGAGCTGGAGAAGGCGCTGCACGAGCCGAGCCTCTACGACGAGGTGGTGCGGCTGCTCGCGCGGCGCGGGTACGACATCCCGCAGGCCGTGCTGGGGCGTGACGTGTCGCAGCGCTACGAGCCGTCCCCGGAGGTGGAGGCCGCCTGGACGGCCGTCTACTCGGGCGACGAGAGCGACGAACTCGCCCGGCTCGGCGAGGCGTTGAGCGATGTCGCCGAGCTGGTGTGGCGCTGGCGCAACGACCACCTCGTCGCCACCCGCCGCGCGATGGGCGCCAAGACCGGCACGGGCGGCTCCGCCGGAGTGGCCTGGCTGGAGAAGCGGGCGCAGAAGCAGGTGTTCCCCGAGCTGTGGACGGCGCGGTCCCATGTCTGAACTGGAGATGCGCGCGGAGAAGCTGGACGCCGCCGACGACCTGCGCGGCAAGCGGGACGCGTTCGTCCTCGATGACGTTGTGTACCTCGACGGCAACTCGCTCGGCGCGCTGCCGGCCGTCGTCCCCGGGCGGGTCGAGGACGTCGTACGCCGCCAATGGGGCGAGCTGCGCATCCGGTCCTGGGAGGAGAGCGGCTGGTGGACCGCGCCCGAGCGGATCGGTGACCGGATCGCCCCGCTGGTCGGGGCGGCGCCGGGGCAGATCGTGGTGGGCGACTCGACCAGTGTCAATGTCTTCAAGGCACTGGTGGGCGCCGTGCGGATGGCCGGGGAGGGCCGCGACGAGATCCTCGTCGACGCCACGACCTTCCCCACCGACGGGTACATCGCCGAGTCCGCCGCCCGGATGACCGGCTGCGCGCTGCGGCCGGTGGCGCCGGCGGACGTGCCGGGCGCGCTGGGCCGCCGTACCGCCGCCGTCCTCCTCAACCACGTCGACTACCGCACCGGCCGGCTGCACGACCTGCCGGCGCTGACGGCCGCGGTGCACGAGGCGGGCGGGTACGCCGTCTGGGACCTGTGCCACAGCGCGGGCGCGCTGCCCGTGGGGCTGGACGAGCACGGAGTGGATCTCGCGGTCGGCTGCACCTACAAGTACCTGAACGGCGGGCCGGGTTCACCGGCGTACCTGTACGTGCGCCGGGAGCTCCAGGACCGCTTCGACTCCCCGCTGCCCGGCTGGAACTCACACGCCGAGCCGTTCGGGATGCGCAGCGGGTACGAGCCGGCCCCCGGTGCCCTGCGCGGCCGGGTCGGCACGCCGGACATCCTCTCCATGCTCGCCCTGGAGGCGGCCCTGGAGGTGTGGGACGGGGTGCCGGTCGAGGCGGTGCGGGCCAAGTCGCTCGCGCTGACGGACTTCTTCCTGGAGTGCGTGGCCGCGTACGTGCCCGAGGGCAGGGTCGAGTGCCTGACGCCGGTGCCGCACGCGGAGCGGGGCAGCCAGATCGCCCTGCGCTGTGACGACGCCGGTGACGTGATGAAACGGCTCGTCGAGCGGGGTGTGGTCGGCGACTTCCGGGCGCCGGACGTGCTGCGCTTCGGCTTCACGCCGCTGTACGTGGGCTTCGCCGACGTGGAGCGGGCGGCGCGGGTGCTGGCTCGGACACTGGGGTGAGGTCCCGGGACGAACGGCCCCTGCCGCCGCAGGGGCCGTTCGGTCCTCACCCAGCGTGACATCCGCGTGTCCGCCCACGTCACCTGCCTGATACCGTCCCGGCCAACGGCCGGATCCCCACCTGGTCCGCCATCTACGTTTGATCGCTGAGAGGTTGGAGCATGACGGACGACGTCGCAGCAGCACGGGCCGCCGCGGAAGAGAAGTCGGTGTTCTCGCACGCGCCCGTCGACCCCGACGTGACCGCTGCCTACGGTGACCATCCCGACCAGGTGATCGACTTCTACGCCCCGCGTCGGCAGGGCGGCCCGGGCGGGCCCGCCCCGGTCGTCCTCGTGCTGCACGGCGGTGCCTGGCGGGCTCCGTACGACCGGCGTCACATCAGCCCGTTCGCGGCCTTCCTCGCCCGGCGCGGGTTCGCCGTGGCCAGCGCCGAGTACCGGCGCGGTGGCGGTGACGACTCCGTCGCGGGCCGCTGGCCCGAGACCTTCGACGACATCGCGGCCGCGCTGGACGCCCTTCCGGCGCTCGTCCGGGAACACCTGCCGCAAGCCCACCCGCGCCGTACGGTCCTCACCGGTCACTCGGCGGGCGGGCACCTCGCACTGTGGGCCGCGTCCCGGCACGTCCTGCCGGCCGGCTCGCCCTGGCACAGTGACAGCCCGGCGGCCCTGCGCGGTGTGGTCGCGCTCGCCCCGATCGCGGACCTCGCGGTCGCCGACAAGCTCGACGTGTGCGGCGGTGCCGTACGGCAACTGCTGGGCGGGGACGAGCACTTCGCCGAGCGGCAGCCGTACGCGGACCCGGCGCTGCTGCTGCCCACCGGCATCGCCACCACCCTCGTCCAGGGGCGCACGGACCTCGTCGTGCCGCAGGCGGTCGCCGAGTCGTACGCGGACGCGGCGGCTAAGGCCGGGGAGATGGTGGGAGTGACGCTGCTGGAGGACGTGGGGCACTTCCCGCTCATCGACCCGGCGGCGGACGCGTGTGCCGTGGTCGTGGAGGAGATCGCCCAACTGGCGTGGTGAGCGGGCCTCCCCCTCAGGTCATACCCGTAGTACCTGAGAGCCAGGCCGCAGGTGAGCTCCCCGGTGTGACGCGAACGACGAGTCCTGATCCGTAACTTCCCTTCCGAGCGGACCCGATGGCCGGGTGCGCCGGAGGGGACGACCATGGGAGCGAAGTACCGCCGTGGGGACGGCGGTCGGCACCGCGGCGGCCGATGGCGTCGGGCCGCGCTCGCCGTTCTCATCACCGGCGCGGTGGTGTTCCCCCTCTCCGCGGCGGGACGCCCGGAGATCCCCGCGCCCGCCCCCGCGTCGCTCCCACCGCTCAGCGCGTCGACGCTCGACGAGGCGTACGCGGCCAACCGCGCCAACGCCGCCGAAGCGGCCAGGACTGCCGCCGCCCACCACGACCGGGACCGAGCCGCGAGGGACCGTCGACTGGCCGCCCGGGCCCGGCATCTCCTCCGCTTCGACGGCCGCGGCTCGGGCCGGGTGACGGAGGTCCTGGGCGACCTCGCCCGCGCCGACCGCATCGCCGTCCTGGTCCCCGGCTCCGACACGAGCCTCGACACCTACGGCCGGTTCCACGCGGCGGCCGCCGCCCTGTACGGGCAGCTCGCACGGGAGGCCCCCGAGGGCACGGGCACGGCGGTCGTGGCCTGGCTGGGCTACGAGACGCCGGGCACGGTCAGCGCGACGGTCACGACGACCGGCAGGGCGGAGCAGGCGGCGCCGCGGCTGCGCGCGCTCGTCGCCGACCTGCGGGCCATAGCGGGCGGCGCACCGCGCGTCTCGCTGCTGTGCCACTCGTACGGTTCGGTCGTCTGCGGCCGGGCCGCCGCCGGGCTCGCCGTCGACGACATCGCGCTCGTGGGCAGCCCCGGCACCGGCGCGGACTCCGTGGCCGCCCTGCACACCCGCGCCCGTATCTGGGCGGCCCGCGGTGGCGACGACTGGGTGGAGAACGTCCCGCACGTCAGCGCGGACCTGTTCGGCACCACCGTCGGCTTCGGCACCGACCCCGTCTCCCCGGCCTTCGGCGCCCGGGTCTTCGCGGCCGGCGACGGCGGCCACAGCGACTACTTCAGGCCCGGCTCGACCTCCCTGACCAACCTGGCCCGGATCGTCCTGGGCGAGACGAAGGCGGTGACCCATGACTGACGCCGGAGTACGCGACGTACGCGACGTGCGCGAAGTGCGCGAAGTGCGCGAAGTGCGCGAAGTGCGCGAACTGCGCGAAGTGCTCGGAGTGCGAGGTGTCCGGCATGCGGTGCTTCGCGGCGCCGAACGCGTCGGTGCGGCCACCCCGGCCGGCCGCGACCGGGCCGTGGACGCCCTGCGCGCCGCCGCGGTCCTCGGTGTGGTCCTCGGGCACTGGCTGGTCACGGCCCTGGTCGCCGACAGCGGCACCCTGCGCACGGCGAGCCCGCTCCAGCACATGCCCTGGCTGACGCCCGTCTCCTGGCTGTTCCAGACGCTCGCGGTGTTCTTCCTGGTCGGCGGCCATGTCGCCACGCGCAGCCTGGCCTCGGCCCGGGCCCGCGGCATCCCGTACCACCGCTGGCTGACGGCCCGCCTGACCCGGCTGTTCGCGCCGGTCGCCGCCGTCCTCACCCTGTGGACGGTCGCCGCGCTCGCCCTGCTGCTGTCGGGCGCCGAGTTCGGGACGGTCCGGACGCTGGTGAAGCTGGCGCTGTCCCCGCTGTGGTTCCTGGTGGTGTTCGCGGGCCTGACGGCGGCGACCCCGCTGCTGACCCGGCTCAACCCTCTCTGGCCGCTGGCCGTCGTACTCCATGTGGATCTGCTGCGCTTCGGCCGCGGCGGCCCCTCCTGGCTGGGCTGGGTGAACGTGGCCGCGGGCTGGCTGGTGCCCTACACGCTGGGCGCGGCCTGGACCCGGGGCGAGCTGGAGCGCCGCCGCGCGGGCTGGATCCTGCTCGCCGGCGGTGCCGTGGTGACCGCGGGGCTCGTCGCGTGGGCGGGCTACCCGGCGTCGATGGTCGGCGTCCCGGGCGAGGGCATGTCCAACCTGGACCCGCCGACGCTGGCCGTGGTCACCTTCGGGCTGGCCCAGTGCGGTCTCGCCCTGCTGCTGCGCGAGCGGCTGCGGCGGGCGATGCGCCGGCCCGTGGCGTGGGCGGCGGTGGCCCTCGTCAACCTCTTCGTGATGACCGTCTTCCTGTGGCACCAGACGGCCCTGATGGCCACGACGGCAACCGGCCTCCTCGCGGGCCGGCTCCCCGGCCTGCACACGGTGCCCGACAGCCTCGGGTGGGTCGGGGCCCGGCTGCTCTGGCTGCCGGTGTTCGCCCTGGCCCTCGCGGTCTGCTGGGCCGCCTTCCGGTCCTTCGAGCGGGGCGCGGGCGGCCGGGGCCGCGGTACGCGGGTGGTGCGGGCGCATCGTCCGTCGTCCGACCGGGGGACGGCGGTGAAGGCCCGCCATGTCTAGGCTGGGGCGCGTGACGGACAGGGGGGTGGGCCGCGCGCAGCGGGCGCGCGTCGGGGGCTGGCTGCGGGTGGTGCGCCAGGATCTGTGGACCGCCCGGGTGGACCCGTTGCCGCCGTCCACCTGGCTGCGCTGGCTGCCGCACGGTCTGCTGTGCCTGGCGGCGTTCGGGATCACGCTCGGCGGCACGGCCCAGCTCAACGACAACGGACATCTGGACGCCGGATACGCCTTCGTGCTGGCGTTCGGGCAGGGCGGCGCGGTACTCCTCGCGATGTGGCGGCCGGTTCCGGCCTGGTGGCTGTCGACGGTGGCGACCGTGGTGGGCGCGGTCGCGGTGTACGTCCGGATAGAACCCGACTACTCATTCACCTGGCCATGGACCGCGGCCGGGATCATCGCCCACCTGCTGGTCCTGCTGCTGCTCGCGCTGCGGGTGCCCACCCGCGTCGCCGTGGAGGCGCTGGCCCTGACCGCGCTGGCCACGTGGGTCCTGGAGGGGCTGACGGTCTCCGGGGTCCACTACCAGCCCACCGGGGTGCTGGCGCTCATCCTGTTCGCCGTCGTCGTGGTCGTCGGCACCGCCCTGCGCGGCCGCCGCGAGGCCCGCGCGCAACTCGTCGAGCAGACGACGCTCACCGCCGAGGAGCGCACCCGGCGCACCCTGCTGGAGGAGCGCAGCCGCATCGCGCGGGAGCTGCACGACGTGGTGGCCCACCACATGTCGGTCATCTCCATCCAGGCGCAGGTCGCCCCGCATCTCGTCGAGAACCCGCCCGACGAACTCAAGGAGAACCTCGCCGGCATCCGGCAGAACGCCCTGGAGGCGCTGACCGAGCTGCGCCGGGTGCTGGGCGTGCTGCGCTCGGAGCACACCGGGCCGGGGCAGCCCGCCGGCCCGGACGGCGAGGCCGCCGGCCACGCCCCGCAGCCCACGCTCGACCGGCTGGACGCGCTCGTGGAGAACACCCGGGCCGCCGGCCGCGAGGTCATCACGGAGATCAACGGCGAGCGGCGGCCGCTGCCGCCCGGCGTGGAGTTGTCGGCGTACCGGATCGTGCAGGAGGCGCTGAGCAACGTCCTGCGGCACGCGCCCGGCGCGCGAGCCACGGTCCGTCTCACGTATCAGCCGGACGGGCTGGAGGTGGAGGTCGTCAACGGCCGCCCGACCGGGCCCGCGCCGCCGTCGACGGGAGCGGGACACGGGCTGCTCGGCATGCGCGAGCGGGTCGCGATGCTCGGCGGCACCATGACGGCGCACCCGTGGCACTGGGACGGCTTCAAGGTCACCGCGTTCCTCCCGGATGTCCCGCCCGCCGACGCCCCGGGCACCCATCACCCCACGGCCCCTTAGGAGGGACCTCATGACGAGCGGTACCGGCAAACCCATCCGGGTTCTCATCGTCGACGACCAGGCGATGGTCCGGCAGGGCTTCACCGTGCTGCTCGGCACCCAGCCCGACATAGAGGTCGTCGGCGAGGCGAAGGACGGCGAGGGCGGTGTCGCGGTGGCCGCCGAGACCGCACCGGACGTCGTCCTCATGGACATCCGCATGCCCGGGATCGGCGGCATCGAGGCCACCGAGCGCATCACGTCCGCGGACCCGGACATCCGGGTGCTGGTGCTCACCACGTTCGACCTCGACGAGTACGTGTACGACGCGCTGCGCGCCGGAGCCTCCGGGTTCCTGCTGAAGGACGCCTCGTCGGAGCAGCTCGCCGAGGCGGTCCGGGTGATCGCGGCCGGTGACGCGCTGCTCGCCCCGGTCATCACCCGCAAGCTGATCGCCGAGTTCTCCCGGCTGGACGACCGGCCCCGCGCCCCGCTCAAGGAGCGGATCGGTGACCTCACCGAGCGGGAGACGGAGGTGCTCGCCCTGATCGCGCAGGGCCTGTCGAACGCGGAGATCTCCCAGCACCTGTTCGTCGCCGAGCAGACCGTGAAGACCCATGTGGGCCGGATCCTGGTGAAGCTGGGCCTGAGGGACCGCACGCAGGCGGCGGTGTTCGCGTACGAGTCGGGGCTGGTCCGTCCGTCGGGGTACTGAAGCCGGGCCCGTGGTACCCCGTAGTACCTGAGAGGGACGCTGTGGAACCCCTCTCACTGGGGACGACCGCGTCCCGGGGGGCGCATACCGTTCTGTACGTGACCGAGACGACTCACTCGCAGACCACGCCACCAGGGGGCGGGGCCAAGCCGCGCAGCCCGGAGTACCGGCTGGCCGTGGACGCCCTGCGCGGGCTGCGGCAGGACCTCATCCACGACGCGTTCGCCTACCGCCAGCTGCCGCGCATGCGCGTCGACGGCCCCCTGACCAGGAGGCTGCCCGGCCGTCTGCGGGAGCTCGCGGCCTGGACGCCGCACGCCGTGATCTGCACGGCCGCCCTGATCGCCCTGTCCATCGCCACGGTCGACCAGGGCATGGCCCTGGTGCTGGGCCTGCTCGCCGCGGTCCCGGTCCTGCTGACCCTGGTCCGGCCGGTCGGCGCGTTCTGGGTGTCCATGGCGGCCACCCCCCTGGCTCTCCCGTTCGGTGACGACTGGGGCGACTGGCCCTGGCTGCCGGGCAGCTTCGCCTGTCACCTGACGGTGCTGACGATCGTGGCCATACGCACCAGGCCGCGCACGGCCGCCTGGATGTGGGCGCTCACCGCGGCCTACGGCATCCTCGCGGAGACGCTCTTCGGCACGGCGGGCCGCTACAGCACCAATACCGGCCCCATGCTGGTCGTCTCCGCGTTCATCCTCCTCGCCGTCACCGTCTGGCACATCCGCCGCCACGCGGAGCAGGAGGTCACCGCCCAGCAGACGGTCACCGCGCACGAGCGCTCCCGTCGCACCCTGCTGGAGGAGCGCACGACGATCGCCCGCGAGCTGCACGACGTGGTCGCCCACCACATGTCGGTGGTCGCCATCCAGGCGGAGGCCGCGCCCTACCGGGTGGAGAACCCGCCGCCGGAGCTGGAGAAGGCCTTCGCCACGATCAGGGAGAACGCGGTGGCGGCCCTGACGGAGCTGCGCCGGGTCCTGGGCGTCGTCCGGGCCGAGGACTACGAGGCCCCGGACGCCCCGCAGCCCACGCTCGCCGACCTGGAGGGGCTGCTGGCCAATGTGCGGGAGGCCGGTCTGGGCGTCGAGAAGGTGGTGACCGGCGCGGTGCGCGAGCTGCCGCAGGGCGTGGAACTGTCGGCGTACCGGATCGTGCAGGAGGCCCTGAGCAACACGCTGCGGCACGCGCCGGGGGCGAGCGCCCGCGTCGAGATCGGGTACGTCCTCGGCGGCCTGGGCCTGCGCATAGTCAACGGCCCGCCCCCCAACCCCAGCCTGATCAAGCCCTCGCCGGGCGCCGGGCACGGCATCACGGGCATGCGGGAGCGCGTGACGATGCTGAACGGCGAGATGACGGCGGGCGGCACGGACGACGGAGGTTACGAGGTGGCGGTGTTCCTGCCGGTCGCCCTGCCGGACGAGGACGACGCATGACCATTCGCGTGCTGATCGCGGACGACCAGATGATGGTGCGCGAGGGCTTCTCGGTCCTGCTGAACGCGATGCCCGACATCGAGGTCGTCGGCGAGGCGGTGAACGGCCGGGAGGCCGTCGCGAAGGTCCGCGAGCTCGCCCCGGACGTCGTCCTGATGGACATCCGCATGCCCGAGCTGAACGGCATCGAGGCGACCCGCGAGATCGTCGCCGCCGACGGAGCGGCCAAGGTGCTGGTGCTGACCACCTTCGACCTCGACGAGTACGTCTACCAGGCGCTGCGCGCGGGAGCCTCCGGGTTCCTCCTCAAGGACGCCTCGGCCCGCCAGCTCGCCGACGGGGTGCGGGTCGTGGCCGCCGGTGAGGCCCTCCTGGCTCCCTCGGTGACCAGGCGACTGATCACCGAGTTCTCCAAGCTCTCCGAGACCCCGCGGCTGATGCCCTCCGCGCAGGCGGCGTACGGCGACCTCACCGACCGGGAGACGGAGGTGCTGGTCCTCATCGCGCAGGGCCTGTCGAACGCGGAGATCGCCGAGCGGCTGGTGGTCGCCGAGTCGACGATCAAGACGCATGTCAGCCGGATCCTGGTGAAGCTGGGGCTCAGAGACCGGACGCAGGCGGCGGTGTTCGCCTACGAGGCACGGCTGGTGACGCCCGGCTAGCCGGGAGGCGTCGCCCCGCAGGCCCTCGGGCCCGGGGGCGACGGTCCGGATCAGTCCAGCTGCATCGGCACGCAGTCGCTCACGTACGACTTGGAGACCCAGCCGGTGGTGCCCTTGGCCAGGCCGCTCCTGGACTTCTGGCCCAGCTTCAGCTTGATCCAGGAGCCCTTGGTGCCGACCTTCTTGCCCCAGTCGTCCTTGTGGAGGATGCCCTTGGACTTGTAGCCGGTGCCGGGGCCCGTGCGGAAGTTCACGCCGCTGCTCTTGTAGACGGAGTAGTAGACGCGCGGCTTGCACGGCATCTCGGCGGCGGTGGCGGCCGGGGCGGTGGCCGCGACCGCGCCGGCGGTCAGCGACAGGGCCAGGACGGCCGAGGCGGCCAGACGTGCGGGGACGCGGGTGCGGAGCTTGGCTCGCTGCTGTGTCATGACGTTCTTTCGTTGGGAAGCAGATGCCGCTCGGGCGGCGCGCCCAGCTTAACGATCTTGGTCGGCCCTGGTCAGACAGGGGGATGTGGAGCTAGCGTCCGTCCATGGCAGCTGCTTCCGACCTCGCGTTCGACCCCTGGGACCCGGCGTTCCTCGCCGACCCGTACCCCGCCTACGCCGAACTGCGTGCGCGGGGCCGGGTGCACTACTTCGCGCCCACGAACCAGTGGCTCGTCCCGCATCACGCGGACGTCTCCGCGCTGCTGCGCGACCGGCGCCTGGGCCGGACGTACCAGCACCGGTTCACGCACGAGGAGTTCGGCCGGACCCCGCCCCCGCCGGAGCAGGAGCCGTTCCACACGCTCAACGACCACGGGATGCTCGACCTGGAGCCGCCGGACCACACCCGGATCCGGCGCCTGGTGTCGAAGGCGTTCACACCCCGCACGGTGGAGCGGCTGAAGCCGTACGTGCGGGGCCTCGCGGACGAGCTCGCCTCGGCCCTGGCCGAAGCGGGCGGCGGCGACCTGCTGAAGGACGTCGCCGAGCCCCTCCCGGTGGCGGTGATCGCGGAGATGCTCGGCATCCCGGAGTCCGACCGGGCCCCGCTGCGCCCCTGGTCGGCGGACATCTGCGGGATGTACGAGCTGAACCCGTCCGAGGAGACGGCGGCCAAGGCGGTCAGGGCGTCGGTCGAGTTCTCCGACTACCTGCGCGAACTGATCGCGGCCCGCCGCAAGGAGCCCGGCGAGGACCTGATCTCGGGCCTGATCGCGGCCCACGACGAGGGCGACCGCCTCACCGAGCAGGAGATGATCTCGACGGCGGTCCTCCTCCTCAACGCCGGCCACGAGGCCACGGTGAACGCCACGGTCAACGGCTGGTACGCCCTGTTCCGCAACCCGGCCCAGCTGGAGCTGCTGCGCGCGGACCCCTCGCTCATCCCCTCCGCCGTCGAGGAACTGATGCGCTACGACACCCCGCTCCAGCTCTTCGAGCGCTGGGTCCTGGACGAGATCGAACTCGACGGCACGACGATCCCCCGGGGCGCGGAGATCGCCCTGCTCTTCGGCTCCGCCAACCACGACCCGGCGGTGTTCGAGAACCCGTCCGCGCTGGACCTGACCCGCCCGGACAACCCCCACATCTCCTTCAGCGCCGGCATCCACTACTGCATCGGCGCGCCCTTGGCCCGCATCGAACTGGCGGCGTCGATGGGGGCGCTGCTGAAGCGGACGCCGACCCTGCGCCTGGCCGCCGAGCCGACACGCAAGCCGAACTTCGTGATCAGGGGGCTGGAGGGGCTGGCCGTCGAGGTGGGGTGATCGGCGCGGGCGGCTGGAGGGGCCGGCCGTCGAGTGGGATGAACGGCGCGGGCGGCTGGTCCGGCAGTACGCCGGCTGCTCACGTGGTCACGTCCCGCCTCCGCAACCCCGCGAGCCCTCCAGCCACCAGCACCACCGCCAGCCCGGTCAGCACCACCACCGGCCCCCACTCCATGGATCCTCCCGGCAGCTTCGGCAGGTGCCCGAACGGTGAGAGGTCCAGTACCGCCTGCGGAACGTCCAGCGCGGGGCCGACCCAGCCGATCAGCAGGGCCGCCCCTGCCACGCCCCATGCCGCCGCGGCTGCGCGGGGCAGCACCCCGTGCAGCAGCACCGCCACCCCGCCGATCGCCCAGATCGCCGGCAACTGCACCAGGCACGCGCCCAGGATCGGGCCTGTCTCCTTGCCGTAGCCGGCGGCCAGGCCGAGGCCCGCCAGGAGCATGAGGAGCGCCGAACCGCCGAAGGCGATCACCAGATGGCCCGCGGCCCACCGCAGGCGGCCCACCGCGTTCGCCAGCACCGGTTCCGCCCGGCCGGAGGTCTCCTCGCCGTGCAGGCGGAGCACCGACGCCACGATGTACAGCGCCGCGACCAGGCCGAGCATGCCGGTCATCGAGGCGAGGAACGTGTCCGTCAGGCCGGACCGGCCGCCCATCCGCTCGAAGATCCGCCGGGCGTTGTCGTTGTCGCCGACCAGGTCGGCCGCGCCCTCGGTCATGCCGCCGTAGACGACCCCGGCCAGGAGGAAACCGGCGCTCCAGCCCAGCACGCTGCCCCGCTGCAGCCGCCAGGCCAGCGCGCCGGCGCTGCTCAGGCGGCCGGACGCCGAGCCCGGCCGGGTCGGCAGGAAGCTCATGCCGATGTCCCGGCGGCCGGCCAGTCCGTACGCCACCGCGCCCTGGAGCAGGACCGCTCCGGCGAACAGCGCCAGCACCCACCAGCGTTCGTCCGCGTAGGGCCGCAGGTTCTCCAGCCAGCCCAGCGGCGACACCCACGTCAGGACGGACGAACCGTCGTCCGTCGCCGAGTCGCCCGCGGCGCGCAGCACGAACGCGGCGCCCAGCACCGCCGCCGTCAGCCCCCGGGCCAGCCGCGCGCTCTCCGTGAGCTGGGCGACGATCGCCGCCATCGTGGCGAAGACCATCCCCACTCCGGCGATGCCGAGGCCCAGGGCCAGTGCCCCGGTCGTGCCCTGGCCGGCCAGGCCGGCGGTGAGCAGCAGCGCCAGCACCCCGTTCGCGACCGCCGCCGCCAGCAGGGCCGCCGTGAGGGAGGCCCGGCGGCCCACCATCCCGGACGCCACCAGCTCCTGACGGCCGCTCTCCTCCTCGTCCCGGGTGTGCCGGACGACGACCAGCAGGCTCATGACGGCCGCCAGGGCGCCCGCGTAGACGCCGGCCCGCCAGGCCGTCAGGGCGCCCAGCGAGTCGCCGAAGACCGGGCCGACCATCGCGCGCAGCGAGGAGTTGGCCTCCATCTGCCGGATCAGGTCGGCGCGTTCGGCCGAGGTGCCGTAGAGGCCCTCCAGGGTGTTCGGCATGGAGAGGACCATCAGGGCGTTCACCGCGATCCACACCGGGATCATCAGCCGGTCGCGGCGCAGGGCGAAGCGCAGCAGCGTGCCCGTACCGGCCAGTTGGCGTGAGCTGCCGGGCCGCACGGCGAACGTCGTCATCGGGCTACCGCCTCGTCCTGGTAGTGCCGCAGGAACAGCTCCTCCAGCGTGGGCGGCGTCGACGTCAGCGACCGCACGCCCGACTCGCTCAGGGACCGCAGGACGGCGTCCAGCCCGTCGGTGTCGACCTGGAGCCGGACCCGGCGCCCCTGCACGTCGACGTCGTGGACACCGGGCAGGTTCGCCAGCCCGTCGGGCGGGCCCGCGAGTTCGGCGACGACACTGGTGCGGGTCAGATGGCGCAGGTCGGCGAGTGAACCGGACTCGACCGTGCGGCCCTTGCGGATGATGCTCACCCGGTCGCACAGTTCCTCGACCTCGCTCAGGATGTGGGAGGAGAGCAGGATCGTGCGCCCCCGGTCGCGCTCCTCGGCCACACAGCGCTGGAAGACCTCCTCCATCAGCGGGTCCAGGCCCGAGGTCGGCTCGTCCAGGATCAGCAGGTCCACGTCCGAGGCGAACGCGGCGACCAGGGCGACCTTCTGCCGGTTGCCCTTGGAGTAGGTGCGGCCCTTCTTGGTGGGGTCGAGCTCGAACCTCTCGATCAGCTCCGCCCGGCGCCGGGGGTCCAGGCCTCCGCGCAGCCGGCCGTACAGGTCGATGACCTCGCCGCCGGAGAGGTTGCGCCACAGCGTCACGTCCCCGGGGACGTAGGCGATCCGGCGGTGCACCTCCACCGCGTCCGTCCAGGGGTCGCGGCCGAGCACCTGCGCGGCGCCCGCGTCGGCGCGCAGCAGGCCGAGCAGGACCCGGATGGTGGTGGACTTGCCCGAGCCGTTGGGGCCGAGGAAGCCGTGGACCTCGCCGGTGGCGACGTCCAGGTCCAGCCCGTCGAGTGCGTGCGTCCGTCCGAAGGACTTGTGCAGTCCGGAGACGGTGATGGCCTTCGTCATGCTTCGGAACGTACGCTTCTTTCAGAAATTTGTGAAGTTAAGGAAGCGTATGAAGCACGGATAGGATGAACCGCATGACGGAATCAGCCAGGGCCGGGCGGGGCGCGGAGGCGGTGTCGAGGTTCGTCGAGTCCTTCGCGGCGCATCTCGTCGAGGCCGGGATGCCGCGGATGCCCGCCCGGGTCTTCGCCGCGCTCCTCTCCTCGGACGAGGGCTCCATGACCTCGGCCGAGCTGGGCGAACAGCTCCGGATCAGTCCCGCGGCGGTGTCCGGGGCGGTGCGCTACCTGGCCCAGACGCACATGGTCTCGCGGGAACGGGAGCCCGGTTCGCGCCGGGAGCGCTACCGGGTGCGCGGCGACCAGTGGTACGAGGCCCTGACCAACCGCGACGCCGTCCTCAAACGCTGGGGGGAGGCCCTGCGCGAGGGCGTCACCAGCCTCGGCGCCGACACCCCGGCCGGCCGCCGCATGTCCGAGACGCTGGCCTTCTTCGAGTTCCTGGAGAGCGAACTCGCGGCGCTGATGGAACGCTGGCGCGTGCACCGGGAGAAGACGTTCGGCCCGGAATGACGCGCGGGTGCGGCTCACGGTGCCGCCGGCACCGTCAGCCCCCAGGCCCCTTCCCGGACCACCCACGTCCGGGTCCGTACCGGCCCCGACACCACCGTGTCCGCCCGGTAGCGGAAGTGGGCCCCCGACACCGTGACGGTCCGGCCCCGCGCGAGCAGGGGCGAGGCCTCCGCGCCCACCGACACCGGGCGGACCTCCACGGCCGCCACACCGGAGGCCGAGGGCGACACCGACACCGCCTCGACCGGCTGGTCCAGGTCGACGAGGGTCTCCCCGTCGACCTCGACCCGCAGCCGGGAGGGGCCGGGCTCCGGTGCGGAGGCGAGCCGGGACGGGCGGGCGGCCGGGACCAGGGTGCGCACCAGGGACTGGCAGGTGCGCAGCCAGAGGCGGCCCGGCGCGTCCTCGGTATCCGGCGCCCGGGCGTCGGCCGTCACCGGCGGTATCCGCAACGCGCCCAGCACCACCCCGTCGCTGTCGTCCACCATCAGGTCCATCCGCCGCTCGACCCCGTCGAGCACCGCCCGCGCCGCCGCCACCGTCCCCGTCGGCACCCCCAGCGACCGCGCGAGGGACAGCGCGCCCCCGACCGGCACCACCGACAGCGCGCATCCGGACAGCTCCCGATGCCGGTGCAGCAGCGACACCGCGCGGATCAGGGCCCGGTCGTCACCCACCACCACCGGGCGCCGCGAACCCCGCCGGCGCAACGCCCGGGCGAACTCCTCCGGCCCCTCCGGCAGGCACAGCTTCACGGTCGCACCCGCTCCGAGCACGTCTTTCGCGATCCGTACGGACTCGCCGTCGGACCGGCGGGCGACCGGGTCGATGACCACCAGCAGCTGTTCGGACGTCGCGAAAGTCGCCACCTCGGCCATGCCTCGCTTCCTCGGGTAGCATCTTTGTGCAAGAGCCCCTTGCGCTATTGCGCCAGGGGCTTCGTCTATTCCGGGGCATCCGGTCCGACGGTTGGCGGCCAACGGCGGTCGCGGTGTACGCGGCGTGCTACCTCCGCGTTCGCCCTCGACCATGGACATGCCCCGCCCGGAAGGGGTGTACGCGCGTGCCCGCACTTGTGCTGCTCGGTGCTCAGTGGGGTGACGAAGGCAAGGGAAAGGCCACCGACCTGCTCGGTGGATCCGTGGACTATGTAGTGCGCTACCAGGGCGGCAACAACGCCGGCCACACGGTGGTCGTCGGAGACCAGAAGTACGCACTGCACCTCCTCCCTTCCGGAATCCTGTCCCCCGGCTGCACGCCGGTCATCGGTAACGGTGTCGTCGTCGACCCGTCGGTCCTGCTCTCCGAGCTGAGCGGTCTGAACGAGCGTGGTGTCGACACCTCCAAGCTCCTCCTCAGCGGAAACGCGCACATCATCACGCCGTACAACGTCACGGTCGACAAGGTGACGGAGCGCTTCCTCGGCAAGCGGAAGATCGGTACGACCGGGCGCGGCATCGGCCCGACCTACGCCGACAAGATCAACCGCGTCGGTATCCGCGTGCAGGACCTGTACGACGAGTCGATCCTCACGCAGAAGGTCGAGGCGGCCCTCGACGTCAAGAACCAGATCCTCACCAAGCTCTACAACCGGCGCGCGATCGCCGTCGACCAGGTCGTCGAGGAGCTGCTGGGCTACGCCGACAAGCTCGCGCCGTACGTCGCCGACACCGTCCTGGTCCTCAACCAGGCGCTGGAGGAGGACAAGGTCGTCCTGTTCGAGGGCGGCCAGGGCACGCTCCTGGACATCGACCACGGCACGTACCCCTTCGTCACCTCCTCCAACCCGACCGCGGGTGGCGCCTGCACGGGCGCGGGCGTGGGCCCGACGAAGATCAGCCGGGTCATCGGCATCCTGAAGGCCTACACGACCCGCGTCGGCGCGGGCCCGTTCCCGACGGAGCTGTTCGACGAGGACGGCGAGGCGCTGCGCCGGATCGGCGGCGAGCGCGGTGTCACCACCGGCCGTGACCGGCGCTGCGGCTGGTTCGACGCGGTCATCGCCCGTTACGCGACCCGCGTGAACGGCCTGACGGACTTCTTCCTCACCAAGCTCGACGTCCTCACCGGCTGGGAGCAGATCCCGGTCTGCGTGGCGTACGAGATCGACGGCAAGCGCGTCGAGGAGCTGCCCTACTCCCAGACCGACTTCCACCACGCGAAGCCGGTCTACGAGATGCTCCCGGGCTGGAGCGAGGACATCAGCAAGGCCAAGTCCTTCTCCGACCTGCCGAAGAACGCCCAGAGCTACGTCAAGGCGCTGGAGGAGATGTCCGGCGCCCCGATCTCCGCGATCGGCGTGGGCCCGGGCCGGGACGAGACGATCGAGATCAACTCGTTCCTTTAGCCGGACTGAGCGGCAGACACCTGCGTCCCGGTGACCCTCGTGGTCACCGGGACGTCCTGCTGTCTGCTCCCGATGGAGCAGTCAAAGGAGGCTTATCGGGTAAATCGGGTCATACGCTGTGCTTGCCGAACGCGGCAGTCACACCCCGACGGGACACAAGGAGTGAGAGCCATGCGTGTGATGCTCAAGGCGACGCTGGACACGGAAAAGGGCAACGAGGCGATCCGGGGCGGCAAGATGCCGCAGATCGTGCAGGAGGCCATGGAGAAGCTCAAGCCGGAGGCGGCCTACTTCGGCCCGGCCGGCGGTCGCAGGACCTGCTTCCTCGTCTTCGACATGCAGGAAAGCTCCCAGCTGCCTCCCGCGCTGGAGCCGTTCTTCACCGACCTCAACGCCGAGGTCGAGGTGTTCCCGATCATGAACGGCGACGACCTGCAGAAGGGGCTGTCCCAGCTGCGCTGACCCTCAGCTGAACACGATCATCGACCCCTGGGCCAGACTCCGCGTCACTGCCGCGTGCAGGCCGAGCCAGACGTGGCGTTCCCGGGCGAAGGGGCTCGGATCGTACGGGGCCGGGACGGCGGGTTCCTCCAGCTCCGTGGGCACGAGCGGCGGTTGCGGCGCGGCCGGCGGGTTGGCCGGGTCGATGCCGATGGCCGGGGCGACCAGCTCCAGCTCCCGCAGCAGGGCGTGCGAGGAGCCCAGCGGACCGCCGCCCGCGAGAAGGTCGTCGTCGGCGAGCGGACTGGGGAAGTCGACGGGGACGTACGCGCCCGCGTGGTCGTAGTGCCACACCAGGTGCGACTGCTGGGCCGTCGACTCGAACATCTCCAGCAACTGCTCGTAGTCGCCGCCGAGTTCGTCCACGGGCGTCACCGGCAGGCCGCACACCTGCAGCAGGTAGGCGCGGCGCAGGAAGTGCAGCGCGTCGTAGTCGAAGCCCGCCACCGGGGCGACGTCGCCCGACAGTCCCGGCATGTACTGGTACACCGGCACCGGCGGCAGCCCGGCCTCGGCGAGCACCTTGTTGTATTGCGCGAGTTCCTCGGCGAACGGATTGTCCGGCGTGTGGCACAACACGTCGACGAGCGGTACCAGCCACAGGTCACAGGCCAAAGAAGGCTCCTCGCTCAGCTCGGTGGGTCGGTGGCGCGGTGGTCAGGGAAGGGTATCGGTGCGGCACGGAAAGCGGCTCCTGCCGTGCATGTCCCATACCCATACGGACAGCTGCGACGCAGGTCATCCTGAGGCGAGGCGCTCGATCAGGGCGATGGAGTGGGCGTTGTAGTCGGCGATGATCGACCGTGCGGTGTCGGTGTCACGGGTGCCCAGGGCGTCGACCAGCTCGGTGTGGCCGGCCCACAGCTCGCCCCGCAGGTCCCTGAGCCGGCGCAGGTGCTGCACCGCGCAGACCCAGGTCTGCACGCGCAGCCGGTGCAGGAAGTCGGCGAGGTAGGGGTTGCCGAAGAGGGCGGCGAGCTCGCGCCAGAAGCGCAGGTCGTAGCCGATGAGGACGGTGAGGTCACCGGCCGCCGCGGCCCGCTGCGCCTCCTCGCCGCGCCGCCGGACCCCGGCGAGTACGGCGGCGACCCGGGGGTCGCCGGGCTGCCCGGAGGCGTGCTGCCCGGTGGTGAGGGCGTGGAACATTCCCTCGATGACCAGGTCGCGGGCCTCGATCATGCCGCGGAAGTCCTCGGCCGAGTACTCGTGGACGCGGAAGCCGCGGTGCTGGTCGGCGTCGAGGAGTCCCTGCGCGGAGAGGTCGACCAGCGCCTCCCGGACCGGCGTGGCGGACACCCCGTACTGGTCGGCGATCTCCTTGACCGTGAACTCCTGCCCCGGCTGGAGCCGTCCCGCCAGTACCTCGTCACGGAGCGCGTCGGCGATCTGCTGTCGCAGGGTGCTGCGCGTCACGGCGCCGTTGCCGGAGCTGCGGGGCATGGTCAGGGCGTCTCCCTCGTCGCGTTCGGGTGGCGTGCACGTGTATGTCTACGGCCACGCCACCTTACGCGTTCGAACGAGGTGTGAGGTTGGTCAGCTACTGACGGGTTGTGGTCGTTTTCTGGTCGGTTTACAGCTGTTTACTTCGTGTACTCGTCCGCCACCGAGAGCGCCGCGTCCAGCACCGCGAGACCCTCCTTCAGCTCCGCCTCGGTGACGGTGCAGGGCGGCACCACATGCGTCCGGTTCATGTTCACGAACGGCCACAGGCCGCCGTTCTTCGCGGCGGAGGCGAAGGCGGCCATCGGCGCGTTCGCCTCCCCGGCCGCGTTGTAGGGCACCAGCGGCTCGCGCGTCTCGCGGTCCCGGACCAGCTCCAGCGCCCAGAACATGCCGACGCCGCGCACCTCGCCCACGCTCGGGTGCCGCGCGGCCAGCTCGCGCAGCTGCGGACCGACGACGTTCGCGCCCAGCCGGGCCGCGTTCTCGACGACGCCCTCCTCCGCCATGACGTTGATCGTCGCGACGGCGGCCGCGCACGCCAGCGGATGCCCGGAGTACGTCAGACCTCCCGGGTACGGCCGCTTGCCGAAGGTCTCGGCGATCGCACCGGAGATCGCGACCCCGCCCAGCGGCACGTATCCGCTGTTCACGCCCTTGGCGAAGGTCAGCAGGTCGGGCGTGACGCCGAACAGGTCCGCCGCGAACCACTCACCGGTCCGCCCGAACCCGGCCATGACCTCGTCCAGGACGAAGACGATCCCGTACTTGTCGCACAGCTCCCGCACCCCGGCGAGGTAGCCGGGCGGCGGGACCATGATCCCGGCCGTGCCCGGGATCGTCTCCAGGATGATCGCCGCGACGGTCGAGGGCCCCTCGAAGGCGATCGTCGTCTCCAGGTGCTCCAGCGCCCGCGCGCATTCCTGCTCCTCGGTCTCCGCGTAGAAGCGGGAGCGGTAGAGGTAGGGCGCCCAGAAGTGCACGACCCCGGCGGTGCCGCTGTCGGAGGCCCAGCGGCGCGGGTCGCCGGTGATGTTCACGGCCTGCTGCGTACCGCCGTGGTACGAGCGGTACGCCGAGAGCACCTTCGGGCGGCCCGTGTGCAGCCGGGCCATCCGGATGGCGTGCTCGACGGCGTCGGCGCCGCCGTTGGTGAAGAAGATCTTGTCCAGGTCGCCCGGGGTCCGCTCGGCGATCAGCCGGGCCGCCTCCGACCGGGCCTCGATCGCGAACGCGGGCGCGAAGGTCGTCATCCTCCCCGCCTGCTCCTGGATCGCCGCGACGACCCTGGGGTGCTGGTAGCCGACGTTCGTGTAGACGAGCCCGCTGGAGAAGTCGAGGTAGCGCCGGCCGTCGTAGTCCCAGAAGTACGACCCCTCCGCCCCGGCGACGGCGAGCGGGTCGATGAGCTCCTGGGCGGACCAGGAGTGGAACACGTGGTCGCGGTCGGCGGCCTTGACGGCGGCACCGGCTTCGGGGTTCGGCTGAGGGGTCATGCGGGCGAGCGTAGGTGCGGGGGAGAGGGCGGTGGAATCGGCGGCCTGTCTGCCGTCGGCGGCATTCCGCGACAGGTTGTCCAGAAGGCCCGGAGTGCATTGACAGCGTGCTGTCTAAATGTCAGGATGCTGTCATAGCCCTTCGGGGTGGAGCCCGGGTCCCAGGAGGAGCCATGAACGCCATCGCAGACCGCAAGCCCGTCCATCTCGCCGTCTACGACACCCTCGCCGACTGGGAGACGGGCCACGCCACGGCCCATCTCGCCCGCGCCGGGTACCGCATCCGGACCGTCGGCCCGTCCACGGACCAGGTCACCAGCATCGGCGGACTGCGCATCCAGCCCGACACGGCCCTGGACGACGTACGGCCCGAGGACAGCTCCCTGCTGATCCTCCCGGGCGCCGACCTCTGGGACACGAGCGATGACCTGGCGCCCTTCGCCCACAAGGCCCGGGCGTTCCTGGACGCGGGCGTGCCGGTCGCGGCGATCTGCGGTGCCACCGCCGGGCTCGCCCGCGAGGGCCTGCTCGACGACCGCGACCACACCAGCGCGGTCTCCTTCTACCTGGCCGCGACCGGCTACGCGGGCGGCGGACGCTACGTCGAGACCGACGCCGTCACCGACCGGAACCTGGTCACCGCGGGCCCGACCGAGCCCGTCGCCTTCGCCCGCGAGATCCTCCGGCTGCTCGGGGTGTACGAGGGCGAGGTGCTCGACGCCTGGTACCGGCTGTTCCACGACTCCGACGCGGCGGCCTACGCCGTGCTGGAGAAGGCCGGGGCGGCATGAGTCGGGAGCGTCAGGACCTGCTCAGCCGCAGCGCCCTCGGGGTGTTCAAGCTGAACGGCCAGTTCCTCGCCGTGGCCGAGGAACTGGCCCGGCCCGCTGGGCTGACCGCCGCCTGGTGGCAGGTGCTCGGCGCGGTCCTGGGGGAGCCGCTGCCCGTCTCCGGCATCGCCCGCGCCATGGGCATCACACGGCAGAGCGTGCAGCGCATCGCCGACCTGCTGGTGGAGCGCGGGCTCGCCGAGTACCGGCCGAACCCCGCGCACCGCCGCGCCAAGCTCCTCGCGCCGACCGGGCAGGGGCGGGCGGCGATCGCCCGGATCGACCCCGGCCACGCGGCCTTCGCCGACCGGTTGGCGCAGGCGCTCGGGGAGGCGGACCTGGCGGAGGCGGTGCGCGTACTGGAACGGCTGTCGAAGGTGCTCGACGAGGTGGGACCGCCTGTTACGGAACCGTAGACATCGTTCGGGCCTGCCCCGCCCGGGCCCCGCACTATTCTCGATCTGTTGCTCACGTGTGGGGGGAAGGCGGCTGAGCGATGGAGGAGCTGGGGTCCGGGGATCCGCCGCGCATCGGTGCGTACCGGCTGTTGGCGCGGCTCGGTGCGGGCGGCATGGGGCACGTGTATCTGGCGCGCTCGGAGCGGGGCCGTACGGTCGCCGTGAAACTCGTGCGCGAGGAGCTGGCCGCGCAGGAGGAGTTCCGGGAGCGCTTCCGGCAGGAGGTGAGGGCCGCGCGGCGGGTCGGCGGGTACTGGACGGCGCCGGTGCTGGACGCGGACACCGAGGCGGCGGTGCCGTGGGTGGCCACCGGATACGTCGCCGGGCCGAGCCTCCAGCAGGTCGTCGGGCACGACCACGGCGCCCTGCCCGAGCGGACGGTCCGCATCCTCGCGGCCGGGCTCGCGCACGCGCTCAAGGACATCCACGCGGCCGGCATCGTCCACCGCGACCTCAAGCCGTCCAACGTCCTGGTCACCATCGACGGCCCGCGCGTCATCGACTTCGGTATCGCCCGGGCCCTGCAGACCGTGACGGACGGCGGGCTCACCCGCACCGGCGCGCTCGTCGGATCGCCCGGTTTCATGGCGCCCGAGCAGGTGCGCGGCGACCGCATCACCCCCGCGTGCGACGTCTTCTGCCTCGGCTCCGTCCTCGCCTACGCCGCCACCGGCGCCCTGCCCTTCGGCACCGCCAACAGCGGCGTGCACGCCCTGATGTTCCGCATCGCCCAGGAGGAACCGGACCTGGAGGGTGTCCCCGAGGGCATCGCCGACCTGGTCCGCGACTGCCTGCGCAAGGACCCCGCCGCACGCCCGTCCCTCGACCGCGTCCTGGAACGCACGGGCGCGGACGACACCGTCTCCGACGGCCGCGCCCTCGACCCGTGGCTCCCGAGCGCCCTGGTCGCCCAACTCGGGCGGCACGCCGTGCGGTTGCTGGACGCGGAGGATCCGGAGGGGGCCGGCTCCGCCGAGGGAGCGGATTCTGCCGAGCCGTCCGCCGGGCAGCGGGGTTCCGGCCCCGACGCGAACCCCGGCCCCGGCCCCACCCCCGAACACGCCCCCGCCGCCGACGAGTCGTCGCAGCGCCCCGCGCTGCCCCCGGCCCCCGTGGCGGCGCCCGCCGCAGCCCTGGGCCCGCCCCCGCCGGGCCCGCCGGGCGAGGGCGCGCCGGTGAACCATCTGCCCACCATGGTCGCCGGTCAGAGCGCACCCCCGGCACCCCGGCAGCCCCCGGGCACAGGCGCCCCCATCCCGTCCCAGCCGCAGCCGCAGGTGCAGCCGCCCCCGCAACCGCACCCGGCGTACGGCTACCCCCAGCAGCACCCCCAGCCCGGCGCCCCCGGCACTCCGGGCGCCGCCTCGCCGTACCACCCCGGCTACGGCGGCCTCGGCTCCACTCCGCCCTACGGTCCGCCGCCCTACGGCACGACTCCGCCCTACGGCCCCCCGCAGGACCCGGGGCGGAGAAACGGCCGCTCCACCGCGCTGCTCGTCGTGATCGCCCTGGTCGTCGCGTTGGCCGCGGGCGGCTCGGTGTACGCGCTGATGCGGGGCGGTGACGGTGACCAGGCGGGCGGTGACCCCACCCCCACGCAGAGCACCGGTGCGCCCCCGACCACGCCGGGCCCATCGCCGACGACCTCGCAGCCGGATCCCTCCGCCTCTCCGGCGGACGGCTCGATCCCGACGGCGTACCTGGGCACCTGGACCACGACCATCGACAACGCCGACGGTCGGCACACCCGCTCGCTGACCATCCAGCAGGGCGAGCCCGGCGACACGGTCCTGTCCCTGGTGGCCGACGGCCCCACGGACGGCGGCGGCAGCTACCACTGCGTGTTCGAGGGCGACTTGGCCGACGCGCCGGACGCCGGCGGCCCGGTGAAGATCGGCCCGTCCACCGTGACCGTCGGGCAGCCGCGCACCGCCTGCACCCCGGGCGCCGCCACCGAGATCACCGTCCTGTCGGACGGCACGCTCCAGCGCGTCAACACGGGCAGCGGGGAGCGGCTGACGTACACGAGGCAGTGACCGACTCCGCGCGGACGGGACGTCGTTGAACGTCCGGCGAATTCGAGCCGACGAATCCCGGATACCCGCTCGTACAGCCGTACGGTGACCGGACGATCGCATTCGTCCGGCGGCGGGGGCACCGACGATGGAGTGGCTGAGCGCGGAGAACCTCGTGGCCGTGGCGACGGCCGTCCTCGGCATCATCGCCTCGGGCGTGATGGTCTGGTACGAGCGCCGGGTACCGCGCCGCAAACGCATCGGCTACCGGGTGCAGATGGACAACCCCATCGGCGACGACGTGCGCTCGGGCCGCGCCAACCGCCGGCTGGGGCTGTTCGACGAGGCGCCCGACATGACGGACGCGACGCTGGTTCTGCTGCGCATCGAGAACGACGGCTCACTGGCCATCGACCGTGACGACTACACCGGCCCCGAAGTCCACGGTCTCACCGCGGTGTTCACCGACCGCACCATCCGCGGGGTCTCGGTCACCCAGCCCTCCGACACCGACCACCTCATGGACCACTTCACCGCGGCCCGGGGCTTCGGCTACGAGGACAACACGCTGCGCATCCCGCGCGTCCCGCTCAACCGCGGTGACTACTTCAAGCTTCTCGTGCTGCTGTCCGGCGGCGACGTGGGCCGGGAGGTGCGGCTGACCGGGGGCCTGCGGGAGGGCGAGGTGCGCCCCAACCGCGCGGCCGCCCCGGACGACAAGCCACCGCTGTTCGGCCGGCCCGCACGGCTGATCACCATCATGCTCACGCTGTGCGTGGTCACGCTGGCCGCGATCGTCGTCGCCCAGGACGACACCCCGCCGCCGATCGGCTGCGCGAGCGGCAGGCTCACCCTCACCGGCTCGACCGCGTTCGCGCCCGTCCTGCGCGAGGTGGCCAGGAAGTACGAGCGGGACTGCGGCGGCGACCCGGACATCGACGTCGACCCGCACGGCTCGACGGCCGGGATACGGGAACTCGCGGCGGCCGGCGCGCAGGCGGCTCGGGACGGGCAGGGCTCGCCGCCGGTGGTCGCCCTGTCGGACGGCCCCAAGCCGGCCGGCCTGCCCGAACTGCGCGAGAACCGGGTGGCGGTGTCGGTCTTCGCGCTCGTGGTCAACGACGACGTACGCCTGACGAACCTGTCCACGGACGACGTACGGCGCCTCTACCGGGGCGAGATCCGCAACTGGCGGCAGCTCGGCGGCCCGGACCTGCCCGTGCACCTGGTCAGCCGCGACGCCAACTCCGGGACGAGACAGGTGTTCCAGCGCCGGGTGCTGGGACGGGGCGAGATCGCCAACTCCTCCGTCGACTGCGTCCACAAGGACGACCCGACGGCAGCCGTCATCCGCTGCGAACTCGACTCGACGGACCAGGTGCTGACCACGGTCGCCGACCTGCCGGGCGCCATCGGCTACAGCGAACTCAACCTGGCCGCCCGCGCCAAGGGCCTGCACGCCCTGCGCCTGGACGGCGACCCGGCCTCCGCCGACGCCCTCGAACACGGCACGAGCGACTACCCCTACCGCGAGATCGAGTACGCCTACACCTACGGCCGCCCCCCGGCCGACTCCCTGGCGTCGAGCTTCCTCACCTACCTCGCCCGCGGCAACGGCCAGGACGTCATCCGCACGCACGGCCACCTGCCGTGCTGGACCCCGCAGGGCCTGACCCTGTGCGCGCAGGACTGACCTTCCGTCCGTCCGCCTAAGCTGCGGGCAGTCGTGCCGCTAGGGGCGACACGGGTGGGCGCAGCGGCACCCCGCAGCGCCGGGCTGCGCACCCACCCGACCTCAGCACCAACCCCGAGCACCAGCAGACCAGGCCCCGCTCACCGAGGCTCCGGCGGCCGCTGCCGGGGCATGTTCGGCCGCGCGCCCCCCGCCGGGGGCACGGAGAACCGCCCGTTGAAACCCCCCGCCTCGCTCCCGCGCCCACCCCCGGGGAACGCCACCGCCTGCAGTCCCACAGGCGCACCCCCGCTCCGGAATTCCCCCACCCACTCCGCCGTCTCCCCCCGCACCAGCTCGCTCACGTCCTCGGAGAACCTCCGCAGCACCCCGAGACACCGCTCGGCCGCCTCACTCGCCGTCCCCTCCGCCGGGCCGAGAACCTCCCGCACGCACTCCGCCGCCCAGTCGAACTGAAGCGCCTGCAACCGCCGCTGCACGGCCTGCGCGGTGGCCACGTCCCGCATCCAGCCCGACGTCACCCCGAAGTACCGGTCGACGGCCACACAGGCCACCCCCAGCAGCAGTGCCAGGCACCCCCAGGGCGCGATCCCGGCCGCGACCCCGGTCAGATCGAGCAGGGGCAGCGCGACCCCGGTGACCGCCCCCGCCGCGGCCCCGCAGCGCAGCACCCGCGCGCACCGCCGCTTCCACACCCGGTCCTCCAGGTACCAGGCCGCCGTCCGCAGCGCACCGCGCTCCACCCACCGGTACAGCTCGTCGAGCCGGACCGCCGGCTCCCCCCAGTCCCCGAGCGGGAAGGCCCGCCCGGTCAGATCGCCCGGCCGCAGCCGGGCCGCCCCCTCGCCCCGTCCGTCCTGAGGCGGCCTCTCGGGCTGCATCTCCGGCTGACCCACCCGGCACTCCCTACTGACCACGCTGCGTGACAAGTGACACACACGACGCACACGCGCCGGACCCTTCCTACCCCCCAACGGGTGGCGAAGATGCAGCTTTCGCCGCTTTTCCGCCCGGAAGTATTCCTTGATCGGTTATAGGGCGCGAGGGGAACTCACTCGAAAGAGTGCTGGGGCGACGGCAGGCCCGACCACGTAGGCTCGTGCCGAACGGGAAAACCCGTACCGAGCAAGGAGCTGATCGTGATCCCCGGTGGTGGCCAGCCCAATATGCAGCAGCTGCTCCAGCAGGCCCAGAAGATGCAACAGGACCTGGCACAGGCGCAGGAGGAACTGGCGCAGACGGAGGTCGACGGCCAGGCGGGCGGTGGCCTCGTGACCGCGACCGTCACCGGCGCCGGCGAGCTGCGCAACCTGAAGATCGACCCGAAGGCGGTGGATCCGGAAGACACCGAGACCCTCGCCGATCTGGTCGTGGCGGCTGTGCAGGCGGCCAACGAGAACGCGCAGGCGCTCCAGCAGGAGAAGCTGGGCCCGCTCGCACAGGGTCTGGGCGGCGGCGGCATCCCCGGACTGCCGTTCTGAGACGCCCGCCGCCTTCCTCGGACAGGCGGCTGACAACTACGGTACGTACGGGAAGGCCGTACGGCGCGAACGACCTCGATGACCCAGGAAAGGCAGTCCGTTGTACGAAGGCGTGGTCCAGGACCTGATCGACGAGCTGGGGCGGCTGCCCGGCGTCGGTCCCAAGAGCGCCCAGCGGATCGCCTTCCACATCCTGCAGGCGGAGCCCACGGACGTGCGGCGGCTCGCCCAGGCCCTCATGGAGGTCAAGGCGAAGGTCCGCTTCTGCGCGACCTGCGGCAACGTCGCGCAGGAAGAGCTGTGCAACATCTGCCGCGACACCCGCCGCGACCCCGCCGTCATCTGCGTCGTCGAGGAGCCGAAGGACGTCGTGGCGATCGAGCGCACGCGTGAGTTCCGGGGCAGGTACCACGTCCTGGGCGGCGCGATCAGCCCGATCGACGGGGTCGGGCCGGACGACCTGCGGATCAGGGAACTCCTGGCCCGCCTGGCCGACGGCACGGTCACGGAGCTCATCCTCGCCACGGACCCCAATCTCGAAGGCGAGGCGACCGCCACGTACCTCGCCCGCATGATCAAGCCCATGGGCCTGAAGGTCACCCGCCTGGCCAGCGGCCTCCCGGTGGGTGGCGACCTGGAATACGCGGACGAGGTGACCCTCGGTCGCGCCTTCGAGGGGAGACGACTCCTAGATGTCTGACGCCACGCTGCACGCGACCGACCAGAACCCGGACGACTTCGCCGTCCAGATCGCGGACCAGGTCGAGAGCTTCCTGGTCGCCGTCACGGAGATCGCGAAGGGCGCCGAGCCGGAATCGGCCGTGCCCTTCCTGCTCCTGGAGGTCTCCCAGCTCCTCCTGGCCGGCGGCCGTCTCGGCGCGCACGAGGACATCGTGCCCGACGAGCGCTACGAGCCCGACCCGGGCCCCGAGCCGGACGTCGACGAACTCCGCGAGAACCTGGCCCGCCTCCTCGACCCCGTCGACGTCTACTCGGAGGTCTTCGACCCCTACGAGCCCCGCAAGGCGCCGGTCCCGGCCCGTATCTCCGACGACCTCACCGACGTCATCACCGACCTGCGTCACGGCATGGTCCACTACCGGGCCGGCCGCACCACGGAGGCCCTGTGGTGGTGGCAGTTCTCCTACTTCTCCAACTGGGGTTCCACCGCCTCCGCGACCCTGCGCGCCCTCCAGTCGGTCCTCGCCCACGTCCGCCTCGACCAGCCCCTGGCCGAACTCGACGGCCTCGACACGGACCAGGACATGGGCGACGACACCCTGGAGATCGAGGCGGGCCGGGTGATGGCGGAGGAGATCGCGGGCCCGCTGGGCCTGCGCCCGGCCAAGTAACCGCCCGCGCCTCAACGGCTTTTCGCACCACAGCCCGGCCCCGAGCGCGATGATGGCCGTATGACCGGTCAGTCGAAGGCATTGATGTGGACGGGTATCGGGCTGTGCGCCGCCGGGGCCCTGGGGCTCGTCGTCGGAGCCGTCCTGGACGTCGAGGCGGCGGATCCCTGGGCCAGCGTGGCAGGCGGTGTCGCGGCGCTGATCGGCCTGGCGCTCGCGGTGTACGCCGGGTTCCAGGGCTCGACGGGGACGTCCGGTACGTCCGGTGGTGGTACTGGTACCCCTGGTACTCCCGGTTCCCCTGGTTCCCCTGGTCCTACTGGTACGACGGTGAACGCGAGCGGCGTGAGGTCCGTCGCCGCCGGCGGGAACATCGGTACGGCGTCGACCGGCGACGGCCCGGGCACCCCCGCGCCCGCCCCGCCGGCGAACCCCTCGGCCCCGCCCCCGCCCCCGCCTGCTTCCACGCCTGCGCAGCCTCGGAACGTCACCGCCTCCGGCGAGCGTTCCATCGCCGCGGGCGGTGACATCGACTCCGCCTCCACGGGCGACACATGAGCACGTCGGCGGAGGCAACTCGCCCTGGAGCGGGTCAGCGTCGGCTCGCTGTACCACCTGAGCGGCCGGACACACAGACTCACGAACCGCCCTCTCAGAGCTCGACGGCCGTGCCGGTCACGCCGATGCCCGTGTCCAGCTCCGCCGGTACCGTCACCGTGATCGTGCTCGGGCGTCCCATGTCCGCGCCCTGGTGGATCGTCAGGGTTGTCGGCGGGGAGACGAGGCCGAACTCCCGCAGGTAGCCGCCGAACGCGGCCGCCGCCGCCCCCGTGGCCGGGTCCTCGACCACACCGCCGGGCGGGAACGGGTTGCGGGCGTGGAACACCGTGGGGGACTCCCGCCAGACCAAGTTGACGGTGGTCCAGTCCCTGTGGGCCATGAGGGCGCCGAGCGCGGCCATGTCGTAGTCCAGGTCGGCCAGCCGGTCCCGGCTCGCGGCGGCGATGACCGGGTGCCAGGCTCCGGCGAAGGCCGCGCGGGGCGGCAGCGCCGGGTCCAGTTCCCCGGCGGACCAGCCCAGGACGGCGAGCAGCTCGGCCAGATCGGCCTCCTCGATCGGTGCCGTACGCGGTGCGACGCTCACCAGGGTCGCCACGAGGGTGCCGTCCGCCGCCCGGTCGGTGGTGACGGTGACAGGGCCCGCCGCCGTGCGCAGCCGCAGGCGTCCGGTGCCGTGCCGCTGCGCGTGGGCGACGGCCGTGGCGATCGTCGCGTGGCCGCAGAACGGCACCTCGGCGAGCGGGCTGAAGTACCGGACGTCCAAGGCCCCGTCGCCGGATGGCACCACGAACGCCGTCTCCGAGTAGCCGACTTCGGCCGCTGTCGCCAGCATCGCCGTGTCGGCGGCCCCGGTCGCGTCGAGCACGACACCCGCGGGGTTGCCGCCCTTGGGATCCGTGCTGAATGCCACGTAGCGCAATATCTCCATGCCCAGACGGTAGCGTCCGGCTCCACGTCACGCTTCGTGATTTGGGGGCTCCTTGTACACCCCCTGTACGTCGGCTGCACGGCCCCTAACCGGTGAACCACGAACCTGGAGTCACTTCCACCGCAGAGGAAGCGGAGGCAAGTCAACTCCCCTCGATGTCACTGGAGATGTCATGAACCGCCACCCCGTACGCCGTCGCATAGCCGTCGTCACCGCTGTCGCCGCCTTGGCCGCCGGCACCTTCGCCGTCGGTGCCGGTGTCGCCGGAGCCGACTCGCGCGGCGCCTCCGGGAAGACGTCCGCCAAGACGGCCACCAAGGCCCAGGTGCTCGGGCTCTTCGACCAGTGGAACGCGGCGCTGCAGACCGGCGATGCGCAGAAGGTCGCCGACCTGTACGCGAAGGACGCGGTGCTGCTGCCGACCGTCTCCAACAACGTCCGTACGGACAGAGCCGAGATCGTCGACTACTTCGAGCACTTCCTCAAGAACAAGCCGGTCGGCACGAAGGTCGAGTCGGTCGTCAACGTCCTCGACCGGGACACCGTCATCGACACCGGTGTGTACGAGTTCGCGCTCACCGACCCCGGGACGGGCGCGAAGAACACCGTCAAGGCCCGCTACACGTACGCCTACGAGAAGCAGGCCGACGGCACGTGGCTGATCGTCAACCACCACTCCTCGAAGATGCCCGAGAGCTGACCGCCCGGAGGGTGATGGTCACGCACAGACCACCCCCGGGAGCGTCCGTCAGGGCCACGGTTCCGCCGTCGTCCGTCGCCAGTTGCCTGACGACGGCGAGACCGAGACCGGAACCGCCCTTCCCGGTCAGGCCCTGGCCGCGCCAGAAGCGGTCGAAGGCGCGGGACTTCTCGGCGTCCGACATGCCGGGCCCCTCGTCCAGGACCGACACCCCCACCACATCGCCCCGGGGGTCCACCCGCACGGTGATCGTCCCGCCGTCCGGTGAGACCTCCAGGGCGTTGGAGAACACGTTGTCCAGCATCTGGTCCAGATGACCCGGGCTGGACAGCACGGACGGCCGGCCGTCGGTACTCCCCCTGAGCGCGACGGTGACTCCGCGCTCGTCGGCGGCCGGTCTCCACACGGCGAGCCGCTCCCGCACGATGTCCAGCAGCGGGAGCGGCTCGGCCGCCGTCACCTTCGCCTCGGCCCGGGCCAGCACCAGCAGGCCGTTGACCAGGCGGTTCATCCGGACCACCTCGGCGGTGGCCTGTTCCACGTCCTCCCGGACGAACTCGTCGTCCACACCGTCCGCGATGTTGTCCAGGGACAGCCGCAGGGCCGTGAGCGGGGTGCGCAGCTGGTGCGAGGCGTCCGCCACGAAGTTGCGCTGGGCCCCGATCAGGGTGTCCAGGCGTTCCGCGCCCTGGTTGAGGGTGCGTGCCAGCGTCTGGGTCTCCGGCGGGCCCGTCACGGGGGAGCGGGCGGTCAGGTCGCCGTCGCTGAACTTGCTCGCCATGTCGTTGAGCTGGCGCAGCGGGCGGGTGAGGCGCCGCGCCACCCCGACACCGAGCAGGGCGGCCACCACGAGGACCAGCACCGCGAGGATCGCCCGGAAACCCCAGATCGTCCACAGGCGGTCGGTCATCTCGTCCGTCGAGTACACGATGCGCACGGCGCCGACCTGGCGGTCCTCCCCGGCCTTCTTGGCGGGGACCGTGATCACCAGGTCGGGGCCCCAGATGAAGGAGGAGCCCCAGTCGGTCGTCGCACGGTTCCGGTCGAGGGCCGCGGTCAGGGCCGCGTCCTCCCGCGCGCGGAGCAGGCCCGGGGCGCAGCCCGCAGCTCCGGTCACCTGGACGTCGCCGGGCGTCTCGGCGGCGTACGCGGTGGCCATCTTCTGGAGTGCCTCGCACGAGGTGGAGTCGCCGTTGGCCAGCAGCAGCGCCATGGTCTTGGCCTCGCGCAGCACGGAGTCCGCGGTGTCGCCCCGCAGCTGGGAGGTGAGCGAGAAGGCCACCGGCACCGTGAACAGGGCGATGGCGATCGCGACGAGGAAGATGTAGCTGCGGACGAGCTGGCGGATCATGAGGCGCCGCTGCCCGTTGTGGTGCTCGGGCCGCCGCCGTCCGTTGCGGTACGAGGCTCGCCGCCGCCGTCCTCGACGATCTCCAGCCGGAAGCCGACACCGCGCACCGCCTCGATCGTGATCGCGCCGGCCAGCTTCCTCCGCAGTGCGGCCACGTGCACGTCCAGCGTCTTCGTCGGCCCGAACCAGTTCGCGTCCCAGACCGCTTCCATGATCTGTTCCCGCGACATCAGCGCCCCGGGCTCCTCGGTGAGGAAGGCCAGCAGGTCGTACTCCTTGGGGGCGAGGGCCACCTCCGCGCCGTCGAGCCGCACCCGGGCCGCCTTGCGGTCGACGGTCAGGCGGGGGCCGTAGCGGTCGGGGCCGTTCCCGGCTGCGGGGCCGCGGGGCTGCGCGCGGCGCATGACCGCGCGGATCCGTGCGATGACCTCGCGGACGCCGAACGGCTTGGAGACGTAGTCGTCGGCGCCGATCTCCAGGCCCACCACCCGGTCCGTCTCGTCGCTGCGGGCGCTGATCACGATGATCGGGACGTCGCCGCGCTCGCGCAGCGCCTTGCAGACGTCGAGGCCGTCGGTGTCGGGCAGGCCGAGGTCGAGCAGGACCACGTCGTAGGGGCTCGTGTGGTCCAGCGCCGCCCGGCCCGTGGTGACCCACTCCACCTCGAAGCCGTAGCGCTTCAGGCCGCGTCTGAGGGACTCGGCGACCGGTTCATCGTCTTCCACCAGGAGTACGCGCACAGGCGAACCCTAGTGCTTGAAAGTTGAGGCACAGCGGACGGCCCGTGTGCGATTGTGACGCCGGGCACTTTCTCGCGTGGCCTGTGCCCAGGTGGGCATGAGCAGACCTGAACGAGTACCCCGGGAAGTCTCACCATGCGATATCGCGGAGGGGTTTTTCGGACGCTCGTTAGACTGAGCCGACCGCAGTACGAATGCGTATGAGCGGATAGAGACGGATTGAGCGAGGAGCGCACGTGGGCCTTGTCGTGCAGAAGTACGGAGGCTCCTCCGTAGCCGATGCCGAGGGCATCAAGCGCGTCGCCAAGCGGATCGTGGAAGCGAAGCAGAACGGCAACCAGGTGGTTGCCGTCGTTTCCGCGATGGGCGACACGACGGACGAGCTGATCGATCTCGCCGAGCAGGTTTCCCCGATGCCTGCCGGGCGCGAGCTCGACATGCTGCTGACCGCCGGAGAGCGGATCTCCATGGCACTGCTGGCCATGGCGATCAAAAAGCTGGGCCACGAGGCCCAGTCGTTCACCGGCAGCCAGGCAGGTGTCATCACCGACTCGGTCCACAACAAAGCCCGGATCATCGACGTCACGCCGGGCCGGATCAAGACCTCGGTGGACGAGGGCAACATCGCGATCGTGGCGGGCTTCCAGGGTGTCAGCCAGGACACCAAGGACATCACCACGCTCGGCCGCGGCGGCTCCGACACCACCGCGGTGGCCCTCGCCGCCGCCCTCGACGCCGACGTGTGCGAGATCTACACCGACGTCGACGGCGTGTTCACCGCCGACCCGCGCGTGGTGAAGAAGGCCCGGAAGATCGACTGGATCTCCCTCGAGGACATGCTCGAGCTGGCGGCATCCGGGTCGAAGGTGCTGCTCCACCGCTGCGTGGAGTACGCCCGCCGGTACGACATCCCGATCCACGTCCGGTCCAGCTTCAGCGGACTTCAGGGCACGTGGGTCAGCAGTGAGCCGATTCAGCAAGGGGACAAGCAGGTGGAGCAGGCCATCATCTCCGGTGTCGCGCACGACACCTCCGAGGCCAAGGTCACGGTCGTCGGCGTGCCGGACAAGCCGGGCGAGGCGGCCGCGATCTTCCGGACGATCTCGGACGCCGAGATCAACATCGACATGATCGTGCAGAACGTGTCCGCCGCCTCCACGGGTCTGACGGACATCTCCTTCACGCTCCCCAAGGCCGAGGGCCGCAAGGCCATCGACGCCCTGGAGAAGAACAAGGCCGGCATCGGCTTCGAGTCCCTGCGCTACGACGACCAGATCGGCAAGATCTCCCTCGTCGGCGCCGGGATGAAGACCAACCCGGGTGTCACGGCCGACTTCTTCAAGGCGCTGTCCGACGCCGGTGTGAACATCGAGCTGATCTCGACGTCCGAGATCCGCATCTCGGTCGTCACGCGCGCCGACGACGTGCCCGAGGCCGTCCGCGCCGTGCACACCGCGTTCGGGCTCGACTCCGACAGCGACGAGGCCGTCGTCTACGGAGGCACCGGCCGCTGATGGCAGGCCTCCGACGGGCCGACGGGTCCGGCCGGTCCGGGCGGCCGACGCTCGCCGTCGTGGGAGCGACCGGGGCCGTCGGCACGGTCATGCTCCAGATCCTGTCCCAGCGGGCGGATGTCTGGGGCGAGATCCGACTGATCGCCTCCCCGCGCTCGGCCGGCCGCAAGCTGGCCGTGCGCGGCGAGGAGACCGAGGTCGTGGCCCTCACCGAGGAGGCCTTCGACGGGGTCGACGTCGCCATGTTCGACGTCCCCGACGAGGTCGCCGAGCGGTGGGCGCCCCTGGCCGCCGCCAAGGGCGCGGTGGTGGTCGACAACTCGGGCGCGTTCCGGATGGACCCGGAGGTGCCCCTCGTGGTGCCCGAGGTCAATCCGCACGCCGTGCGGATGCGCCCGCGCGGCATCATCGCCAACCCCAGCTGCACGACGCTCTCCATGATCGTGGCCCTGGGCGCGCTGCACGCCGAGTTCGGGCTGCGCGAGCTGGTGGTCTCCTCGTACCAGGCGGTCAGCGGCGCCGGCCGCGCCGGCGTGGCGACGCTGCGCCAGCAGCTGTCCCTGGTCGCCGGCACGGAACTGGGGACCAGCCCCGGTGACGTACGGCGGGCCGTGGGGGACGGCACCGGGCCGTTCCCGGAGCCGGTCGCGCTGAACGTCGTGCCGTGGGCCGGGTCGCCGCGCGAGGACGGCTGGTCGTCGGAGGAGCTGAAGGTCCGGGACGAATCCCGCAAGATCCTCGGACTGCCGAGCCTGCCCGTGGCCGTCACCTGCGTCCGCGTACCGGTGATCACCACGCACTCGCTGACCGTGCACGCCCGCTTCGAGGGCGAGGTCACCGTCGACAAGGCCCGCGAGATCCTCGCCACGGCGCCCGGTGTCGTGCTGTTCGACAACCCGGCCGCGGGCGAGTTCCCCACCCCCGCCGACGTGGTCGGCACCGACCCGACGTGGGTCGGGCGGGTCCGGCGGGCGCTGGACGACCCGACGGCGCTCGAACTGTTCGTGTGCGGGGACAACCTGCGCAAGGGTTCCGCGCTGAACACCGCGCAGATCGCCGAACTGGTGGCCGCCGAGCTCTCGTGAGGTGCCGAAACCCTCGCGGGTTTTCGGGAAGTTTCGCCGCGCCGAAATCCCCCGCCGCCTGTCATAGGCGGTTTGTAGGATCTGTGTACGACATGTGAGCCGATCGATGGTCCGGACCACTTGTCCAGGAGCCCATCGGCGTCCGAGGATTTACCTCCCCGCCCTCCGCAACCGCGCGGAGGGCGGGGAGCGTCTTTGCGGTCGCCCTTCCGGGCCGCGGGACGTGCATTCAGGCGTGGGGACGCCTGGAACCGGGCGTGGGGACGCCCGTTCACATATGGACATAGGGGAAGAGCGGGACGCATGAGGGCATTTGATGCACCACCGGTTGTGCTGCCTGACGCGGGTAGACCGTCGACGGCCGAGGTCGGCGTGAAAGTGATGCCCGGCACGTACAACCCTCACGGGGGGGAGCGTGTCCAACAGGCGTGGCAGAGGTACTCGACTTCAGCGCGGCACGCGGCACGGTCATTCGACCGCCCCGTCCGGCGGCTCTACGACCCCGCATGTCCGGTACTGCCGGTGGCATGCCGGTGATCGCGCCCGTGCCCGCAGCGCGGCCGGCCCGCATCCCGAACCAGCGTGACGGCGCCGAGGACGGTGTCGCGGCCGGGACCACCGTCGACCACCTCACCGAGACCTACCGGGCGCACTACCGCTCGCTGCTCGGTCTCGCCGCCCTCCTCCTCGACGACACGGCCTCCTGCGAGGACGTCGTCCAGGAGGCCTTCATCCGTGTCCACTCGGCCCGCAAGCGGGTCCGCGACCCCGAGAAGACCCTGGCCTACCTGCGTCAGACGGTCGTCAACCTGTCGCGCTCGGCGCTGCGCCGCCGCATCCTCGGCCTCAAGCTGCTGTCGAAGCCCATGCCCGACATGGCGAGCGCCGAGGAAGGCGCGTACGACCAGCTGGAGCGCGACTCCCTCATCAAAGCGATGAAGGGCCTCCAGCGCCGCCAGCGCGAGGTGCTGGTGTTGCGCTACTTCGCGGACATGACCGAGGCTCAGGTCGCCGAGACCCTCGGCATATCCCTGGGCTCGGTCAAGGCCTACGGCTCGCGCGGCATCGCGGCGCTCCGGCTGGCCATGGAGGCGCCGGCATGAGCGACGGCAACGGCGCGCCCCGCGACGGGCGCGACCGGCACGAACCTTTCGAGTGGCACGAGCCGACAAGGCTGCACGGGCAAGATCCGAAGCAATCGCACGCTGGGAACGGAACTGTGAACCACGGCCTGGACGACCCGAGCCCCGAGGGGTTCGACTCGGACGAGCTGGACCTGCGCACGATGCTGCACCAGGTGGTGCAGGAGGTGGAGCCGCGCGACGGCACCCTGGACTATCTGCGCAAGGCGGTGCCCCAACGCCGGGCCCGCAAGCGGCAGGCCGTCGTCGGCATGGCCGCCGCCGCGCTGTTCATCGGCACCGCCGTACCCGCCCTGGTGCACGTCTCCAACTCCACCGGCTCCGAGGCCAATCCCTCCGCGATCGGCCACGCCTCCGAGACCCAGGGCAGCGCCGGCCAGGGCAAGGGCCCGGACGGCGGCGAGAGCACCGCGGGCAGCTCCCCCGGCAAGACCGAGGGCAAGGGCAAGGGCGACAAGAAGGAGAAGGAAAAGGAAGGCAAGGCCACCGGCGGCGCCTCGACCGGCGCGTCCCAGGGTGCCGGCCCGTCCGCCACCACCGCCGTCGGCATCCCGGCGTGCACCGCCGCCCAGCTCGGCCCCGCCTCCGGCAGCAGCGTCGCCCCCGACTCCACCGGCGCGGTCTACGGCACCTTCCGTGTCACCAACGTCTCCGCGGCGAGCTGTACGGTCACCGACCCGGGGTCAGTGGGCGCGCTGGCGCAGGGTTCGGCCGACGCCACCAAGATCGGTGCGGCCCGGCACACGGCCGGGGACGCGGCGGCCGGCCTGCCCGACCCGTCTCTGGAGGCCGCCCAGCTGGAGCTCGCGCCGGGCGCCGCCTACGACGTGAAGTTCGCCTGGGTCCCCACGGAGACCTGCCCCACCCCCGGCGGCGACCCGGACCCCGACCCGACTCCCGACCCCACGCCGACGCCGGACAGCGGCACCACGGGCGGCACCACCACCGGCGACACGGGCACGGCCCCGCAGCTGGCCACGGAGGACGGCACGGCCGACGGCAGCGTGGCGGTGACGTACACCCCGGCAACAGGCTCGGGCGGGACCTCGGTGACGGTGCCCAACGCGTGCGCGGGCACGGTGTACTGGACGGGCGTACTGGCGGCCTCCTAGCCGCGCTGAGCTGCGGGCAATCGTGCCGCTGGGGCGGCTCCCGCCCCCAAGAAGATGGCACCTCGCCTGAGGCCTTGAGCTGCGGGCAATCGTGCCGCCAAGGGCGGCACGGGTGGGCGCAGCGGCACCCCGCACCGCCGGGCTGCGGACCCACCCGGCCTCAGCAGCGACGCCGAGTCACTTCACTCCGGCGTCCGCAGCGACAGGCTCCTCCTCCGCCACCAGCCCAAGCTCCGCATCCCGCGCGAACTCGATTTCCCGCCGCAGCAACCGGAACCACATGAAGATCACAAACCCCACGAAGGCGAACCACTCGGCGGTGTAACCGAGGTTCTGGAACGCCTTCAGATCCAGCCCCGTGTCCGGCGGCGCACTCGCCGGCACCGCCTTCATCCCCGAGTCACCCTCCGCCAACGTGACCCACGCGTCGTACACGTCGTACGGCACCAGATTCACCAAAGACGCCGCACTGATAGCCCCGGTCTGCCCGGCCGGCAGACCGCCCTGCGCGCTGACGCCGTTGTCACCCGGCGTCTCGGACGCCTGCAGCGCCCCCGTGACCGTGACCTCACCGGCGGGCGGCGCGGGCGCCTTCCCCGCGTCGGCGCCCCCGGGCAGCCAGCCCCGCACCACCGGCAGCGCCTCACCCGAGTCGGTGCGCAGCAGCGTCAGGACGTAGAACCCCTGCTTGCCGTCGAGCTCCCGGCCGGGCACCAGCAGCTGCTTGCCGTAGCGGCCGGTCGCGGTGACCAGCTTGCCGGACGTCGCCTTGGTCACCGGCAGCATCTCGCCGAGCGGCCGGGGCGCCTCGTGCCGCGCCTCGGAGACCTGCTCGGTCGCCGTGCGGTGGTCCTGCACCCGGTCCTCGAACCGGCCCAGCTGCCAGGACCCCATGAAGATGCAGAAGGGGATGGACAACAGCACGAAGACGTTGATCCCCCACCATCGGGGCGTCAGCAGAAACCGGTACACACCCTTACGGTACGGGGCAGCCGGGCCGGCCCGGCCTGCGGGGTCGGCCGTCAGTCCTTGCGGGCCCGGACGGAGTACATCAGCGGGATCCGCGGCCGGTCCGCCGGATAGCGGAAGTAGCCGTCCCGCCGCTCGAAGCACCCGAACCGCCGGAACAGCGACACGTCGTGCTCGTGCAGGAACTCGATGCGCAGCCCGGCCGCCGCCAGCGCCGAGACGACCTCGCCGACCGGATGCTGCCACTCCACGCGCCGGTTGTGGACGAACTCGGCGCCCTCGGCCGCGTAGGAACCCGGACTCTCCTCGATCCAGGCGTCACGGGCGAAGTAGTCGTATGTGATCCGCGAGCCGGTCTCGTCGTCCAGGACGTCGGTGAGCGGGTGGAACTCGGACAGGTACAGGAACCCGCCGGGCGCCACCAGCGAGGCCGCCGTCTCGGCCCAGCGCCCGATGTCGGGCAGCCAGCACAGCGCGCCGACGCCGGTGTAGACGATGTCGTACGAGGTGTCCGGGACCGCCGTGGCCGCGTCGTACACGTCCGCCGCGACGAACGCGGCCCGGTCCTGGCCGAGACCGAGATCGCGCGCGAGGCCGCGGGCGAGGTCGACCGCGGGAGCGGAGAAGTCGAGGCCGACGACGCGGTCGGCACCGTGCCGGGCCCAGGACAGGGTGTCGAGACCGATGTGGCACTGGAGGTGCAGCAGCGAGCGGCCGGAGACGTCGCCGACCTCGGCGAGCTCGAAGTCCCGCAAGGGGTCTTGCCCGGCCCGGAAGGCGTCGAGGTCGTAGAAGTCGCCCGCGGCGTGCAGCGGGGCGCGTTCGTCCCAGTGGGCGCGGTTGGCCTCGTGCCAGTCGGCCGGGGTGGGGGAGTACATGGGGTGCTCCTGACCTGCTCGGAAGGGGGACCGGTGGAGGTTATCCACAGGCTGAGGACCTCGCCAGCGAATTGTCGGTGAGGGCGGGCAGTATGGGGCCATGACTGAGAGCAACGGATCCGACGCGCGGGATCAGCGGGACCAGCACGAGCAAGAGGTACAGGCGGCACAGCAGGAGCGGATGCCGGACTGGGAGAAGCGCTTCCGGGCGCCCCGGGTGTCCCTGCCCGACTGGGCGGAGGACGCTCCGGACCGCTCCCTGTTCGTGTCGAACGCGACGGGGACGTACGAGCTGTACGCCTGGGACCGGAAGACGGGCGAACAGCGCCAGGTGACGGACCGGCCGAACGGCACGACGGACGGCGTGCTGTCCCCGGACGGCGCCTGGATCTGGTGGTTCGACGACAAGGACGGCGACGAGTTCGGCGTCTGGCGCCGCCAGCCCTTCGCGGGCGGCGCGGACGAACTCGCCGCCGAGGGCCTGGACCCCTCCTACCCGGCGGGCCTCGCCCTCGGCCGTGACGGGCGCACGGCGGTCATCGGCCGCTCCACCGACGAGGACGGCACCACGATCCACCTCGTCCGCACGGGCGAGCAGCCGGTGGAGATCTACCGCCACCGCGAATCGGCCGGCGTCGGCGACCTCTCCCACGACGGCTCGCTCATCGCCATCGAGCACACCGAGCACGGCGACGCCATGCACTCCGCCCTGCGCGTCCTGCGCACCGACGGCACGCCGGTCGCCGACCTCGACGACACCGAGGGCGGGACGCGCGAGCTGGGCCTTGAAGTCCTCGGCTTCGCCCCCGTCGGCGGCGACACCCGCCTCCTCATCGGCCACCAGCGCCGGGGCCGCTGGGAGCCCCTGGTCTGGGACGTCGCCTCCGGCGAGGAGACGGACCTGGCGCTGGAGCTGCCGGGTGACGTCAGCGCCGAGTGGTATCCGGACGGCACGGGCCTGCTCATCGCGCACAGCTTCGAGGCCCGCAGCGAGCTGTTCCGCTACGACCTGGCGAGCCGCGCCCTGACCGAGATCCCGACCCCGCCCGGCACGGTGTCCGGCGCCACGGCCCGGCCCGACGGCAGCGTGGAGTACCTGTGGTCCTCGGCCGCCGAACCGTCGGCGGTCCGCTCCACGTCCGGCGGTGTCGTGCTCGACCCGCCCGGCATGAAGTCGCCCGGCTCGGTGCCGGTGGAGGACGTGTGGGTGGAGGGACCGGGCGGCCGCATCCACGCCCTCGTCCAGAAGCCGGAGGGCAGCACCGGCCCGCTCCCCACGGTCTTCGACATCCACGGCGGCCCGACCTGGCACGACAGCGACTCCTTCGCGGCGGGCCCGGCGGCCTGGGTCGACCACGGCTACGCGGTGATCCGTGTCAACTACCGTGGCTCCACGGGCTACGGCCGTGCCTGGACGGACGCCCTGAAGCACCGCGTGGGCCTCATCGAACTGGAGGACATCGCCGCGGTCCGCGAATGGGCCGTCACCTCCGGCCTCGCGGACCCCGACCGCCTCGTCCTGACCGGCGGTTCCTGGGGCGGCTACCTCACCCTCCTCGGCCTCGGCGTCCAGCCCGATGCGTGGGCCCTGGGCATCGCGGCGGTCCCGGTCGCCGACTACGTCACGGCGTACCACGACGAGATGGAAGCGCTGAAGGCGATGGACCGCACGCTCCTCGGCGGCACCCCCGAGGAGGTCCCCGACCGCTTCGAGGCCTCCTCCCCCCTCACCTACGTCGACCGGGTCAAGGCCCCGGTCTACATCTCGGCCGGCGTCAACGATCCCCGCTGCCCGATCCGCCAGATCGAGAACTACGTCAAGCGCCTGGAGGCGAGGGGCGCGGTCCACGAGGTGTACCGCTACGACGCGGGACACGGCTCACTGGTGGTGGACGAACGGATCAAGCAGGTAAGGCTGGAACTGGAGTTCGCGGAGAGGCACCTCAAGGGGCAGCCGAACGCCCAATAGCTCGGGATGGCCTGTGGTGTGGCGGCTGCGGGCACATCGTGGCCGATCGCGCAGTTCCCCGCGCCCCTAGGGCGCGGGCAGTCGCCCAGCCCGCGGGCAGTCGTGCCTCCCCCAGTGCCTTAAGGGCCTGGGAGGTGCCCCCAGCCGGCACGGGTGGGCGCGGGCGGCACCCCGCTGCTCCGGGTTGCGCCACGCCCCGGCCTAGCTGCAACGCGAGCACCTCGCAACGCCGGGCTGCCCAACCCCGCGCCTCGACCCCCGAGTACCTCGTGATCGCCGGGCAGCGAAGCCCGCCGCTCGGCGATCACGCCCCCGCCCGCTCCCGCCGCCTGCGCCCCAGCAACTCCGCCAACCCCCGCCGCGTAGCCGCCAGCACCACCCGGTCACCGGCCCCCAGCACATACGTAGGAGGCAGATCCCACACCAGCCCCGAAGCCGGCGCCCCTTCCTCCTCCGGACTCTCGCCCTCACCCCGCCGCCCCCCCAGGAGGTGCCGTATTGAGCGCCAGCACCCGCCACGCCCCCGCCCGGAAGGCCTGCCCCACCGTCCGCCCCTCCAACTGCGGATGCCCGGCCACCTCCACCTCGGCGAACAGCAACACCCGCCGCTCCACCGGAATCGCCCCCAGGATCTGTCGCCCCATCATCGCCCCGGCGAACGCGGGTGCGGCCAGATGGGACACACTCCGGCTCCGCGTGAGGGCCGACGGATGCGCGGCCCGCAGCGTCCGGTACACGGCAGTCGCGAAGTCGTCGTCGTACAGCCGCAGCACCACCCGCAGATCGGGCCGCACGGACCGGGCGTACAGCGCGGCCTCCAGGTTCGTCGTGTCCGCACTGGTCAACGCGAGCAGCGCATGCGCCCGATGGATCTTCGCGGCCTCCAGCACCCCCTCCTGCGTGACGTCCCCGAGCACCACCGGCACCCGCAGCCGCCGCGCCGTGGCCATCCCCCTGGCCTCGGGATCGGACTCGACGCACACCACGGGAATGTGCAGTTCCCGCAGTCGCGTCAGCACCCGCGTGCCGATCTTGCCGAGCCCGAGCAGCACCACATGCCCGCCGAGCCCCCGCGGCGGCTTCCGCAGCGCCGACGCGCTGCGGAACGTGCCCAGTGCCTCCAGCACCGCGGCCAGCAGCACCGGCAGCAGCAGCAACCCGACCAGTCCGGACAGCAGTTGCAGCACCTGCCGCCCGGTCGACGCGTGGTACGCGGGATCGTTGATGCCGAACAGGTCGAGGAGCGTGACGTACGTGGCGTACAGCGGATGCTGCCCGGTCACGAACATCAACGCGACGGCGAGCGCGAGCACACACCCCACCAACCCGGCCAGCGACCACCGCAGCCGCCGCGAGAACAGCGAGGCGAACGGCGGCACGGCACCCCGCCCGGAGGGCAGGGACGGCCCGGTGTACGACACCTGCTCCAGGACGACGGTCCCGCGCCCGGTCGCCGACGCCACCGCCGTCTCGTCCGGCAGCAGTCGCGGCCCCTGCTCCCCGCTGCCCTCGGAACCGTCCGCTCCGGCCGGGTCGTTGCTGGTGGCGGACAGCAGCGCCAGGGTGCACAGGCCGGGGTCGGCCACCTCGCCCGGCCGCGGCGGCTGCCGCTCCACGGCACGCAGGACGAGCCCTTCGGTCTGGACGACCTTGCTGGTGCCGACGAGGGCGGTCGCGGCCAGCGCGGGAGCGGCCGTGTCGGCGTCGGACAGCACGGTCGTCGACGCGTCCAGGCCACCGCCCGTGCCCGGCCCCGTGCCGGAGGCCACCGCCGCCGTCTGGTCGAGCAGTTCCTCGATGTGCTGGCCCAACCGCCGGTTGTACAGCCGGAGCACCAGCCTGATGCGGGGGTTGAGCCGGCGGGCGGTGAGTGCGGCGCGGATGTTGGTCTCGTCGTCGTCGTACACGAGCGCCAGGGCCGCCGCCCGGTCGGCGCCCACATCGGTGAGCACGGCCTCGGTGACCTCGGGAGCTTCCACGATCTGCTCGTTCGCGGCCGGTTCGGCCCCGGCCGTGCCCGTCCGGTTGACGGCCGCGCTGACCCGGTCGAGCAGGGCGGCCGAGGCGGCCCGGGCCCGTCCGACCACCGGTTGCCGTACCCGGCGCCCCGAGGGCGGCACCACGAGCGTGACCTGCTCGCCGTACACACCGCGCAGTTCGGCGGCCAGCCGGTGTGCGAGTCCGTCGTCCCCGCACACGATCATGTGCGTGGCCGGATCACCTGGCAGACCTTGGTTCGGAACGCTCCCCACAAGGGAGAAGACTGCCTCACCGGGACGGCCGGTTCCAGAAGGGAACCGCGGTGGCTGAACGCCCGGAGCGGCCCGGCCGTACAGAAGGGGAGGCAATGCCCGTGCGCACGACCGGAGGTACCGGGCCCGTGGCCACCACGAAACCCGCCCCGCAGGAGACCGACGAGACGGTCGGGAACGAGACCACGGTCGCCGACAAGGTCCCGGGCCCGGACGACACCCGCCACCCCAGCCCCGACGACACCCGCCCCCCGAGCCCCGACGAGGCCCGCCACTTCAACTCCCCCCTCCTGCTCACCCTCTTCCTCCTCACGGCGGTGATGCTCCAGGGCCCGATCCGCGGGGCCCTGTCCGCGCCGGTGATGCAGAGCTGGATGACGGTGTTCGTCGCGGTCATGGTCCAGGCGCTGCCGTTCCTGGTGCTCGGCGTGCTGCTGTCGGCGGCGATCGCGGTGTTCGTGCCGCCGTCCTTCTTCGCCCGGGCCCTGCCGAAGCGCCCGGCCCTTGCGGTCCCGGTCGCGGGCGTGGCTGGCGCGGTGCTGCCGGGCTGCGAGTGCGCGTCGGTGCCGGTGGCCGGGGCGCTGGTCCGCCGCGGGGTCACACCGGCGGCGGCGCTGGCGTTCCTCCTCTCGGCTCCCGCCATCAACCCCATCGTGCTGACGGCGACGGCGGTGGCCTTCCCCGGCAACCCGGAGATGGTCCTGGCCCGTTTCGTTGCGAGCCTGCTGGTGGCCTGTGCGATGGGCTGGCTCTGGCACCGCGTCGGCCGCGCGGACTGGCTGCGCCCGCCGGACCGACCGTCGTACGAGGGGCAGGGCAAGGGCGCGGCCTTCTGGGGCTCGGTGCGCCACGACGTGACGCACGCGGGCGGTTTCCTGGTGATCGGTGCGATGGCCGCGGCGACGCTGAAGGCGGTGGTGCCGGAGGAGTGGCTGCGCGCGGCGGCCGGGAACCCCGTGTTCTCGGTGCTGGCCCTCGCGGTGCTCGCCGTCCTGCTGTCCATCTGCTCGGAGGCGGACGCGTTCGTGGCGGCGTCCCTGACCCAGTTCTCGCTGACGGCCCGTCTGACGTTCCTCGTGGTGGGGCCGATGATCGACCTGAAGCTCTTCGCGATGCAGGCGGGCACCTTCGGCCGGGCCTTCGCCCTGCGCTTCGCCCCCGCGACGTTCGCCCTGGCCGTCGTCGTGTCGGCCCTGACCGGAACGGTCCTGCTGTGAACCGCCTGGCCCAGACGGCCCTCCTCTTCCTGCTCGGCGCGACCCTTCTGCACGCCGGCCTGACCGACCTCTACCTGCGCTACGTCAAGGCAGGCCTGCGCCCGCTGGTGCTGCTGGCGGGCGTGGTGCTGATCGCGACGGCGGCGGCGACGCTCTGGTACGAACGCCGGGCACGCGGGCAACAGCACCACCACCACGAGCCCCGTATCTCCTGGCTCCTCACCCTGCCCGTCCTCGCCCTGATCCTGGTCTCCCCGCCGGCCCTGGGCTCCTACAGCGCGGCCCACACGGGCACGGCCCTGACGAAGCCCTTCGGTTTCCCGGACCTCCCCGCCGGCGAACCCCTCCGCCTCGGCGTGGCCGACTACGCGGGCCGAGCGGTGTACGACGACGGCCGCTCCCTCCGCGGCCGCCAGCTGAAGATCACCGGCTTCGTCACGCTGGACCGGGCGGGCACGCCCTACCTGGTCCGCATGGGCCTCAACTGCTGTGCGGCGGACGCCCAGCCGGTCAAGATCGCCCTGACCGGCAGTATCCCTCCGGTCCTGAGCCCGGACACCTGGCTGGAGATTACCGGCCGTTACACACCCGACCGGACCAAGGACCCGGTCAACGACGGCCCGATCCCGTACCTCGACGTCACCAGCGCCAGACCGGTACCGGCACCGGCCGACCCGTACGACGAGACGTGGAACACCTGACACCCGCGTACGAGCTGTCACCACGCCGCGTACTAGAAGCACCACTTCCGGGTACCCGGGAATCTCGCTGATCAGCGAGGGGGAGGCATGACCACATCGACTCGCGGGACCGCAACCGGGAGGCGGCCCGACCGTGCGGCGGAACCCGCCCCGGACCTGTTGACCGAGGCCCGTGAGCAACTCGCGAAGGCCGACAGCAAGGCCGGACTGACCCTGGCGACCCTGGGCGCGGCCCTGACCGCCCTGCTCGGCGCGATCACCGGCGGCCTCATCGTGCCGGCCCAGTACACCGTGGTCCCACAACTCCTGGTCTGGTCCGGCTGCGCCGCCTGCGCCCCGTCCCTCGTCCTCCTGGGCCTGGCCGTATCCCCCCGACGCACTGCCCAGGCCTCCTCTGCCCCGGACGACAGGCAGGTGGAGGTCCTGTCCCGCACCGTCCGGCTCAAGTACCGCTGCATACGCCGGGCGATGGCCTGGGGCGCGGCCTTCCTCACCCTCACACTGGCGGGCACGCTGGCCGGGGTGCTGTCCTGACAGCCCACTCGGATCACTTCGCGGACCGCTGACGATTTCACGCTCTGATTAACTCGCCAGTAATAATCCTGGGCCGTCTTCTTGCAAAGAACGCCCGTTCGGTCAATTCCGGCTGCAAGGCAAGAAGAACAGGCCATATCCCGTCCTGTCCGTGTACCGGGGCACGGCTCGGCGGCAGCATGGTCGGACGCTTGAACGGTGCGTTGTGCCGCGGAGTGAGATCGTCGGGGGTGCTGGTGAATCACGTGTGGCCGCCGTCCACTTTTCTTGGCCGGCTGCGGAACACGACACGCGAAGAACTCCTGGGACAGGGCACCCCCATCGCCTATCCGACGCATCGCGCGCTGCTGCAGCAGGGCGACGACAGCAGGCACGTCCTGCTGGTCACCAGTGGTGTCGTGAAGGTCGTCGCCAGCGCGGAGAGCGGCTACGACATGCTGCTCGCCGTCCGGATAGCGGGCGACCTGGTGGGCGAGATGGCGGCTTTCGAGGAGCGTCCCAGGTCCGGCACGGTGGTCGCGTGCAGTGACGTGACCGCGCGGATCATCCAGGTGCAGGCGCTGGAGACCTTCCTCACCCGGCACCCGGACGCCATGCGGGCCATCCTGCAGATGCTGTGCGCCCGGCTGCGCTGGGCCAACCGGCGCCGCGTCGACTTCCAGGCCTACGACTCGCTGACCCGCCTGGCCCGGGTCCTGGCCGAGTTGTGCCAGGCCTACGCCCAGCCCGCGCGGGACGGTGACGGCAGGCGCTGCGCCCTCGGAGTGACGCTCACCCAGAAGGAACTCGCGTCGCTGGCAGGCCTGAAGCTCAACACGGCCGAAAAGAGCCTGGCCGCACTGACAGCCCAGGGGCTGGTGGAACGCAGTTACCGAAACATAACCATCTGTGACGTTCCGAAGCTGATGGAATTCGCCAAAGTCGTTGCCGACAACCCGTACTGATACGGAATCACTTCGCGCTCTCTCTCCTAGCCTCTCGGGCAGCACATTCGTGGGCAGTGTCTGCCCATCGCCTGCCCAGAGAGGAATGATCGGGTGGCTGCGTGGCCTGACTTCTATCCCTGCACCTGCATAGCCGTGGACGCCCAGTCCTACGGAAGCAAGAACGACCGTAGGCAGTCCGAAATCCAGCACGATCTGCCGAGGCTCCTCGACCGTGCCGCCAGAGGCGCCGGACTGGACCGCGCGCAGTGGCACATCCAGCACAAGGGCGACGAACAGCTGGCGGTCCGGCCCGTCGACGGCAAGGAACCCCGCCTGGTCGACGACTACGTCCGTCATCTCGTCGCCGAGCTGCGCGAGTACAACGCCCAGCGAGTTCCCGAGGCCCGGATGCGGCTGCGGGCCGTCGTCCACCAGGGACTGGTGGAGCTGGCCGACAACGGCTTCGCCGGCACGGCCGTGGTGGCCACGGCCCGCCTGCTGAACGCGCCCGCGCTCTACGACGCCCTGGCCGCGCACCCGGAGGCCGACCTGGCGCTGCTGCTGTCCGACGACGTCTTCCGGTCCACGGTGGCGGGCGGTCACACGACCCTGGCGACGGAGGCCTTCACCCGCGTCACCGTCCATGTGAAGGAGTACGAGGCCACGGCCTGGCTGTGGGTGCCCGCGTCCGGCGCACCGGCCGGGGCCTCGCATGAGCCCGGGGCCGCGCAGTGGGGGAAGCACGCGGCCCCGGTGCCGGGGGAGCCCGCGGCGGACCGGCCCGAGCGGGCCGCCGCGGGCGGGACGGGGATCAGCAACGCCTACCAGGGCGACAACATCAATGTCACCAACATCGCCGGCCCGGTGGACGCCCGGGGTGCCGTCTTCGGCTTCGGGAGCAACGGTGGCTGACGACACGGACCCGGACGGCGGGCTGGACACAGCGCCGCCCGCCCCCGAACCCGACCAGGACCCCGAGCCTTCCGAGCCGGAGGACGACGGCGGCGCGCCGCAGGCCGGGGACGAGGACCCGGGCCCGGACAAGGCCCCCGAGCAGCGCACGGAGCCGGACGAACGCGAGGAGGACGACCGCGGCTACGACGACCTGCGCCGCGTCCACCAGCTCGTCAACAACAACTTCTACGGCGTCGTCGACGCGGCCGGGGCGGCGTTCGGCTTCGGCCCCGCCTCGTCCCCGGGCCTCGCCCCCGGCACCATCGAGCCCGAGGAGGCGGACCGGGCACTGCGGTACTACCTGCCCCCGCAGCCCTGCTTCGACGAGGCACTGGGCAGGCTGCGCGCGGACGGCCTGGTGGTCCTGACCGGTCAGGACGGCTGCGGCCGCGGCGCGGCATCCCTCGCCCTGCTCAGGGACGTCCTGGGCGAGCAGGCCACACTGCGCAGCCTGTCGCCCGCCAACGCCCTCGCCGAGCTGGCGGCATCACGGGACCTCAAGCCGGGCCGGGGCTACGTCATCCTCGACTACGTCGGCGAGCTGCCCGACCAGGCCGTGCAGGCGTACGAGGTCGGGCGGCTGAGCGAGGAACTGCACCGCAAGGGGTCGTACCTGGTGATCACGGCGGGCGACACGACCCGCCGCCGGCTGGCGCTGCGGGACCGCTGTGTGCCCTGGCAGTCCCCGGACCCCGTGGAGCTGTTCGAACACTGCCGGGAGCAGCTGCCGCACGCCGCCCTCACGCCGGACACGGAGCAGGAGCTGCTGGAGCGGGTCGGCGAGCAGCGGCGGCCCGCGGACGTCGTCGCGGCGGCCGTGGCCCTGTCCCAGGAGGGCGCGGACCAGGCGCTGGAGACCCTGCGGGACCGGTATCGGGAGCGCGTCCAGGAGTGGTTCCGCAGGCAGCCGCCCGCGGGCGACCTGCTCCCGCTCGCGGCGCTGGCCTTCCTGGAGGGCGTCCCGGAGCGGACGTTCGAGCAGGAGTGCGCCGCGCTCACCGCCCACGTGCGCAACTGGGAGCAGAGCGGCGAGACGCCGGTCGCCGAGCCGGACGACGAGACGAGGACACCGCCGGGCGGCGCGGTGGCCCAGCAGTCCAGGGCCCGGTGGAGGGAGCGGGCGGTGGGACTCGTGGCCACCGAGCACCGCCCGGGCCCGGGCCGGGACGCCGGGCGCAGCGAACGGCGCCTGGTCTTCACCTCGCCGCGCGTCCGCGAGCTCGTCATCGCGGAGCTGCACGACCTGTACGGCTACGAGCTCTGGTACCCGCTGCGCCAGTGGCTGGGCGAGCTGGCCCTGCGGGGAGACCTCGACACCCGGACGGAGGTGGCCCGGGGTGTCGCGCTGCTGGCGCGGTACGCCCTGGTCGAGGTCGACGAGAACCTGCTGAAGGTGTGGTCCGAGGGCATCACCAGCCAGCGGGTGACCGCCGCGCTGACGCTGCAGTTCATGTGCGATGTGGAGCATCTCGCCCCGCAGGCCCTGAACATCGTCCTGAGCTGGACCGACAACAGCGGCCAGGGCCGTGCCGTGACGGCGGCCATGGCGCTGACGGGCCGCCTGGGCTCCCTCTACCGCTTTCAGGCGCTCAGCCTGCTGTGGTTCCTGATGCAGCGCGGCGAGCGGATCGCGTTCTCGGCCCGGCGTTCTCTGGTCCTCCTGCTGCAGACCGCCGAACAGGACCCCGAGCGCGTCCTGTTCACCCTCCGGTACGTGCGGACGGTGATCGCCAGGACGGCGCCCCGCTCCCGGGAGCGGTCGATCGCCCTGCGCACCGCCCTGCAACTGCTGGAGGCCACCCGGCTGGAGGTCCCCGAGCCCGTCACCGCCGCCCTCCTGCGCGGCGTCCCGGACAGCGCCCGCCAGCTCGGGGCGCTGTGGGCGGACGTCCTGCACAGCAGCAACCGGAGCCGGGCGGTCAGCGCGCTGTGCCGCACGCTGGTGCAGTTGCGGGACGACCCCTCCGTCACCGGCGCCGTACGCGAACTCGGCGAGGCCATGCGCAACGCCATGAGCGGGCGCCAGTGGGCCGCCCTGTGCCACCACCTGTCCATCGCCCTGAAGCACCCCGACTACGCGATCCCCGGCGCCCGCCAACTGGCGCGGATCCTCCTCGGATCGCTGCTCGGTCGGCCACCGGCCGAGCCCCGGCGCTCCGCCGCGCCCCTGATGTCCACCGCTCCCGTCCCTTCCTCTCCTGGAGGTCGAAGCAAGTGAACTACCCGGTCATCGCCGAGCACATACTGGCCACGGTCCAGGGCACCTGGTGGTCTCGGCGTCGTCGCCGCGAGGACGTACCGCCGCTGCCGCCCGGCGCGGCCTACGTCTTCCGGGTCGGCGGGAACTACCGCATGTTCCCCGAGGGCATGGTGTTCGACCCGTCCCACCCCGACGTGCTCGACGCCTCCTCGGTCAGCCTGGTCGACACCCGGGCGCGCCTGGTCGATGTGGAGCGTCCCCTGCCGTCGATGAGCGAGGCGGACAACTTCACCATGCGGGCGTCCTTCACCTGCCAGGTGACCGACCCGATCGTCATCGCCCGGCAGGGCATTCTCGACGTCACCGTTCCCCTGCGCGCCTACCTGATGGGCGACAGCGACCTGCCGAGGGTGAGCGCCGGGCACCGCGTGGAGGAGGTCAACGCGGTGCGCACCGAGGCGAGTCATCGTATGACCGCCTACAGCGCGATCGTGCCGCCGCGTGTCGCGGGCATGAGCGTCGAGTTCGTCAGCGCCGAGGTGCACGCCTCGGACGACCTGCGCGACTGGGAGCAGAAGCTGCGCGACGAGCGGCGCTCCTGGGAACTGCAGCGTGGCCAGCGCGACTTCGAGACCGAGGACGCCCGGCGGATCGCGGAACTGCTCTCCCAGGGATCCGACCACGTGGATGCCTTCGGCATCGCCCGCAAGGAGATGGACGTCACCGAGGTGGCGGCCCGCATCCACCGGATCACCGACGAGGAGTCGGCCCGCCGCCACACGGCGGAGACGGCGGAGCGGTCCCACGCGCACGCGCGTGAGACGGCGGAGGCGCAGATGCGCCGCGACATGCTGCTGACGCTGCTGCGGCAGATGGGGGGCAGCGAGTACGTCGACTATCACCAGGTCCTGGAACAGGTCCTGCGCGAGACGGGCGGCCAGGCCGCGCCGGGCCTCTCGGCCGCCGCCGACAGCGTCCGCATGGTCGAGTCGGGACAGGGACGCCCCGGTGGCACGGCAGCGGGCCGGGAGGGGGCGCGCGACGCGCAGGCGGGCTTCATCAGGGACGAGGACGATCTCGTTGACTGACGTCCCGACGAACCGTGTGACGGCCACCGGCACGCCGGACGGCCACAGAACCGGCGACAAGGCCGCACGACGGTTGCGCGCCCTCACCGGTGTCGACGAGGAACTGCTGGCCAGGGTCCGGTACGAGCGAAGCAAGTACACGGCCCTCGGCGGGGTGGTGCTCGGCACGTCCGTGATAGCGGCGTTCTCCATGTGGAACTTCGCGACCCAGGCGCTCGGCAGGGTCTCCTTCCTGGCCCTGGTCCCGACAGTCATCTGGATGCTGTTCGTCCTCAACCTCGACCGCTGGCTGGTCACTCCTCAGCCCAACGCCCGGCGACGGGCCGGCCCTCTCGTCACACGCCTGCTGATCGCCCTGATGCTCGGTGTGGTGATCGCCGAGCCGCTGGTGCTGCGCATCTTCCAGACGGCCATCGAGGAACGCGTCGCGGACGAACGTACGGACGCCCTCGACCGGTTGCGCACGAACCTGGTCCGCTGCAACCCCGTCCCGTCCACCACGCAGGCCGTCACGCCGAAGGGCTGCGGCAGGACGTACGTCCTCTCCTTCGGCGCGACGCCCGGCGAACGGGGCGAGGAACTGGACGCCTTGCGCTCGGACGCCGCCGCCCTGCAGAAGCGGGTGGACCAGGACACCGCCAGGCTGGAGTCGATCGACTCCGAGGTGCGGGACGAGTGCCGCCGGCTGATCCGCATCGCCGCCACCGGCCTCTACCAGCGGACCTCCGAGTGCCTGCGCCTGCGCGACAAGGCACAGGACTACCGGACCACCCACCGCACCAGTGAGAACGAGAAGCGGCTCGCCGGCATGAACAACCGCATCTCGAAGATCGAGGCGCAACTGACCGCGTCACGCGGCGCGTTCCTCAAGGACCGGGCCGACGGCATCGAGCGGCGGCTGGACGAGGAACGGGCCAAGCAGAAGGAGATCGGGGTCCTGGAACGGATCCGGGCGCTCGATGAACTCGCGAGTGGCAACGCGGTGCTGTTCGTCGGCGTCTGGCTGATCCGCCTGCTGTTCGTACTCCTCGACATGCTCCCCGTACTGGTGAAATACCTGAGCGGCGACACCGCGTACGACCGGATGCTCACCAGCGAGAGCAACAGCGCGGTCAAGATCCACGGCGAGGAGGTCCGCCTCACCGAGCGGCGGGCCATGGCGAACCTCGAGATCGCCCAGGACGCCATCGAACAGGAGGTCCGGCGCCACCGCGCGGAGTCGGAGGCGGCGGCCCGGGAACACACGGCGGCGATGAACATCCGGGTCCGGCAGGCGGTGAACGCGCTGGAGGACGAGATCCGCCGCTCGTCCACGGTCTGACACACCCGCCCGCACCACGGACACAGCTCTACGGCCGCCCCGCACGCCGGGGCGGCCGCCCCGGCACCGACGGAAAGGAGGGGCAGGCATGACCACACCCGCAAGCACCCCCGGCACAGGTCCGGGTCCGGATACCGACACCGACACCGACGCTGGTATGGGCACCGCGACCGACCGCGCCGCGAAGCTCGCCAGGGTGCTGCTGTCCGAGGTCCGTGAGGAGCTCGTGAAAGCCGACAACAAGGCCGGTCTCATGCTGGCGTCCCTGGGCGCGGTCCTGACCGCCCTGCTCGGCGCGATCGGCGGCGGCGTCATCACCCCGCGCCAGTACCCGGTCGTCCCGCAGCTGCTCCTCTGGGTGGGCTGCGCCGCCTGCGCACCGGCCCTCGTCCTGCTCGGTCTGGCGGTGACCCCACGGCTGGGAAACCCCCACCGCTCCCGCACGCACTACTTCGGCGACGCGAGGCTGGCGACGTCGGCCGCACACCTGGAGCGGACGGTCCGCCGCACCGACCCCGTGACCCGGGACCTGTGCCAATTGGCGGCCCTGTCCCGGACCGCCTGGACCAAATACCGCTGCATACGCCACGCACTGGCCTGGAGCACGGCTTTCTTCGTGCTCACTTTGCTGGGCATAGTGACGGGAGCGTCGGTTTAGGCCGCAGTGAGGGGTGGGTCAACAGATGACTGATCAGTCGGTATTCGTCCTGGGGAGCGCCTTGCAGGCCCTGGAGCCGACCGCGTTCGAGACCGAGGCGGAGTTCCAGGAGCTTCTAGCGCGCCATCCGCGGGTGCTGGACTTCGGCTCGCTCGCCGACGGTCAGCGGTTGCGGCTGGTGCTGGTGGCGCGGGAGATGGGTGTGTCGACGAGCGCGGAGAGCGGTCCCGCGTACTGGCTGGACCACCTCTTCGTCGACGCCGACGGCGTGCCGACGCTGGTGGAGGTCAAGCGGGCGAGCGATACGCGCATCCGGCGCGAGGTGGTGGGCCAGATGCTGGATTACGCAGCGAACGGCGCTCGCTACTGGCCCGGAGCGCTGCTCCAACGCTCGTTCGAAGAGACCTGCGCCGCGGACGGCCGGCCGCTGGAAGAGGCGTACGGAGAACTCATCGGCGACCGCTCCCCGGAGGAGTTCTGGTCGACGGTCGAGGAGCGGCTGACCGCCGGGCAGATGCGGCTGCTGTTCGTGGCGGACCGGATCCCGCTGGAGCTGAGGGCGATCGTCGAGTTCCTGAACCGCCAGATGCGGCAGACCGACGTGTACGCGGTCGAGTTGACCCAGTACCGGGGCGACGGTGACCTCCGCGTCCTCGTCCCACGCATCCACGGGGAGGTCGCCACGGCAGCGAAGTTCCCGTCCGGACGCCGCACCGCGCAGCGGACCACGCGGGCGGACATGGACGCGGTGATCCGCTCCCGGCTCGCCCCCGAACCGAGCCGGACGGCAACCGCACTGCTCGACCACGCGGCGGCCCGGGGCCGACTTGAGGGCGGAACGGCCAAGTACCCGAGCATGTCCGTCTACTACCCCGTCGCCGGCCGGCAGGTGCCGATCTGGACCCTGTCCCTCTACGACAACCCCGCAAAGGAGGAACTCGCCTTCAGCTGCGGCTCCATCACCCACCACCTCGGCCTCGACTGCGCGACGGCCTTCGCGCAGTCCCTGCCGCCCGTCCCCGAACTGGAGAGAAAACTGGAGACGCAACGGGAGAAGGGATACAAAGGCTGGCCGTCGGTCTCACTCTCCGCCTTGGCGGCCGAACCCGGCGGGCTGGAAGGCATCCTGGCGGCAATCCAAGACCTCATGGACGGCGGCCGGGAAGCCACTGCCTGAGTGACCTGGCGACAGGCGCCGGGAGCCGTGAATTCGACGGCCGTCACTTTGCGAGCGTGGCGGCGGCATCTTGAGCGGGACCTCTTCGTGGTCAGGCCGAAGGACGACCCGGGTGGCCTCCCTCTGGGAGTGGGTAGCGGTACGCAGTGGCGACGAGCTCTTCCCGCCTTGGCGTCCACTCAGTCCACGTTCGCCAACGTCCGCCATGGCAGCGAAGATCGTCGTCGAGTTCGATCTGGTCTATCACTCCGTCGACTGCCTCTGCGAGGTGATCCCGCAGCGCGCGGATGGTCGGTTCGATCTCACGCAGGCGTGCCTGCGTGACTGGGTGCTTCAACCGCCGATACCCGCCCAGGGGTGCCTCCCAAGCGGGCTCTGGGCCCGATGTCCTCCGCTGCCGGCCATAGGTGCCTCGGCTCTGCCAGGTGATCGTGGATGCGAAAGCCTCACCCCGAACGTGGGAGTACCCCACCACTCCAGGGCCGTGGTTCTTGTCCCAATGGAGAACGAGGTCACCGGGCCGTGCCTCACGGACGAGTGCGTAGGACCAATACTCCTCGCCCCGGTCATTGACTTGGGGTGCGAGCAGGTTGGTGCCGATGTCATCGCGGTTCGTAATCTCCAGCCAGAAACGTTCGAGCGGGTCGTGTCGCCACCACCTGTTGACGGGCATGGTCCCCCTTGACTAGCAGCCTTTGTCTTCCGCTGATCTTGTCAGGGTCATGTGGATCCGTGCCGCGGCTCGCTGCTGGCGACGAGTGGGGCTGCTCTCCGACCGGGGCGTTTTGCTGGAGGAGACCTCCCGGCTCGCAACGCAAACAGGTCCGGCAGGTACTCACGTGAGTACCTGCCGGACCTGGTGTTTCTCTGTCGGGGTGGCGGGATTTGAACCCACGACCTCTTCGTCCCGAACGAAGCGCGCTGCCAAGCTGCGCTACACCCCGATATCGCTGCTGTCGCGGCGACGACGTTTACTTTAGCCCACTGGTGGCTAGAGACGAAATCCGGTTTTCCAGGGATGGCGGAGGGGGTTCGGGCGGGCGTGGTCGAGGGCCACGAGGAGGATCGCCAGGGCGTAGAAGGAGAGGCCCAGGAGGAGCGCGTTGCCGAGGACCTTCTTGTAGCCGTCCTGGTCGACGTCCAGGAAGGGGTAGAGGTAGCGGTCGGCGCTGCCCGGGAGGAGCAGCTCGCCTCGGATGAGGGAAAAGGCCAGGTAGGCCAGGGGGTAGAGCAGCCATGTGCTGGCCTGGCGCAGGTGCAGGCGGCCGGGGGTCGTGAGCAGGAGCCAGTCCACTGCGGCCGCGATCGGGGTCAGCGTGTGGAGGGTGTGGTGGGCGACGGCCTGCCAGCCCGTCGGAGCGGCCGCGGCCTCGCCCGTGGGGGAGAAGGGGCTCGCCTCGTTCGCCAGGAGCAGGTGGTGCACCAGGGCCGCGATGACGAGGTAGAGCAGGGTCGCGCCCAGGACGGCTCCTGGCAGCGGGCGGGCGGCCGTCCACGCGCGGCGGGCCGAGAGGGCCATGACCAGTGCGAGGAGAATGTTGCTCTGGATCGCGAAGTAGCCGAGGGTCCGGGACGGGTCGCCCAGGAGTATTTCCAGCGCCACACCCGCGGTCGCCGCGAGGGCGACCAGCAGGCGGAAGGCCGCGGCCGCCGGGCGGCGCACCGGCGTGACGACGGCCGTGGCGGGGACGGGGGACGGCTTCAGCGCGGGCTTGCCCGGAATCGCGGGGAGATCCGGTATGTCCCGGGGTATCGGGGCGGTCATGCCCTCACGCTGACAGAAGCGGACAGAGAGGGCGATTTTGGGCGGGCTGTGTGGGTTAACGGGGCGGCGCAGGTCCGCCCCGGGTTCTGCCGATGGGCAGACGCGCCTCGCTACTCCCGCCCCACCAGCGTGAGCAACGTCGCTTCCGGCGGGCACGCGAACCGTATCGGTGTGTAGCGGTTCGTGCCGCAGCCCGCCGAGACGTGCAGGTACGACGTACGACCCTCCGCCGTGTGCGTGGACAGGCCCTTCACGCGGTCCGTGTCCAGGTCGCAGTTGGTGACCAGGGCGCCGTAGAAGGGGATGCACACCTGGCCGCCGTGGGTGTGGCCGGCCAGGATCAAGGGGTAGCCGTCGGCCGTGAAGGCGTCCAGCGTGCGCAGGTACGGCGCGTGGACCACGCCCATGGAGAAGTCGGCGGAGTCCGACGGGCCGCCGGCCACCTGCTCGTAGCGGTCCCGCTTGATGTGCGGGTCGTCCAGGCCCGTCAGCTCCAGCGAGACGCCGTCGACCTTGAGCGTGCCTCGCGTGTTGGTCAGGTTCAGCCAGCCCGCCGCGTCGAAGGCGTCCCGCATCTCCTCCCACGGGATGTGCGGCACGCCGACGGCCGGCGGGTTGCCGTTCAGGCCGTGGCGGCCCTGCACCTTTTCCCACAGGTAGCGGGTGGGGTTGCGGAACTTCGGGCCGTAGTAGTCGTTGGAGCCGAAGACGTACGCGCCCGGGAACTCCATCAGAGGGCCGAGCGCGTCCAGGACCTCCGGGATGCCCTCCGCGTCGGAGAGGTTGTCACCCGTGTTGATCACGAAATCGGGGCGCAGGCCCGCCAGGGAACGCAGCCAGCGCTGCTTCTTGCGCTGGCCGCTGACCATGTGGATGTCGGAGACCTGCAACACGCGCAGCGGGCGCATTCCCGAGGGCAGGACCGGGACCGTGACCCGGCGGAGGCGGAAGGAGCGGGCCTCGAAGCCCGCCGAGTACAACAGACCGGCGGCACCAGCCGCCGCGATTCCCAAGGGGACTCCGTATCGCGCGCGCATGCGTCCATCGTGTCAGACCGCGCGGGTCGTCTCCGCCCGGCGGTGCCCGAAATCCCCTGACGCCCCCGGCCCTTCGGTCATCCTTTGAAGCACGGCCCCGCAAATCTAGGGGCGCCTGCCCGCCCGCACCTGCGACAATCAACCTCATGACCACGCTCAAGTCGAAGCTGCAGGACGACCTCAACGCCGCGATCAAGGAGCGCGACGAGCTCCGCTCCTCGACGCTCCGGCTGACCCTCGCCGCGATCACCAAGGAGGAGGTCGCGGGCAAGGAGAAGCGCGAGCTCTCCGACGACGAGGTGCAGAAGGTGATCACCCGGGAGGCGAAGAAGCGCCGTGAAGCGGCCGAGGCCTTCGCACAGGGGGGTCGCGCCGAGAGTGCGGAGCGGGAGAAGGCGGAGGGCGAGGTGCTCGCTGCGTACCTGCCGAAGCAGCTCAGCGACGACGAGCTGAACCGGATCGTCGCCCAGGCCGTCGAGGAGGCCAAGGCGGCCGGGGCGGAGGGTCCGCGCGCCATGGGTGCGGTCATGAAGATCGTGAACCCGAAGGTCGCGGGCCAGGCCGAGGGCGGCCGCGTCGCCGCGGCCGTGAAGAAGATCCTCGCGGGCTAGGGGAGACCCGCAGACCCAGAGATCCGGAGACCCTCCGGCCGGGCGGCGACGCGGACGCCCTGTGACGCAACGCCCTGTCGCGGACCCCGGTCGCCTGGTCGCGCGGTCGCTCGGCCCCCGGTCGCCCGGCCTCCCGGACGCCCGTCGCGGAAGCGTACGACTCGATCGGCCGGCAGCACTGCGGCTGACAAACACGCGGCTCCTTCCCGCCGTACGAAGATCTTCGTACGGCGGGAAGGAGCCGCCCGCGTTCAGGACGCCGCCTCGGCCGCCTCAGCCGCGCCAGGAGTCAGCCGAGTCAGGCGAGTCAGCCACGCCCCCCGTTCCCGTTCCCCCCGTTGCCCTGGCCCCGGAAGAACCCCTCCGGGATGGAGAACGAAGGCGTCGGGAAGGTCTCGTCGCCCCCGCCGCCGTTGTTGCCGCCGACCAGACCGCCGATGAAGCCGCCGTTGTCGTTGTCGCCGTTGTCCCCGTCGCCGCGACCCTCGTCGCCGTCACCGTCGCCGCGGTCCCGGTCCCGGTCGACGCCGGGGGGGATGTGGACGGTGTTGAAGTTCTCGACGGGCTTGCCCTCCAGCGCGCCGGTCATCATGTCGCCCCAGATCGGCCCGGGGACCTCGCCGCCGAACACCTTGTCGTGCGGGACGCCGCCGATGGTGATGTTGACCATCTTCCGCTTGTGCGCGGGGTCGCCGACCCACACGGCACCGGCCAGGTTCGGTGTGTAGCCCACGAACCAGGCCGCGTAGCGCTCGTCCGTCGTACCGGTCTTACCGGCGCTGGGGCGGCTGCCGAGGCCGGCCTTCTTGCCCGTACCGTCCTCGACGACGCCCTGCAGCAGCGTGTTGATGGTGTCGGCGGTCTTCTCCGACATCGCGCGTGAGCAGGTCGACTTCGGGACCGGGAGCGACTTCTTGCTGTCGCCGACGCGCTGGCTGATCGACTCGATGGCGACCGGCGTGCAGTACATGCCGCGCGAGGCGAACGTGGCGTACGCGTTCGCCATGGTCAGCGGGGACATCTCCTGGGTGCCGAGGGCGAGGGAGGGCACCTGGGGCATCTTCTTGCCGTCGGCCCGCTCGACGCCCATCTTCTTCGCCATCTTCGTCACCGGGCAGATGCCGATGTCGCTGATCATCTCGACGTAGTAGGTGTTGACCGACTTGGCGGTCGCCTCCCTCATGTCGTACGGACCGACCTCGGACCTGTTCTCGTTGGCGACCTCGGCGGGGTTGGTCGGGTCGTTCTTCCAGGTCCTGCCGTTGCAGGCCGAGACCGGGCTCGGGTACGGCATCTCGTACGGCGAGCGGTACACCTTGTTCGCCGGCATGCCGTCCTCGAGGGCCGCGGCGGCCACGATCGGCTTGAACGTCGAACCGGGCTGGTAGCCGACACCGCCGCCCATGTCGCCGTTGACGGACAGGTTGAGGGTCGTCTGGCCCTTCTTGATGTCGACGCCGTACGGACGCGACTGGCCCATCGCGACGATCTTCCCGGTGCCGGGTTCGACGAGGGTGGCCGCGGTCGCCACGTCGTCGCTCGTGTAGACGTGCTCCTTGATCGACCGCTGCGCCGACTCCTGCGCCTGCGGGTCGAGGGTGGTGCGGATCGTCAGGCCGCCCTGGTTCCAGACCTTCGCCCGCGCCTCCTGGGTCTTGCCGAAGACCGGGTCGTTCAGGAAGACCTCGCGCACGTAGTCGCAGAAGAAGCCCGCGCCCTTGACCGCCGTGATGCAGCCGTTCTTGGGCTTGCTGACCTTCAGGCCCAGCGGCGCCTTCATCGCCTCGGCGGCCTGCGCCCGGGAGATGTCGCCGACATCGGCCATGCGCCGGAGCACGGTGTTGCGGCGCTTGGTGGCCTCCGCCTCGTCGTTGACCGGGTCGTACCGGCTGGGCGACTGGACGATGCCGGCGAGGAGGGCCGCCTCCTGGACGTTCAGGTCCTTGGCTGACTTGGAGAAGTAGCGCCGGGCCGCGGCCTCGACGCCGTAGGCCTGCTGGCCGAAGAACGTGATGTTCAGGTAGTTCTCGAGGATCTTCTTCTTCCCGAGCTCCTCCTCGACCTGGATCGCGTACTTCAGTTCGCGGATCTTGCGGCCGATGGTCTGCTGGGTGGCCTGCGCGACCTTCGTCGGGTCGTCGCCGGCCTCCTCGACGAAGACGTTCTTCACGTACTGCTGCGTCAGGGTCGAGGCACCCTGGGCGACCTCACCGCTGCGCGCGTTCTTGTTGAGGGCGCGCAGCACGCCCTTCAGGTCGACCGCGCCGTGCTGGTAGAAGCGCGAGTCCTCGATCGCGACGATCGCCTTCTGCATGTACGGCGAGATGTTCTTGAGGGGCACCACCGTGCGGTCACGCGAGTAGACCGTGGCGATCTGGCCGCCGTCGGCGTCGAGGATCGTGGTGCGCTGGCTCAGGGGCGGGGTCTTCATGGTGGCCGGGAGTTCGTCGAAGCTCTCGACCGATCCCTTCGCCGCCAGCCCCAGCGCACCCACCGCGGGCAGCGCGATGCCGGCCAGCACGGCTCCCGCGAGAACACTGACACCGAGGAACTTGGCGGCCTGCTGCGTGGGAGACAGACCACCGCCCGAGCGCTTCTTTGGCATGAGGGCAGCCTACGTTCTCATTCGCCGGACAGGCGTATAGGCCTTGGCCTAAGCTGCTCTCAACTGTCACAGCAGTGAGGCCACGTATCAATACGTCCGGCGACCCCGAATCGTTCCGGGTGTTCCCCAACTTTTTTGGTGGGGTCGTGTCCGAATCCGCCTTGTGTGTCATACGGCGTCCGTTGTGGCGCATGCGAACTGTCCTGGTTTGCCGGGAAGGTTACGTATGTCGCCAGCTCACTCCCCCGGGTGATCTGCCGCTTACCCATAGTCCGTTCGGACCATTCAAGATTGGGCCCGCTGGGGGTGTTGCGCTGTGCCCACCTTCCGTAACGTCCTCAACTGGCGGCGGTGAATATGCCGCTGCCGCCGTGGGGGAGCCTCGATTCGGGAGAGGACGGCGCCGGTATGGGCTGGGTAGTCGACTGGAGTGCGCAGGCGGCCTGCCGCACTACCGATCCGGATGAACTGTTCGTTCAAGGAGCGGCACAGAACAGGGCCAAGGCGGTGTGCACCGGATGCCCGGTGCGCACGGAGTGCCTGGCCGACGCGCTGGACAACCGCGTCGAGTTCGGCGTGTGGGGAGGCATGACGGAGCGGGAGCGTCGCGCACTGCTGCGCAGGCGGCCCACCGTGACCTCCTGGCGCCGGCTGCTGGAGACGGCGCGTACGGAGTACGAGCGCGGCACGGGCATCGTGCCCCTCGACGACGAGGTCTACGAGAACTACGCGGCGGTGAGCTGAGGGGTTCCCTCCGGGAGCTCCGAAGGTCCGAGGGCCCTGTACCGGGCCCTTCGCCATCACCGGGTTGCCCGCAGGCACTTACTCAGGCGCTCCGCCCAGGGGCTCGCCTCGGGCAGGCACTTGCCAGGCTCGCGCCCCGGGCAGGCACTTGCTCAGGCGCTCGCCTCGGGTCGGGTGTTCGCGTCCGGCAGCTCGGAGTCGTCGGCGGGGTCGGGAAGCTCGCGCGCGTCCGCCGCGAGCCGGTCACCGATGTCGCGCAGTCCCGCGAGGTCATGCACATCGCCGGGCAGCGCGCCCACTTCCGTCACGGCCACCTCGGGGTGGAGCGCGGTGAAGCGGTCACGCGTGCGCTGCTCACGGGAGAGCAGCTGCATCCGTTCGGCGTGCAGCCTCAGCAGGCCTGCCGTGAGCTGGTCGACGGACCGCTCGGTGTCGTCGGTGTTCTCGGTGTCCTCAGTGTTCTCGGCGTCCTCGGCGGGGGAGCCACCTTCAGAAGCCTCAGCAACATCCTGAGCTGGTGTTTCGGATGTGGGAGAGCCTGAACTGCCATACGTGTCGGGGGAGTTACGAAGTACTGCTTTCCCGCCCTCCTGATCCACAATGCGGGGCTCTTCAAGATTTTCCGCAGCGGCGAGCGCCCGCTCGGCCGACAGCCGGCCGGCGCCGCTGCCGTGGACCCGGTTGAGCACCAGCCCGGCGAGCGGCATGTCCTCCGCGGCCAGCCGCTCCACGAAGTACGCGGCCTCGCGCAGTGCGTCCCGCTCCGGGGCCGCGACCACGAGGAACGCCGTGCCGGGCGCCTGGAGCAGCTTGTACGTGGCGTCCGCACGCGTGCGGAACCCGCCGAAGGTCGTGTCCATCGCGGACACGAACGTCTGGACGTCCTTGAGGAGCTGGCCGCCGAGCAGCTTGCCGAGGGTGCCGGTCATCATCGACATCCCGACGTTCAGGAACTTCATGCCGGCGCGGCCGCCCAGCTTCGCCGGCGCGGTCAGCAGCCGGATCAGCCGCCCGTCCAGGAACGACCCGAGCCGCTTGGGCGCGTCCAGGAAGTCCAGCGCCGAGCGGGAGGGCGGGGTGTCGACGACGATCAGGTCCCACTCGTCCCTGGCCCGCAGCTGCCCGAGCTTCTCCATCGCCATGTACTCCTGCGTGCCCGCGAAGCCCGCCGAGAGCGACTGGTAGAAGGGGTTGCCCAGGATCGCGGCGGCCCGCTCGGGATCCGCGTGCGCCTCGACGATCTCGTCGAAGGTGCGCTTCATGTCGAGCATCATCGCGTGCAGCTCGCCGCCCGCGGAGTCGTCGATGCCCTTCACCCGGCGCGGGGTGTTGTCGAGGGAGTCGATGCCCATGGACTGGGCGAGCCGGCGGGCCGGGTCGATGGTGAGGACGACGACCTTGCGGCCCCGCTCGGCCGCGCGCAGCCCCAGGGCCGCCGCGGTCGTGGTCTTGCCGACGCCGCCCGAGCCGCAGCACACCACGATGCGGGTCTTCGGGTCCTCCAGCAGCGGGTCGATGTCGAGCACGCGCGCGGGGGACAGGTGGTGGCGGGCCGGGTCGTGGGTGTGGGCCGGGTCCGGACGACTCATGACATCCCCTGCTTCCGACTCATGACGGGCCTTGCCTGTGTGCTGTTCCCGGGTCCGGGGGCTGTGCCGTTCCCAGGGCCGGGGCCTGTGCCGTTCCCGGGGCCGGTGCCTGCCCGGCTCATGACACGCCCTGCTCGCGCAGCTCGCGGGCCAGCTCGTACAGCCCCGCCAGGTCCATGCCCTCGGCGAACAGCGGCAGTTCGTGCAGCGGCAGGCCCAGCTCGGTGAGCACCGCGCGCTGCTCGTGCTCCAGCGCGTACCGCTCGGCGTACTCCTCGGCCTGCCTGAGGAGCGGATCCACCAGCCGCTCCGCGCGCCCGCCGCGCCGCGCCCCGCCGAGCCCGGCGGACGACAGCGACCGCGCAACCGTGGAACGCGGGACCGTCCGGACGAGTTCCAGGTCGTCCGAGTCCAACACCTCCGGCCGCACCATGTTCACGATGATCCGCCCCACCGGCAGCCGCGCCGACCGCAGCTCGGCGATGCCGTCCACCGTTTCCTGGACGGGCATCTCCTCCAGCAGCGTCACCAGGTGCACGGCCGTCTCCGGCGACTTCAGCACCCGCATCACGGCCTGGGCCTGATTGTGTATCGGGCCGATCTTGGCGAGCCCGGCGACTTCGTCGTTGACGTTGAGGAAGCGCGTGATGCGACCCGTGGGCGGGGCGTCCATGACGACGTAGTCGTAGGCGAACCGCCCGCTCTTGTCCTTGCGCCGTACCGCCTCGCACGCCTTGCCGGTGAGGAGTACGTCCCTCAGGCCGGGCGCGATGGTGGTGGCGAAGTCGATCGCGCCGAGCTTCTTCAGGGCCCGCCCGGCGCCCCCCAGTTTGTAGAACATCTGGAGGTAGTCCAGAAGGGCCAGTTCGGGGTCGATGGCCAGCGCGTACACCTCCCCGCCCCCGGGAGCGACCGCGATCTTCCGTTCCTCATAAGGCAGCGCCTCCGTTTCGAAGAGCTGCGCGATTCCCTGGCGGCCCTCGACCTCGACGAGAAGCGTCCGCTTCCCCTCCGTGGCCAGGGCCAGCGCTAGGGCCGCGGCCACCGTGGTCTTGCCGGTACCGCCCTTGCCGCTGACGACCTGGAGCCTGCTCACGTATTCGAGCCTAACCAGTCCGTGCCCGGGCTACGCGGGAGGCTGTGGATAACCGTCGGCGAGGCGGGCGGACGCCCGGGGCGTGGTCGGCCGCGTGACCCCTCTCCGGCAGCGGCTAGAGTCGGCCGCATGACCAAGTGGGAATACGCAACCGTGCCGCTGCTCGTCCACGCCACGAAGCAGATTCTGGACACCTGGGGCGAGGACGGCTGGGAGCTCGTCCAGGTCGTGCCCGGGCCGAACAACCCCGAGCAGCTCGTGGCCTACCTGAAGCGGGAGAAGCAGTAATGGGCGCCGTCGAGGCGAAACTGGCCGAGCTCGGCCTGACCCTGCCCGACGTCGTCCCGCCGCTCGCCGCCTACCAGCCGGCCGTGCAGTCCGGACCGTACGTCTACACCGCCGGGCAGCTTCCGATGGTGGAGGGCAAGCTTCCGGTCACCGGCAAGGTCGGTGCGGAGGTCACCCCGGAGGAGGCCAAGGAGCTGGCACGCACGTGCGCGCTGAACGCCCTGGCCGCCGTCAAGTCCGTCGCCGGTGACCTGGACCGCATCGCGCGCGTGGTGAAGGTCGTCGGCTTCGTGGCCTCGGCCTCCGACTTCACGGGCCAGCCCGCGGTGCTGAACGGCGCCAGCGAGCTGCTCGGCGAGGTCCTCGGCGACAAGGGCGTGCACGCGCGCAGCGCGGTCGGCGTGGCGGTGCTGCCGCTGGACGCACCGGTGGAGGTCGAGATCCAGGTGGAGCTCGCGTAGTCCCCTTTCGGGGGTCCTAGCTGCGGAATCCGTCCCCGGGGCCACTCGAACATCCGCCCGTCACGGGATAGCCTCGCGCCCATGGCGAACGGTCAGTGGTACCCCCCGGAGTGGCCGGACCGCATACGCGCACTCGCGGCCGGCACCCTCACCCCGGTGACCCCCAAGCGCGCGGCCACCGTCATGCTCCTGAAGGACACCGGCACCGGCCCCGCCGTCCACATGCTGCGCCGACGCGCCTCCATGGCTTTCGCCGGAGGCGCTTACGCCTATCCGGGCGGCGGCGTCGACCCTCGGGACGACGACCACCACGTCCGCTGGGCGGGCCCCACGCGCGCGTGGTGGGCGGACCGGCTCGGTGTCGACGAGACGGCGGCCCAGGCGATCGTCTGCGCGGCCGTCCGGGAGACGTACGAGGAGGCGGGCGTGCTGCTCGCCGGCGAGACGCCCGATTCGGTCGTCGGTGACACCACCGGCGCCGGCTGGGAGGCCGACCGTGCCGCCCTGGTCGCCCGGGACCTGTCCTTCGCGGAGTTCCTGGACCGCCGCGGCCTGGTCCTGCGCTCCGACCTGCTCGGTGCCTGGACCCGCTGGATCACCCCGGAGTTCGAGGCGCGCCGCTACGACACCTGGTTCTTCGTGGCCGCCCTCCCCGAGGGGCAGCGCACCCGCAACGCCTCGACGGAGGCCGACCGCACGGTGTGGATCGCGCCGGGCGAGGCGGCGGCCGGGTACGACAAGGGCGAGCTGCTGATGATGCCGCCGACCATCGCGACCCTGCGTCAGCTGACGGCGTACGGGAGTGCGGCCGAGGCGCTCGCGGCCGCCCCAGCCCGGGACCTCACGCCCGTCCTGGCCACCGCCCGCCTGGTGGACGGCGAGATCGTGCTCTCCTGGCCGGGCCATGACGAGTTCACCAAGCACATCCCGAACGCCCCGACCGGTGGAGCCAGCGCATGACGGACGCAGCAGCCCTTCCCGGCCAGCCCCGCGGCGGGGTCCTCTCGGGGCCCGCCACCGCGCGGGCCGTCAACGTCCTGGCTCCCAACCCGTCGGCGATGACCCTGGACGGCACGAACACCTGGATCCTGTCCGAGCCCGACTCGGACCTGGCGGTGGTGGTCGACCCGGGCCCCCTCGACGACGGACACCTGCGCCGTGTCGTCGCCACGGCCGAGCAGGCCGGCAAGCGCGTCGCCCTGACCCTGCTGACCCACGGTCACCCCGACCACGCGGCGGGCGCCGCCCGGTTCGCGGAACTGACCGGCACGCGCGTGCGTGCGCTCGATCCGGCACTGCGGCTGGGTGACGAGGGTCTGGCCGCCGGAGACGTGATCACCACCGGCGGTCTCGAACTGAGGATCGTCCCCACTCCCGGCCACACCGCCGACTCCCTGTCCTTCCATCTCCCGGCGGACCAGGCCGTCCTGACGGGCGACACGATCCTGGGCCGCGGGACGACGGTCGTGGCCCACCCCGACGGCCGTCTCGGCGACTACCTGGACACCCTGCGGCGCCTCAGGTCCCTCACGGTCGACGACGGTGTCCACACGGTGCTTCCGGGTCACGGCCCGGTCCTGGAGGACGCCCAGGGCGCCGTCGAGTACTACCTCGCCCACCGCGCCCACCGACTGGCCCAGGTCGAAACGGCCGTCGAGGACGGCTACCGCACCCCCGCGCAGGTCGTCGCCCACGTCTACGCCGACGTGGACCGCTCCCTGTGGCCGGCGGCGGAACTGTCGGTGCGGGCGCAGTTGGACTACCTGGAGGAGCACGGGCTCATCTGACCGTGCCCCGTACGACGTCGGGCCCCGTCTCGCGAGGAGACGGGGCCCGACGTCGTACGGCCAGGGTGCCTGCGCGTCAGCGCGAGCGCTTGGCGAGGCGTTCCACGTCCAGGAGGATCACCGCGCGGGCCTCCAGGCGCAGCCAGCCGCGCTGGGCGAAGTCCGCCAGTGCCTTGTTGACCGTCTCGCGGGAGGCGCCGACCAGCTGGGCCAGCTCCTCCTGCGTGAGGTCGTGGACGACGTGGATGCCCTCCTCGGACTGCACGCCGAACCGGCGCGAGAGGTCCAGCAGGGCCCGGGCGACACGGCCCGGGACGTCCGAGAAGACGAGGTCGGACATCGCGTCGTTGGTCTTGCGCAGCCGGCGAGCGACCGCGCGCAGGAGCGCCGTGGCCACCTCGGGGCGGGCGTTCAGCCAGGGCTGGAGGTCGCCGTGGCCGAGGCCGAGCAGCTTGACCTCGGTCAGCGCCGTGGCGGTCGCGGTGCGCGGGCCCGGGTCGAACAGCGACAGCTCGCCGATGAGCTCGCCGGGGCCGACCACGGCCAGCATGTTCTCGCGGCCGTCGGGGGACGTGCGGTGGAGCTTGACCTTCCCCTCCGTGACCACGTACAGGCGGTCGCCGGGGTCACCCTCGTGGAACAGCGAGTCACCGCGCGCGAGGGTCACCTCACTCATGGAGGCGCGGAGCTCCGCGGCCTGCTCGTCGTCGAGCGCCGCGAAGAGCGGATTGCGCCGCAGAACGTCGTCCACGAGTTCTCTCCTTGTCGACCTGCTCAGGGGCTGTTGCCCCCGCGTACCAAGGCACCGTGGTGCCCATTTTGCCGGACGGTCCAAACAGTGTGATCTGTCACAAGGATGCCGCACACGTGTCCCGGGGTACGCGGCAGGGGTCCAATTGGACGCCGATCTTCGGGGTCCGGGGCGGATGTCGGTGCCGGGCCTTAGGCTGGCCGGGTGTCCAAATCGCCGGTGAGAGCACAGGCCGAGGGGGCTGGGCGGGTGGTTGTACGTCGCGATTCCGCTGTGGGCGAACAGGGCCCCGATGGCGGTAGGAAAACGGCGAAAGCGACAGGGGAGGCCGCGCCTCCCGGGAAGTCGACGCCGGCGAAGAAGGCCCTTGCCAGTAGGGCCGGGGCCGCGAGCAAGCAGGCATCCGCGATGCAGGCAGCGGCTGTGAAGAAGACCGCGTCCGCGAAGAAGGCGGCGTCTGCGAAGAAGGCAGCGGCTGCGAAGAAGGCCGCGCCTGCGAAAAAGACCCCCGCCGCCAAGAAGGCCACCACTGCCAAGAAGGCCCCTGCCGCCAAGAAGGTCACCGTCGCACCCAAGAAGGCCACGGCCCGCATCAAGGGCACCGCCCCGGCCAGGACCGTCGTCCACCCTCCGAGTGGCGAGTCGCGTGCCGCCCTGGTCCGCCGGGCCCGCCGTATCAACCGCGAGCTCGCCGAGGTCTACCCGTACGCCCACCCCGAACTGGACTTCACCAACCCCTTCCAGCTGGTGGTCGCCACGGTCCTGTCCGCCCAGACCACCGACCTGCGCGTCAACCAGACGACCCCCGCCCTCTTCGCCAAGTACCCCACCCCCGACGACCTGGCCGCCGCCAACCCGGAGGAGGTGGAGGAGATCCTCCGCCCGTGCGGCTTCTTCCGGGCCAAGACGAAGTCGGTCATAGGGCTGTCCAAGGCCCTGGTGGAGAACTTCGGCGGTGAGGTCCCCGGTCGGCTGGAGGACCTGGTCAAGCTGCCCGGCGTCGGCCGCAAGACCGCGTTCGTCGTGCTCGGCAACGCCTTCGGCCGGCCCGGCATCACCGTGGACACGCACTTCCAGCGCCTGGTGCGCCGCTGGCAGTGGACCGCCGAGACCGACCCGGACAAGATCGAGGCCGCGGTCGGCGCGTTGTTCCCGAAGAGCGACTGGACGGACCTCTCGCACCACGTGATCTGGCACGGCCGCCGCATCTGCCACGCCCGCAAGCCCGCCTGCGGCGCCTGCCCGATCGCCCCGCTTTGCCCGGCGTACGGCGAGGGCGAGACGGACCCGGAGAAGGCGAAGAAGCTGCTCAAGTACGAGAAGGGCGGCTTCCCCGGCCAGCGTCTGAACCCCCCGCAGGCCTACCTGGACGCGGGCGGCAAACCGGCTCCGCCCCTGGGGGCCGGATGAGCTGCTCCACGAGCCCCTCGATCAGGGGATCGCGGCCGTTCGCGGAACGATCTCAGGGGTGCCGCGCGTTGGATGCGGCAGGACGACGGGGGTGGCGATGACACGGGCGAGCGACACACAGGGCGGACCGGTGACGGTGAGCAAGGAGGGCCTGCCCGGCTGGCTGGACCCGGTGGTGCACGCCGTGGAGACGGTCAGGCCGCGGCAGCTGAGCCGCTTCCTGCCCCCGGAGGACGGCGCCGGGCGCCAGTCCGCCGTGCTGATCCTGTTCGGGGAGGGCGAGCGCGGGCCGGAGCTGCTGCTCATGGAGCGTGCGAGCTCCCTGCGCTCGCACGCGGGACAGCCCTCCTTCCCCGGCGGCGCCCTCGACCCGGAGGACGGCGACCCGCGGGGCGACGGCCCGCTGCGGGCGGCCCTGCGCGAGGCGGAGGAGGAGACCGGCCTCGACCCCTCGGGTGTCCAGTTGTTCGGCGTCCTGCCCAGGCTCTACATCCCGGTCAGCGGCTTCGTCGTCACGCCGGTGCTGGGCTGGTGGCGTGAGCCCAGCCCGGTCGGGGTCGTCGATCCGAACGAGACCGCCAGGGTCTTCACCGTCCCCGTGGCGGATCTCACGGATCCCGTGAACCGCGCCACCACCGTCCACCCCAGCGGCCACCGAGGACCGGCATTTCTGGTCGAATCGGCACTTGTCTGGGGTTTCACGGCCGGAATCATCGACCGGTTGCTGCACTACGCGGGCTGGGAGCGGCCCTGGGACCGCGAGAAGCAGGTCCCGCTCGACTGGCGCGCATGACAGGGTGGCCTCCGTGAACGTGCTGGACATCTTGTTGCTGGTCGCCGCCGTGTGGTTCGCGGTCGTGGGGTACCGCCAGGGGTTCGTCGTCGGCATCCTGTCGGTGACCGGCTTCCTGGGCGGCGGTCTCGTCGCGGTCTACGCGCTGCCCGTCATCTGGGACGCGATCACGGACAACGCGGAGGTGAGCACGACCGCGGCCGTCGTCGCGGTCGTCGTCGTCATCGTCTGCGCCTCCGTCGGCCAGGCCCTCACCACCCACCTCGGCAACAAGCTGCGCCGGCACATCACCTGGTCCCCGGCCAGGGCCCTGGACGCCACCGGTGGCGCCCTGGTCAACGTCGTGGCGATGCTCCTGGTCGCCTGGCTGATCGGCTCGGCCCTCGCGGGCACCACCCTGCCGACGCTCGGCAAGGAGGTCCGCAACTCCAAGGTGCTGCTCGGCGTCTCCCAGGCGCTGCCCGACCAGGCCGCCACCTGGTTCGCGGACTTCTCCTCGGTCCTCGCGCAGAACGGCTTCCCGCAGGTCTTCAGCCCGTTCTCCAACGAGCCGATCACCGACGTCCAGCCGCCCGACCCGGCCCTGGCGGGCAGCCCGGTGGCCACCCGCGCCCAGCGCTCCATCGTCAAGGTCATGGGCACGGCCCCGAGCTGCGGCAAGGTCCTGGAGGGCACCGGCTTCGTCTTCGACGACCGTCGCGTCATGACCAACGCGCATGTGGTGGGCGGCGTCGACGAGCCGACCGTGCAGATAGGCGGCGAGGGCAGGAAGTACGACGCCACGGTCGTGCTCTACGACTGGCGGCGCGACATCGCCGTACTCGACGTGCCCGACCTCAAGGCGCCCGTGCTGCGGTTCACCACCAAGGACGCGGGCAGCGGCGACGGCGCGATCGTCGCGGGCTTCCCGGAGAACGGGGCGTACGACGTGCGGGCCGCGCGCGTGCGAGGACGCATCACGGCCAACGGCCCGGACATCTACCACCGCGGCACGGTCCGCCGCGACGTCTACTCCCTCTTCGCGACCGTCCGCCAGGGCAACTCCGGCGGCCCGCTGCTCACCCCCGACGGCAGGGTCTACGGCGTGGTCTTCGCCAAGTCCCTCGACGACGCCCAGACGGGGTACGCGCTCACCGTGGACGAGATCCAGGAGGACATCACCAAGGGGCGCACCGCGAACCAGCAGGTGGGCAGCGACAGCTGCGCGCTCTAGGAGCAGTCCCTGGGGCGAGGTGGTCGGGGCGTCACTCGCGCGAGTGACGCCTCAGTCGCGTGTGTGGCGCAGACGTACGGAGACCCAGCGGGCCCGGCGGCGGAGGATGCGCGGGATCCCGACCCTGGGGTCCGCGGTCGCCATCTGCGGTGCACCGCCTCGCTGGTGGGGGTTCGCACCGCCCGCCGAGCGGCGATTGCGGCTTGCGTCACTGTAGTCGTGCGTCCAGCCCATACCCCGACGTGTGCCCCTGCCCCATGGTCGATAACCGCCCCGGGAGCGCCCAATTGGCCTATGCGCCAGGCAATTGGCCGTTCGTCGGACAGGCGTTCACGCGCGGACACCGGCCGCGGTCACCCGGTCACCGATCGGGTTCGGGATCCTTCAGCCAGTTGATGAGTTCCGAGGAGAACGCCACCGGATCCTCCTCGTGCGGGAAGTGGCCGAGGCCGTCGAACAGGCGCCAGCGGTACGGGGCTTCGACGTACTCGCCGGACCCGGCGGCGCTGCGCGTGCGCATCACGGGGTCGAGCGAGCCGTGCAGGTGGAGCGTCGGCACACGCACGGGCCGCTTCATCCGGCGGTTGAACTGGATGCCGTCCGGGCGGGCCAGGGAGCGCACCATCCAGCGGTACGGCTCGACCGCGCAGTGCGCCGCGGAGGGGATGCACATGGCCCGGCGGTAGTTCTCCAGAGCCTCGTCCTCCGGCGGGCGCGGCCCAGACCAGTCCTGGATCAGTTCGGCCACGAGCGCCCCGTCGTCGGCGGTGAGCTGCCGCTCCGGGATCCAGGGCCGCTGGAAGCCCCAAATGTGCGAACCGGCGCGGGTCTGCTTGACGTCCCGCAGCATGGCCGCACGCCAGCGCCGCGGATGCGGCATGGACGCGACCGCCAGCCGTCGCACCAGCTTGGGGCGCATCGCGGCCGCCGTCCACGCCAGGTATCCGCCCAGGTCGTGGCCGACCAGCGCGGCGTCCGGCTCGCCGAGCGAGCGGATGACGCCGGTGACGTCGAGCGCGAGGTTGGCGGGGTCGTAACCGCGCGGCGTACGGTCGCTGCCCCCGACGCCCCGCAGGTCCATGGCCACGGCCCGGAAGCCGGCGTCGGCGAGCGCCACCAGCTGGTGCCGCCAGGTCCACCAGAACTGCGGGAAGCCGTGCAGCAGCAGGACCAGCGGCCCGTCGCCCAGCTCGGCGATGTGGAAGCGGGCGCCGTTGGCGGCGACGTCGCGGTGGCTCCAGGGTCCGTCCAGCCGCACGGCCGAGGCCGGTTGTGCCGAAGGTGTGGCGGGATCGGTCATGACGACGAGCGTGCCACAGCCTCGATGGCCTCGGGGACCCGGTCCTTCGGGAGCTCGGGCCGCGGGTGCGGCTTGGCCTTCTGGAAGACGCCCGCGGTCTCCTTCATGGAGGCGGCGACCTTCTGCGGGCCCTTGCTCTTCTTCGCCTTCTTCGCGAAGGCCACACCGATCAGCGCGAGCACGACCGCGACGAGCACGTTCGCCGCGAAGGACAGCAGGAAGCAGATCGCCAGGTTCCAGTCGGTCCAGGTGCGGATGCCGTAGGCCAGCGCGAAGTTCAGCATCGGCAGGGAGAACACCAGCACGGCGCCCGCCATCGAGAAGGCGCCGCCGCTGGTCGCGCCGCGCTTCACATCCTGCTTGAGCTGCGCCTTGGCCAGCGCGATCTCGTCGTGCACCAGCGCCGACATTTCAGCCGTCGCCGAGGCGAACAGCTGGCCGATGGTGCGTTCGGCGCCGACCGGGCTGCCGTCGGGTGCGCTCATCGCGGTCTCCCTCTTCTGCGTACGGTCCGATGTCCGCGTCTTGTGCCTGACTCGCCACAGTCGTCCCACTGCGTACGGCCTGACTGCGTACGGTCCCGTCTTTTGTACCGTCTCGTCAGATCATGCCGGACGGTGGTGGTCGTCGCCTGCCCCGCCCGGTACTTCGGCAAGCCCGTGGCGCGCGGCCGCCTTCTCCTCGGCGATCCGGCGGTGTTCGGCGGCCTTGCGTTCGTAGATCTCGGCCAGGCGCTCGTGGTACGCCGGGTCGTCCTCCTCGTAGACGTCCGGGATGCCGTCGGCGTCCTCGTCGCGCTCCTCGCTCTCCCACAGGCGACGGTACTTGGCGTTGCGCATCTTCAGCAGCACGGTCGCGAGTGTCGCGGCGATGAGCGAGCCCAGCAGCACCGCGGCCTTGACCTCGTCGGTCAGCGCCTGGTCACCCTCGAAGGCGAGCTCCCCGATCAGCAGCGAGACGGTGAAGCCGATGCCGGCGAGACTCGCCACCGCGAACACATCCGCCCAGGCGAGGTCGTCGCTGAGCGACGCCCGGGTGAAACGGGCCGTCAGCCACGTCCCGCCGAAGATGCCGAGCGCCTTGCCGACGACCAGTCCGAGGACGACGCCGAGGGTCTCGGGCTGGGTGAACACATCGGCCAGAGCGCCGCCGGAGACGACGACACCGGCGCTGAAGAGCGCGAACAGCGGTACGGCCAGCCCCGCCGACAGGGGCCGTACGAGGTGCTCGATGTGCTCGCCGGGGGAGTGCGCCTCGCCCTCGTGCCGGTGGCAGCGCAGCATCAGGCCCATGGCGACGCCGGCGATGGTGGCGTGGACGCCGCTGTTGTACATCAGCGCCCAGATGACGAGCGCGAGCGGAACGTACACGTACCAGCCGCGTACGCCGGCCCGCAGCAGCAGCCAGAAGAGGACCAGGCCCGCCACGGCGCCGCCGAGCGCGGCGAAGTTCAGGCCGTCGGTGAAGAACACCGCGATGATCAGGATCGCGAAGAGGTCGTCGACGACGGCGAGCGTGAGCAGGAACGCCCGCAACGCGCTCGGCAGGGACGTGCCGATGACCGCGAGCACGGCGAGCGCGAAGGCGATGTCCGTGGCGGTGGGCACGGCCCAGCCGGCGAGCGAGCCGCCGCCGGTGACGTTGGTGAGGACGTAGACGAGCGCCGGTACGGCCATCCCGCACAGCGCGGCGACGACCGGCAGCGCGGCGGCCTTGGGGTCGCGCAGATCACCGGCGACGAGCTCCCGCTTGAGCTCGATCCCGGCGACGAAGAAGAAGATCGCCAGCAGCCCGTCGGCGGCCCAGTGCGCGACCGACAGGTCCAGGCCGAGAGAGGCGGGGCCCAGGTGGAAGTGGGCGACGCTCTCGTAGCTGTCGTGCAGCCCGGGGATGTTCGCCCACAGCAGCGCGGCGACCGCGGCGGCGAGCAGCAGCACACCGCCGACGGTCTCGGTGCGCAGGGCGTCGGCCACGTAGGTCCGCTCGGGGAGCGAAAGCCGGCCGAGGACCTTGCGGGGGGTGTCGGGGCGGGGCGCGGTCACGGGGAGACCTCCGGTCGGTGGGCAGGGCTGTACGCATGCCGACCAGACTTCCCGGCGCACCATGGAGCAGTTGTTTTTCTTAGTCTAGGTAAACATATAGCCGGGCGCATCCCGATGATCACCACCGGGGGTACCGAGGGGCACCCGGCGTACCGACCGCCGGGTGCCCTTCGTCCGCTGCGCTATGCCCGTGCCGTGATCAGTCCTCGCTGGGCGCGGCCGGCAGCTTGGCCTGGATGAGCTCCATGACCGTGGAGTCGGTCAGCGTGGTGACGTCACCGAGCTGGCGGTTCTCGGCGACGTCCCGCAGCAGACGCCGCATGATCTTGCCGGAGCGGGTCTTGGGCAGCTCGGCCACCGGCAGGATCCGCTTGGGCTTGGCGATCGGGCCGAGCGCGTTGCCGACGTGGGCGCGCAGCTCGGCGACCAGGGTCTCGGTCTCGGAGGCCGTGCCGCGCAGGATCACGAAGGCGACGATCGCCTGCCCGGTCGTCTCGTCCGCCGCGCCGACCACGGCCGCCTCGGCGACCGAGGGGTGGGAGACGAGCGCGGACTCGACCTCCGTGGTGGAGATGTTGTGCCCGGAGACGAGCATGACGTCGTCGACCCGGCCGAGCAGCCAGATGTCGCCGTCGTCGTCCTTCTTGGCGCCGTCACCGGCGAAGTACTTGCCCTCGAAGCGCGACCAGTACGTGTCGATGAACCGCTGGTCGTCGCCCCAGATGGTGCGCAGCATCGACGGCCACGGCTCGGTCAGCACCAGGTAGCCGCCACCGCCGTTGGGCACCTCGTTGGCCTCGTCGTCGACGACCGTCGCGGCGATGCCGGGCAGCGGCGTCTGCGCGGACCCGGGCTTGGTCGCCGTCACACCCGGCAGCGGGGTGATCATCATCGCGCCGGTCTCGGTCTGCCACCACGTGTCGACGATCGGGGTGCGGTCGCCGCCGATGTTCTTGCGGTACCAGATCCACGCCTCGGGGTTGATCGGCTCGCCCACCGAGCCCAGCACCCGCAGGCTCGACAGGTCGAACTTGGCGGGGATGTCGTCGCCCCACTTCATGAAGGTGCGGATCGCGGTGGGCGCGGTGTAGAGGATCGTCACGCCGTACTTCTGGACGATCTCCCAGAAGCGGCCCTGGTGCGGCGTGTCGGGCGTGCCCTCGTACATGACCTGCGTCGCGCCGTTGGCGAGCGGGCCGTAGACGATGTACGAGTGGCCCGTCACCCAGCCGACGTCGGCGGTGCACCAGTAGACATCCGTCTCCGGCTTGAGGTCGAAGACGGCGTGGTGGGTGTAGGCGGTCTGCGTGAGGTAGCCGCCGGAGGTGTGCAGGATGCCCTTCGGCTTACCCGTGGTGCCCGAGGTGTAGAGGATGAACAGCGGGTGCTCGGCGTTGAACGCCTGCGGGGTGTGCTCGGCGCTCTGCCGCCCGACGAGGTCGTGCCACCACACGTCGCGGCCCTCGGTGAAGGCGACCTCCTGGCCCGTGCGGCGCACGACCAGGACGTGCTCGACGTTGCCCGCCTTCTCGACGGCCTCGTCCACGGCCGGCTTGAGCGCGGACGGCTTGCCGCGCCGGTAGCCGCCGTCGGAGGTGATGACCACGCGCGCGTCTGCGTCCTGGATGCGGGTGGCGAGCGCGTCCGAGGAGAAACCGCCGAAGACGACGGAGTGCGCGGCGCCGATGCGGGCACAGGCCAGCATCGCGATCGCCGTCTCGGGGATCATCGGCATGTAGACGGCGACCCGGTCGCCGGCCTGAACTCCCAGTTCCAGCAGGGCGTTGGCGGCCTTGGAGACCTCGTCCTTGAGCTCGGCGTAGGTGAGGGCGCGGCTGTCGCCGGGCTCGCCCTCGAAGTGGATCGCGACACGGTCGCCGTGTCCGGCCTCCACATGCCGGTCGACGCAGTTGTAGGCGACGTTGAGCTCGCCGTCCTTGAACCACTTGGCGAACGGCGGGTTCGACCAGTCGAGCGTCTCGGTGGGCTCCTTGGCCCAGGTCAGCCGACGGGCCTGCTCGGCCCAGAAGCCGAGCCTGTCAGCCTTGGCCTGTTCATACGCCTCCGCGGTGACGTTGGCGTTGGCGGCCAGGTCGGCGGGGGGTGCGAACCTGCGTTCTTCCTTGAGCAGGTTGGCCAGGCTTTCGTTGCTCACGGCATCTGCCTTTCCCAGGGTGTCCGTTGTGTCCCAGGCCACAGCTCATCAGACCCGGGGGTGCGATGACAAGGGCCGACCGCCGATTGGTTTAGACCTGTCGGGCGGTGGGTCGGCAGCCGGCGTCATCCGTACCCACGGACGCCGACCAGGGAAAGTTCAGCCTGTGTAACGCGGGTCACTCCGTGGGGCGGGGGCGTGGCTGGCGGGGTGCAGTGTGCGGGGGCGGGGCATGGGGCGGCGGGGCGTGTCGGCGGTGTGGCATGTGCGGCGGTGGGGTGGGCGGCCGGGAGGCCGTCCGGGCCGCACACCCCTGCGCGAGCCGGGCTCACGCCGTAAGGTCCGCCTCGCGTACGCGGTCGAAGACGCTGCCGCCGTCCCTTTCGGTGAGCAGGTAGGCCTGGGCCTCGCCCACGTGGAAGTACATCCCGTGCAGCTCCAGGGAGCCCTTGGCGAGGGCCCGGGCCACCGAGTCGTGGGCGCGCAGGTGCTCCAGCTGCTGGACCACGTTGGTCAGGCAGAGCTGCTCGACCGCGTCCTCGGGAGCCCGTCCGGCCAGCCTGCCCCACGGCCCGCTGTCGTCGGCCATGCGCTCCAGGCTCGGCAGCCCGTGCCGCAGCCACCGCTTCAGCGGTGTCCGGGCGCCGCCGGGCTCGGAGTTGAGCAGCGCCTGCATGGCGCCGCAGCCCGAGTGCCCGCACACCGTGATGGACCGCACCTGGAGCACGTCCACGGCGTACTCGATCGCGGCCGCCACGGAGTCGTCGCCGCTCTCCTCGCCCGGCCGTGGGACGAGATTGCCCACGTTGCGCACGACGAACAGGTCGCCGGGACCACTGGAGGTGATCATCGACGTGACCAGCCGCGAGTCGGCGCAGGTCAGGAAGAGCTGCGACGGCCGCTGCCCCTCACGCGCCAGCCGGGCGAGCTCGCTGCGCACCAGGGGCGCGGTGTTGCGCTGGAACGCGCTGATGCCACGCGCCAGTTCGTGCCCACTGGTTCCGCCGGTGCCCTTCGGGTCCGGGCCGGTGCGGTCGGTCCCGCCCGGGTCCTTCCGGGAAGAGGGAGCGTATTCGGGCCGGTCGCACTGGTGGTTGAGCCAGGGCGTCCAGGGCCGGCAGCGGCAGCCGGTGACGGCCTGGGGCTCGGAGATGCGGACGCCGGGGTGCCGCCCCGTGATCTCGACTGTGCCGCCCTGCGCGGTGTGCGTCTTCTGCCAGTCCTGCAGCGTCTCGTACGCCGCGTGGTCCATGAACGACCCGTCCAGCTCGACGACGGTGTCCGCACCGTGGGGCACGAGGTGCAGGGCCCGGCTGAGCCGTGGCACCGCGAGGAACGTCAACTGTCCTCTGACGTGTACGTGATGGACTCCCTCCCTCTCCTCGTGCGTGATACGGGTGCGGGTGAGGCGGTGCAGGGCGACGCCGACGGCCATGGCGATGCCCAGGGCGACGCCCTCCAGGACGCCGAGGGCCACGACGCCGAGCGTCGTGACGGCGTACACCCACACTTCTCGGTGGCGGGTCACCGTGCGGATGTGGTGCAGGGACACCATCTGGATGCCGACGGCCATCACCAGGGCGGCGAGCGAGGCGAGCGGGATGAGCTCCAGGATCGGGACCATCAGCAGCGCGGCGATCACTACGAGAACGCCGTGCAGCATCGTGGAGTTCCGGCTCACCGCTCCCGCGTGCACATTCGCCGAAGTCCGCACGGCCACGCCCGCGATGGGCAGTCCGCCGAGCGAGCCGGACACGATGTTCGCGGCGCCCTGCCCGAGCAGTTCGCGGTCGAGGTCGGAGCGCCGGACGCGGGCGGACAGGCCCGGGCGGCCGGCCACCAGCTTGTCCACGGCGACCGCGCCGAGCAGTGACTGCACGCTGCACACCAGCGTGGTGGTGAGCACCGCGGCGACGAGGCCGAGCACGGGGCCCTCGGGCAGTCCGGCCAGGGCGTGGTTGCTCCAGGACGGCAGGTCGACCTTGGGCAGGCGGAGGCCGGTGAGGGCGGCGGCGACGCTGGCTCCGGCGACGGCGACGAGCGCGGCCGGGACCTTGCGCAGCAGGTGCCCGGCCCGGCCGGGCAGTTTCGGCCAGAGCAGCAGCAGCGCCAGCGTCAGCGCGCTCACCGACACGGCCGCGAGGCGCATGTCCGCCAACTGGGCGGGCAGGGCGCGGAGGTTGTCCGGGACGGAACTCTGCGGTGTGCCGCCGAGCACGATGTGCAGCTGGGCGACGGCGATGGTGACACCGATCCCGGCGAGCATGCCGTGCACGATGGCGGGGCTGACGGCGAGGGCGCCACGGGCCACGCGCAGACAGCCGAGGCCCAGTTGGGCGAGGCCGGCGAGGACGGTGATGGCGCAGGTCGTCCGCCAGCCGTAGCGCTGGATGAGGTCGGCGGTGACGACGGTGAGTCCGGCGGCCGGTCCGCTCACCTGGAGCGGGGAGCCGCCGAGCCGTCCGGCGACGAGCCCGCCCACGGCGGCGGCGACGAGGCCGGCCTGGAGCGGTGCGCCGGTGGCCAGGGCGATGCCCAGGGAAAGGGGCAGGGCGATCAGGAAGACCGCGATCGAGGCCGACACGTCGGCACCCGCGATCCGGAAGCGGCGGGGGCCATGGGACGGCGGGCTGTGGGGTGGATGGGTGCGCTCGGTCCGGTTCGGATCGTCGGCGCGGGTAGGGACGCAGGCTGACATGTGTTTCCCGTCTCCTCCGGGGCTGCGCGGTCGCATAACGGGCTCTCCGCTCGGGGCGGGGGCCGGTCGTGGCCGTGGTCACGGTGTAATTCGGCGGGATGAATCAACGCTCGGTAAACGAATCGTAATGCAGAGTAAAGGGCAAGCATGGACTTTACGGGCAAATGGGCTAATAAATCACCCTGAAGGGTGAAGTGGCCATGTGATCGGCTTGTCGTACTAATTCCTTCTCGGTCTCGTGCGAATTTGGCGGCGCTGTCTGCATCCGAGAGAAGGAAGAAGGTGGGCGGAACATGGCCGCCAGCCACAGGATCGTCGCGGGTTCCGTGATCGCCGCGGTCTGCGCCGCATCGCTCGCCGGTTGCGGAACCGACACATCGAGACACGAGAGCCCCGCCCCGCGGAAGGCGAAGCCGGCTCACGCGCCCAGGAGCGCGGTCCGGCTGATCGGAGACGGTTCCACCGCCTACACCGGCGCCCAGCCCCACCTGCCCAGGCCCGAGCGGCTGCGGCCCGGTCAGAAGCCCCCGCAATTCGTCGTCTTCTCCTGGGACGGCGCGGGCGAGGACAGTCAGAAGCTGTTCTCGCACTTCCGCAAGGTCGCCAGGGCGAACAACGCGACCATGACCTACTTCCTGAGCGGCGTGTACCTGCTGCCGGACGAGAAGCGCGACCTGTACCGGCCGCCGCAGCATTCCCCGGGCCGCTCCGACATCGGCTTCAACGACCGCCGCGGCATCGCCGCCACGGTGCAGCAGCTGCGTCTGGCGTGGCTGGAGGGCAACGAGATCGGCACTCACTTCAACGGCCACTTCTGCGGCAGCGGCGGCGGGGTCGGCGAGTGGTCCGTGCAGGACTGGAAGGACGAGATCGCCCAGGCCAAGCAGTTCGTGAAGACCTGGAAGACCAACGCCGGCCTGAAGGACGCGTCCCCGCTGCCCTTCGACTACGACAAGGAGCTCATCGGCGCCCGCACGCCCTGCCTGGAGGGCCAGCGGAACTTCCTGAAGGCAGCCCGCGACCTGGGCTTCCGCTACGACACCAGCGGCGTCAACGACCAGGTCTGGCCGAAGAAGAAGCAGGGCCTGTGGGACGTGTCCATGCAGCTCGTGCCGTTCCCCGGGCACTCCTACGAGCAGCTGACCATGGACTACAACTTCATGGTCAACCAGTCGGGCACCACCACCCAGGGCAACCCCGCCCTGCACGACTTCTGGGGCGACCAGATGCGCGACGGCCTGCTCAAGGGCTTCCACCGCGCCTACGACGGCAACCGCGCGCCCCTGATCATCGGCAACCACTTCGAGTCCTGGAACGGCGGCACCTACATGCGGGCCGTCGAGGAGGTCATCGAGACGGTGTGCACCAAGGAGGAGGTGCGCTGTGTCTCGTTCCGGCAGCTCGTGGACTGGCTGGACGCCCAGGACCCGACGACGCTGGAGAAGCTGCGCACACTGAAGGTCGGCGAGGCGCCGAAGCAGGGCTGGGCGTCCTTCCTCGCGGGCGGGCCCGCCCCGGCCCCGAAGGGAGTTCCCGGTCCTCCGGCGGCGAAGTAGCGGCCGGAGTGAAGATGGCCACTCCGCCGCGGAGCGGGTCCCCGGGGTGCGTAGGGTCGTACTCATGAGTACAGCAGGCGCGACCGCCGACCCTCTCGCGGCCCTGGGGGCGCTGCCCGGTGTGGCCGAATCCGTGGAGTCCGTACGCAAGTCCGTGGACCGTGTCTACGGGCACCGGATCATGCGTCGCCGCAGCAACGCGATCACCTCCGAGGCGGCCCTGCGCGGCGCCCGCGGCTCGGCGGCGCTGGCCGGTGCGGACTGGGCCCTGGAGGAGGTCCGCCGGCGTACGGACTTCAGCGGCGACGACGAGGCGCGCACCGTGGGTGCCGCTCTACGGCTCACCGCCGAGGCGGGCCAGCTGCTGTCCATCTGGCGGCAGTCGCCCCTGCGGGTGCTGGCCCGGCTACACCTGGTGGCTGCGGCCGACAAGGCCGACCAGGTGGGACGGCCCCGGCAGGAGGGCGAGCCGGTCGACGAGCCGCTCGTCGGGCTGCCGCTGCCGAGCGCGGCCCAGGCGCACGGCCGGCTGGAGGGGCTGGCGGAGCTGATCATCGCGGGCGGCACCGCGCCTGCGCTGGTGACGGCCGCCGTCGTGCACGGCGAGCTCCTCGCGCTACGTCCTTTCACGTCCTACAACGGCCTGGTCGCGCGCACGGCCGAACGCATCGTCCTGATCGGCAGCGGCCTGGATCCGAAGTCGGTCTGCGCGGCCGAGGTGGGCCACGCCGAGCTGGGCCGCGAGGCCTACCTGGAGGCCCTCGACGGGTACGTTTCCGGCACTCCGGAGGGCATGGCCGCCTGGATCGCCCACTGCGGCAGGGCGGTCGAACTGGGGGCGCGCGAGTCGATGGCGGTGTGCGAGGCGCTGCAGCGCGGAGCGGCGTGACGGCTGGACCGGTCCGTCAGAGAAATGCGGCGGTACGAGAACTCGTACCGCCGCTGGCATGAGCATCGGGGTACCAAGCGTCCTCGATATATGCCCATCAGGTCGGGAACTTTGCCCGTCCCTGGTGCGGCTGGCCCGTAATCGACGGGTCGACGTCGCGTGGGTGCCCGGTGTTCATGCTCGGTCCGTGGGGCCAAATGCGTAATTAAGGTGATCCTCTCGGATGTCCTTGGTCTCGCGGGCCGTTGACTCCTTTGTACTCCTGCCCCGGAGTAAGCGGAAGTCCACGCAGCACTTCTTTACTTTTGCGTTCAAATAGGACTTCGGGTCGCTCCGGCTCAAGCGACGGTGGCCCGGCGCCGGTTCGCGTACCAGACGAGGCCGGCCGTGGCCGCGGCGGCGCCTATGGCGGCCATCGCGACGAGCGCCGGACGCGGCGGTACGGAGAACCCGGGGAGGCGCTGCTTGAGCCGGACCGGACGGTGGAAGTCCAGAATCGGCCACCCGCGCGCGAGGGCCTCGCGGCGCAGCGCCCGGTCCGGGTTCACGGCGTGGGGGTGGCCGACGGACTCCAGCATGGGCACGTCGGTCGCCGAGTCGCTGTAGGCGTAGCAGCGGCTGAGGTCGTACCCCTCGGACGCGGCCAGTTCCCTGATGGCCTCGGCCTTGGTCGGGCCGTAGGCGTAGTACTCCACCTCGCCGGTGAAGCAGCCGTCCTCGCCCACGACCATGCGGGTCGCCACCACCCGGTCCGCGCCGAGCAGCTCGCCGATCGGCTCGACCACCTCCGTGCCCGACGTGGACACGATCACGACGTCGCGGCCGGCGGTGTGGTGCTCCTCGATGAGGGAGGCGGCCTCGTCGTAGATGATCGGGTCGATCAGATCGTGCAGCGTCTCGGCGACGATCTCCTTGACCTGCTGCACGTTCCAGCCGCGGCACAGCGCGGACAGGTAGGCGCGCATGCGCTCCATCTGTTCGTGGTCGGCGCCGCCGGCCAGGAAGACGAACTGGGCATATGCAGTTCGCAAGACGGCCCTGCGGTTGATCAGACCGCCTTGGTAGAACGACTTGCTGAACGTGAGCGTGCTCGACTTCGCAATGACCGTCTTGTCCAGGTCAAAGAAGGCCGCTGTGCGGGGCGACAAGTGGTTTTCCACATCCTTGAGCATAGGGGCAGCCCATTCGGCGTAAGGTGGGGCGCGTGGGTTTGCCTGAGAGGGCCTTCGGGTACACCATGGAAGTCACGGATCGTTCGCGACCGTGCTAACCCGGCCCGACTCCTCCCCCCCCGAGTCGGCCGTGGGGACGACCCCCGCTCTCCCCCCCGGCGGGGGTCGTCGCATGTCCGGATGCATTTTCTCCCTCTTCGCGCGACCGGAAAGCCATTCTGACGCCGCATCGGCGGCGTTCTTGACATGACCATGATCTGTCACGGAGCGTAATCATCGGACTGCTCTGTGGAAGTCGCACTGAGGCCCTGCGGGCGTCACCGGTATGAGTGACGGCGATATTCACAACCATCGAGGCGTCCACAGTTATCCACCAAGATCCACACGATTTCCGGGATCGCTGCACCGTGATTCCAGCGCACCCCGCTCGCGGCGGGTTCATGACCCGGCTCCGATTGCCGGGGGCGCTCGGCCGGTTTGTGCCGGCCGTTCAAAGGGAGGCCGCGTTGCCGGTTCTTCCCACGTTTGGGATTCGCGGGGCCGCAGGGGCCGTGCGAGTCGTGCAGCGAAGGGGGATGGAGACCGTGGCAGGAGCCGTCACACATGATCCGCCGCCGGCCACCGGAGGGCGGCAGGGCGGGCCGCTGATCGTCACCGAGGACACCGAACTCCTCGACGACCTGCTGCGCCTGTGCGCGGCGGCGGGCGCCACACCCGAAGTGCACCACGGGGTGCCCGACCGCAGAGGCGGCTGGGAGACCGCGCCCCTCGTCCTCGTGGGTGACGACGCCGCGCGGCGGGTGCGCGGGGCCGCGCGGCGAAGGGGAGTCGTCCTCGTCGGCCGGGACCAGGACGACTCCGGGGTGTGGCGGCGGGCCGTCGAGATCGGCGCCGAGCACGTCCTGATGCTGCCCGACGGTGAGCAGTGGCTGGTCGACCGCATCGCCGACGTGGCCGAGGGCGTCGGCCGGCCCGCCCTCACCGTGGGCGTCATCGGCGGCCGGGGAGGGGCTGGAGCATCCACGCTCGCGTGCGCGCTCGCCGTCACCTCCGCGCGCGAGGGCCTGCGCACACTCCTCGTGGACGCCGATCCGCTGGGCGGCGGACTCGACGTACTCCTCGGCGGCGAGACGGCCGACGGACTGCGCTGGCCCGCCTTCGCCTCCTCACGGGGGCGGGTCGGCGGGGGCGCGCTGGAGGAGTCGCTGCCCGAGCTGCACTCGCTGCGGGTGCTCAGCTGGGACCGCGGCGACCGGATCGCCGTCCCGCCCCAGGCGGTGCGCGCGGTGCTCGCCGCGGCCCGGCGCCGGGGCGGCACCGTCGTGGTCGACCTGCCGCGCCGCATCGACGACGGCGTCGCCGAGGTCCTCACCCAGCTCGACGTCGGCGTGCTGGTGGTGCCCGCAGAGTTGCGCGCCGTCGCGGCCGCCGGGCGGGTGGCCTCCGCGGTCGGCATGGTCCTGCGGGACCTGCGGGTGGCCGTCCGCGGGCCGTACGCGCCCGGGCTCGACGACCGGGAGGTGGCCCGGCTGCTCGGACTGCCCCTGGTCGGCGAGGTGCCGGCCGAGCCGCAACTGCTGCGCCCGGACGAGGGCACGGCACCCCCGGGCGCCGCCCGGCGCGGACCGCTCGCCCGGTTCTGCAAGGAGTTCTGGGAGCGGGCGCTCGTCGAGGCGGGTGCGGCATGAGCACCCTGGCCGGACCGGAGGGCGCGGAACTGCTCGACGGAGTACGGCGGTGGCTGGCCGAGAGCGGGGCCGAACCGACCCCCGCGCGCGTGGCACAGGCCCTGCGGGAACAGGGCCGGGTGCTCGGAGATGCCGAAGTCCTGGGGGCCGCCGCGCGGTTGCGGTCCGAGCTGGTCGGCAGCGGGCCACTGGAGCCCCTGCTCGCCGACCCGTCGGTGACCGACGTGCTGGTGTCGGCCCCGGACCGGGTCTGGGTGGACCGGGGCGGCGGACTGGAGCTCACGCCGGTGCGTTTCGTGGACGCGGCGGCCGTGCGCAGGCTCGCCCAGCGCCTCGCCGCCGTGGCCGGGCGCCGGCTGGACGACGCCCGGCCCTGGGCCGACGCCAGGCTGCCCGACGGGACCAGGCTGCACGCGGTGCTGCCGCCGGTCGCCGTGGGCTGTGCCTGCCTGTCGCTGCGGGTCGTGCGGCCGCGTGCCTTCACGCTCGGCGAGCTGGTCGCGGCGGGCACCGTGCCGCCGGGCGGGGACCGCGTGCTGCGTGCGCTGCTCGACGCGCGGCTGTCCTTCCTCGTCAGCGGCGGCACGGGCAGCGGCAAGACGACCCTGCTGAGCGCCCTTCTGGGGCTGGTGAGGCCGGACGAGCGGATCGTCCTCGCCGAGGACTCGGCGGAACTGCGGCCGGACCATCCGCACGTGGTGCGGCTGGAGACCAGACCTGCCAACCAGGAGGGCGCGGGCCTCGTCACCCTCGAGGACCTGGTGCGCCAGGCGCTGCGGATGCGGCCCGACCGGCTGGTCGTGGGCGAGGTGCGCGGACCCGAAGTGGTGCATCTGCTCGCCGCGTTGAACACCGGCCACGAGGGCGGGTGCGGAACCGTGCACGCCAACGCCGCCGCCGACGTACCGGCCCGGCTGGAGGCGCTGGGTACGGCAGCCGGGCTCGACCGGGCCGCGCTGCACAGCCAGGTGGCGGCCGCCCTCTCCGTGGTGCTGCACCTCGTGCGCGACCGGACCGGGCGGCGGCGGATCGCCGAGGTGCATGTGCTGGAGCGGGACCCGTCCGGGCTGGTGCGGACGGTGCCGGCGCTGCGGTGGGGAGCGCGGGCCTTCGTGCGCGAGCGGGGGTGGGAGCGGCTGCGGGGGCTGCTTCGGGGTGAGGGACGCGAGGGCGAGCCGGGTGAGGCCGCGGTGACGGGGGCGAGTGATGACGGGAGCGGCTGAGATGTCCATGGGTGCGGCCGTGGCGTGCATGGGGGCGGCTGTCTGGCTGCTGGGTGAGCGTCACTCGGCGGCACGGCGGGCGCGGTTGCTGCTCGCGGGCGGCGGGACGCTCGGGAGCGGGCCGCCTGGGCGGCGGCGGGTGGCCGATGGGCTGCGGCGGGCCCGGGGGCGGCTGCGGGCCGAGTGGTGGGCGCCGGTGGCCGGGCTGGTGCTCGCGGTGCTCGGGGCGTCGGTGCTGCCGGCCGTCCTCGGAGCGGCCGGCGTGCCGCTGCTGAGGCGGATCAGGCTGGCCGGCCGGGCGCGGCGGGACCGGGAGCGCCGGGCCGACGCGGTGATCGCGTTGTGCGGGGCGCTCGCCGGGGAGGTCCGGGCCGGGTGCCAGCCGGGAGAGGCGTTGCTGCGGGCCGCGCGGGACTGCGGCGGACTCGCGGACGCACAGCCGACGGTGCTGGCGGCGGCACGGTTCGGCGGTGACGTGCCGGACGCCCTCTCGACCGCCGCCAGGCAGCCGGGTGCGGAAGGGCTGCGGGGACTCGCGGCCTGCTGGCGGGTCGCCGTGGACCAGGGCGCGGGACTCGCGGCCGGACTCGACCGGCTCGCCGCCGCTCTGCGCGCCGAGCGGGACCAACGCTCCGACCTGCGCGCCCAGTTGGCGGGCGCGCGGGCCACGGCGGTGCTGCTCGCCGGGCTGCCCGCCCTGGGCCTTCTCATCGGCACCGCCCTCGGTGCCGACCCCCTCCAGGTCCTGCTGCACACCACGGCGGGCCTGGGCTGTCTGGTGACGGGCGGTGTGCTGGAGGGCCTCGGGCTGTGGTGGGTGCGGCGGATCGTGCGGGGAGCGGAGGAGGCGGCATGAGCGGAGAGGTTTTCCACAGGCTGGGGGTGACGGTGGGGGTGTTACTGGGCCTCTGCTGGTCGGTGCGCAGGCTGAAGAGGGCAGGGCGCCGCCGGAGGTTGCGGCGCCGGCTGGCCGAACTGTCGCCCCGGGAAACGGTCACTCGGGCTCCGCGCCTCATCTTGGGACGCGCCGCGCGGAGATGGCCGGCCCCTCTGGGCGTGGCCTGCGCCGGGTGGGCGCTGATCGGCGGCCCGGTCGGTGTCGCCGTCGGACTGGCCGGCGCGGTGGGGATGTGGCGGTGGCGGCTGCGGCGGGAGGCCGGTACGGACCCACGGGCACCCGACCTCGCCGAGGCGGCGCGGCAACTGCCCCTGGCCGCAGATCTGCTGGCGGCCTGCATCGCGGCGGGCGCCGGCCCGGTGATCGCCGCGCAGGCGGTGGGCGAGGCCCTGGGCGGCCCGGTGGGCGACGCTCTCGCCCAGGGCGCGGCGGAGGTACGGCTGGGCGGTGAACCGGGCGCTGCCTGGCGGAGGTTGGCCGCCCTCCCCGGCGCCGGAGGCCTGGCCCGGCTGCTCGAACGGGCCGACGTCTCCGGACTGCCCGCCGCCACGCCGGTCGCACGACTCGCCGCGGAAGCCCGTGCCGACTGGGGGCGTGCCGCGACGGCCAGGGCACGCCGAGCGGGCGTCATGGTCAGCGCGCCGGTCGGACTGTGCTTCCTGCCCGCGTTCATCGCGGTCGGCGTGCTGCCCGTGGTGATCGGGCTCGCGGGCGGGGTGCTCGGAGGGGGTGGTGCGTGAGACGGAGACCTGGATCGGCGGCGGAACAAGTCAGCGACAACCAAGAGAAGTTCGGACTCTTTCCTACGGGGGTTGAGATGTATCAGGCGGTACGGGCACGACTGGGTGCCCTGATGTGCGGGGCGCGTGCGGCGCGGAGGGACGCGGGGATGGTCACGTCCGAGTACGCGATGGGAATCGTCGCGGCCGTGGCGTTCGCGGTGGTGCTCTACAAGGTCGTCACGAGCGGCGCGGTCAGCGCGGAGCTCCAGAACATCGTGAAGGAAGCCCTCAATGCGCGGATGTGAGCGGGGCGCGGACCGGGGGTTCGTCACGGCGGAGTCGGCCGTGGTGCTGCCGGTGCTGGTGATGTTCGCGATGGGGCTGGTGTGGGGGCTGCTGGTCGTGGCCGCGCAGATCCAGTGCGTCGACGCGGCACGGACGGGCGCCCGCGCGGCGGCCCGCCAGGACCCGCCCGACGCGGTCGTGCGGCTGACCCGTGAGGCGGCACCGCCCGGCGCGAAGGTGACTGTCGACCGGGGCGCGGAACACGTCCGGGTGGTCGTCGTCGCCGAGCCGCCGATGCTGCGCGGCCTGTCCTTCGCCGTGCGGGAGGAGGCCGTGGCGTCGGTGGAGGAGACGGTGGGGGTGGGCACGTGAGGAGGGTGCCGGGGGTGCGGTCCCGGCGCCCGGGGTGTCGGGACCGGGGGCGCCAGCCGATGCGAGGTGCTGCCTCGGACCAGGGGTCCGCAACCGTCTGGAGTGTCGGGGCGATCGCCATGCTGTGCGTGGTGTTCGGCGTCGTCCTCGCGCTGGGGCAGGCCGTCGTGATCCGGCACCGTGCGGCGGGCGGTGCGGATCTCGCGGCGCTCGCGGCGGCGGACCACTGGGCCGAGGGCGGTACGGCGGCCTGTGCCCGGGCCGGCCGGGTGGCGCGGGCACAGGGCGTGCGGCTCGTGCGGTGCGAGGTCGTCGGGGAGATCTCGGACGTGACGGCGGCGTCGGGCCGGGGGCCGTTCACGGCGGAGGTCAGGGCGCGGGCGGGGCCTCCTTCGGCTCCCTCGGGACTTCCCTCGGCTGCTGTTGGGTTTCGGTCGGCTGCCGTTGGGCCTCCGAGTCCGGTGAGGCTTCCGTCGGCTCCCGTGGGGCCTCCATCGGCTCCTGTGGGGCTTCCGTCGGCTCCGGAGGCGCTTCCGCCGGCCGCTCCTCCGCCTCCGCCTCCGCCTCCTTCTCCTCGGGAGCCCCCTCCAGCAGCACCGTGAGCAGCCGGACCGCCCCTCTCTTGTGCAGCGGGTCGTTGCCGTTGCCGCACTTGGGGGACTGGATGCACGACGGGCAGCCGGCGTCGCACTCGCAGGAGGCGATGGCCTGGCGTGTGGCGGTCAGCCAGGTGCGGGCGGTGTGGAAGGCGCGCTCCGCGAAGCCCGCGCCGCCGGGATGGCCGTCGTAGACGAAGACCGTGGGCAGGAGCGTGTCGGGATGGAGCGGGATCGACACACCGCCGATGTCCCAGCGGTCGCAGGTCGCGAAGAGGGGCAGCAGGCCGATCGAGGCGTGCTCGGCGGCGTGCAGGGAGCCGCCGAGGATCTCCGGGTTGATCCGGGCGCGGTCGAGCTGGTCCTCGGTGACGGTCCACCACACGGCCCGGGTGCGCAGCGTACGAGGCGGGAGATCGAGTTTCGTCTCGCCCAGCACCTCGCCGGTCATCAGCCGTCTGCGGAGGAAGGAGACGACCTGGTTGGTGACCTCGACGGAGCCGTAACACAGGCGGCCGTCGCCCCAGGGCACCTCGACGTCCGTCTCCAGCACGGAGATCGACGTCGTGTCGCGGGCGACCGTGGAGTAGGGCGGCGCGGCCTCCTCGACGAGGGCGACGGAGTCCTCCAGGTCCAGCGACCGCACCAGGTACGTGCGGCCCTGGTGGAGGTGGACCGCCCCCTCATGGACGGTCGAGTGCGCGGCGCCCGCGTCGACCGTGCCGAGCAGCCGGCCCGTGCCGGCCTCGACGACCTGGACCGGCCGCCCGCCCTCACCGCGGATGTCGGTCAGATCGGCGGCCCGCTCGCGGCGGGTCCAGTGCCAGGCTCTGGTGCGGCGGCGCAGCAGCCTGGCGGCCTCGAGCTGGGGGAGGAGGTCCTCGCAGGCCGGGCCGAACAGGTCGAGGTCCTCGTCCGTCAGGGGCAGTTCCTCGGCGGCCGCACACAAGTGCGGGGCCAGCACGTAGGGGTTGTCCGGGTCGAGGACCGTCGACTCGACGGGCTGGTCGAACAGGGCCTCCGGGTGGTGGACGAGGAAGGTGTCCAGCGGGTCGTCCCGTGCGACCAGGACGGCCAGCGCCCCCTGCCCGGACCGTCCGGCCCGGCCCGCCTGCTGCCACAGGGAGGCGCGGGTGCCCGGGTAGCCGGCGATGACGACCGCGTCAAGGCCGGAGATGTCGATGCCGAGTTCGAGGGCGTTCGTCGCGGCGAGGCCCAGCAGTTCACCCGAATGGAGGGCCTGTTCGAGTGCCCGGCGTTCCTCCGGGAGATAGCCGCCCCGGTACGCCGCGACACGCCGGGCCAGTGACCGGTCGACCTCGGCCAGTCGCTCCTGGGAGATGACGGAGATCAGCTCGGCCCCGCGCCGGGACCGTACGAAGGCGACCGAGCGGACGCCCTGCACGGTGAGGTCGGTGAGCAGGTCGGCGGCCTCGGCGGTGGCCGTGCGGCGGACGGGGGCGCCCTTCTCGCCCTGCAGCTCGGTCAGCGGCGGTTCCCAGAGGGCGAACACCAGTTCACCGCGCGGGGAGGCGTCGTCGGCGACCTCCACCACCGGCAGGCCGGTGAGGCGGCGGGCGGCCACCGCGGGCTCCGCGGCGGTCGCGGAGGCCAGCAGGAACACGGGCGAGGAGCCGTAGCGGGCGCACAGGCGGCGCAGCCGGCGCAGCACCTGGGCGACGTGCGAGCCGAAGACGCCGCGGTAGGTGTGGCACTCGTCGACGACCACGTACTTCAGCGACTTCAGGAAGGAGGACCAGCGGGGGTGGGAGGGCAGGATGCCGCGGTGCAGCATGTCCGGGTTGGTCAGGACGTAGTTGGCGTACTGGCGGATCCACTCGCGCTCCTCGAAAGGAGTGTCGCCGTCGTACACGGCGGTGCGCACCGAATGGCCCAACGGATGTGAAAGTTCCTTCACGGAGCGGCACTGATCCGCCGCAAGGGCCTTGGTGGGGGCCAGGTAGAGGGCGGTCGCGCCGCGGCCGTTCGGGGCCTCGGCGCCGTCCAGGAGGGTGGACAGGACCGGCGCGAGGTAGGCCAGGGACTTGCCGGAGGCCGTGCCGGTGGCGACGACGACCGATTCGCCGTCCAGCGCGTGCTCCGCCGCGCGCGCCTGATGGGCCCAGGGATGCTCGATCCCCGCGGCCTGCACGGCCGCCACGACCTCCGCTCGGATCCGGTCCGGCCAGACGGCATGCCGACCCTCGCGCGGGGGCAAGTGCTCCGTATGAGTAATGCGCGAAGCCCTGCTCGGACCGGACGCGAGGCGGTCCAGGACCGCGCCCGGCGCGGGTCGGGAGGCGGGGTCCGTCGGGGTTCGATCGGATCGGTGATTCTTGGCCATCGGCACCGAGTGTGTCACTGGCGTGACGGACAATGGAGCCAAGGCGTCGTGCACGCCTGCCCGTAAGTGATTGAATGCCATCGCGGCTGGCGAACCGTCCAGGGGACGAAGCCGAGGTGCCCCAAGGGCGACCGCTCGATAGCAAGGTGCTGGAGGATCCGTGGACCTGTCCCTGTCGACCGAGACCATGGGCGATCGCACGATCGTCAGGGTCGGTGGCGAAATCGACGTATATACCGCGCCCAAGCTGCGCGAGCAGTTGGTCGAGCTGGTGAACGACGGCAGTTTCCACCTTGTCGTCGACATGGAGGGCGTGGACTTCCTCGACTCCACCGGGCTCGGCGTGCTGGTCGGCGGCCTGAAGCGTGTGCGGGCCCATGAGGGCTCCCTGCGCCTGGTCTGCAACCAGGAGCGCATTCTGAAGATCTTCCGTATCACCGGCCTGACCAAGGTGTTCCCGATTCACACCTCGGTCGAGGAAGCGGTGGCGGCGACCGACTGACCACCGGGCCCGGGCCTCGCGCCCGGGCCGGCCGAAGTCGCGGCAAGAGTTCGGCAGAAGTGAAGACCGAGGGGGCCCGGGCTTTCGGCGGCCCGGAGCCTCTCGACAGCACGCCCGTAGTTGCGAGGGGGATGCATGGCCACCGTTGAGCTCCGCTTCAGCGCGCTGCCCGAGCACGTCAGGACCGCCCGGCTGGTGGCGGCCGCGGTGGCGCGCAGGGCCGGAGTGGACGAGGCCGTCCTCGACGAGGTCAGGCTCGCCGTCGGCGAGGCCTGTACGCGGGCCGTCGGGCTGCATCAGGCCGGCGGGATCTCGGCACCGGTGAAGGTGCTGCTGATCGAGGAGGAGAAACAGTTCTCCATCGAGGTCGGCGACGAGGCCCCGCACGCGGTCCCCGGCGAGCGCGCAGGCGCCGGATCCGGCGACCTCGACAGTGAGGCCGAGGAGGACGAGATGGGCCTCGCGGTCATCAGCGGACTCGTCGACGACGTCGAGGTCAGCGCGGGGGAGCACGGCGGGTCGATCAAGATGACCTGGCCGACCACCCCACCGCCGACCATCCTGGCCTGACAAACCACCGCGCACACCGTTCTCGACGAAGGGCCCCACACCCGTGGGGCCCTTCGTCATGTGCGGGTGTCAGTGGTCGCCTTTACAGTAGTTCCTGTGCCGTTCAGCGCGTGAATTCGTTCACGATCATTCGCATGCTCCCGGGCCGTCCGAGAATGCTTTCAGGGCATTACCTCAGAAGGCCAATTCCACTTATCGCGCTCTGTTTTGATCAGGTTCCGGTACCTACAATCCCGTCCACATCTTGAGCTCAGCCCAAGCGTCAAGGAGGACGAATGGCGGGGCTTTCTCTCTCACCACAGTCGGGCCATCCCACAGACCTCGCAGCCGCCGTACTGACCGATGACAACCGCGTTCTCGTCGTGGTCATCGCGGTCGTCGCGCTGGCGGCACTCGTGGTCGCGGGCGTCCTGGTACGCCAGGTACTCGCGGCCGGCGAGGGCACCGACAGCATGAAGAAGATCGCCGCGGCGGTCCAGGAAGGCGCGAACGCCTATCTGGCACGTCAGCTGCGCACGCTCGCGGTATTCGCCGTGGTCGTGTTCTTCCTGCTCATGCTGCTGCCCGCGGACGACTGGAATCAGCGTGCCGGTCGGTCGGTGTTCTTCCTGATCGGAGCGGCGTTCTCGGCAGCCACGGGCTATATCGGCATGTGGCTCGCCGTGCGCAGCAATGTGCGTGTCGCCGCGGCGGCGCGTGAAGCCACTCCGGCGGCAGGCGAGCCGGAAAAAGATCTCACCACCGTTTCGCACAAAGCGATGAAGATCGCATTTCGCACGGGCGGCGTCGTCGGCATGTTCACGGTGGGCCTCGGCCTGCTGGGCGCCTCCTGTGTGGTGCTGGTGTACGCGGCCGACGCGCCGAAGGTGCTCGAGGGCTTCGGCCTCGGGGCCGCGCTGATCGCGATGTTCATGCGTGTCGGCGGCGGCATCTTCACCAAGGCCGCCGACGTCGGCGCCGACCTGGTCGGCAAGGTCGAACAGGGCATTCCGGAGGACGACCCGCGCAATGCCGCGACCATCGCCGACAACGTGGGCGACAACGTCGGCGACTGCGCGGGCATGGCGGCCGACCTCTTCGAGTCGTACGCCGTGACCCTCGTCGCCGCGCTGATCCTCGGGTCTGCGGCCTTCGGCGACGCCGGGCTCGGCTTCCCGCTGCTCGTGCCGGCGATCGGTGTGATCACCGCCATGATCGGGATCTTCGCGGTGGCGCCCCGGCGCGCCGACCGCAGCGGCATGAGCGCCATCAACCGCGGGTTCTTCATCTCCGCGGTGATCTCGCTCGTGCTGGTGGCCGTGGCCGTCTTCGTCTACCTGCCCGGGAAGTACTCGGAGCTCGACGGCGTGACGGACGCGGCGATCACGGGCAAGGACGGCGACCCGCGGGTCCTGGCGCTCGTCGCGGTGGCCATCGGCATCGTGCTCGCCGCCCTGATCCAGCAACTGACCGGCTACTTCACCGAGACCACCCGGCGTCCCGTCCGGGACATCGGCAAGACCTCGCTCACCGGCCCGGCCACCGTCGTCCTCGCCGGTATCTCCGTCGGTCTCGAATCGGCCGTCTACACCGCGCTGTTGATCGGCCTCGGCGTGTACGGGGCGTTCCTGCTCGGCGGTACGTCGATCATGCTGGCGCTGTTCGCGGTGGCGCTGGCGGGTACCGGCCTGCTCACCACGGTCGGTGTGATCGTCGCGATGGACACCTTCGGGCCGGTCTCCGACAACGCGCAGGGCATCGCGGAGATGTCCGGCGACGTCGAGGGCGCGGGCGCGCAGGTGCTCACGAACCTGGACGCGGTCGGCAACACCACCAAGGCGATCACCAAGGGCATCGCGATCGCCACGGCCGTGCTCGCGGCGGCGGCGCTGTTCGGGTCGTACCGCGACGCGATCTTCACCGGCGCGCGGGACGTGGGCGAGAAACTCAGCGGGGACGGAGCCCCGCTGAGCCTGATGATGGACATCTCGCAGCCCAACAACCTCGTGGGTCTCGTCGCAGGCGCGGCGGTCGTCTTCCTCTTCTCGGGGCTGGCGATCAACGCCGTGTCGCGGTCGGCCGGTGCCGTGGTCTTCGAAGTGCGGCGCCAGTTCCGCGAGAAGCCCGGGATCATGGACTACAGCGAGACCCCGGAGTACGGCAAGGTCGTCGACATCTGCACCAAGGACGCGTTGCGCGAGCTGGCCACGCCCGGTCTGCTCGCCGTGATGGCGCCCATCTTCATCGGGTTCACGCTCGGTGTCGGCCCGCTCGGCGCGTTCCTGGCGGGCGCGATCGGGGCGGGCACGCTGATGGCGGTGTTCCTGGCCAACTCCGGTGGCGCCTGGGACAACGCCAAGAAGCTCGTCGAGGACGGCCACCACGGAGGCAAGGGCAGTGAGGCCCACGCGGCGACCGTGATCGGCGACACCGTCGGCGACCCCTTCAAGGACACCGCCGGTCCCGCGATCAACCCGCTGCTGAAGGTCATGAACCTGGTGTCGCTGCTCATCGCGCCCGCAGTGATCAAGTTCTCCTACGGCCCGGACAAGAGCATCGGGGTGCGGATCCTGATCGCGGCCCTCGCGTTCGTCGTCATCGCCGGTGCGGTGTACGTGTCAAAGCGGCGCGGAATCGCCATGGGTGACGAAGACAACGCCGAACCGGAGCCCAAGTCGGCGGACCCGGCGGTGGTTTCGTAGGGAGGTCGACCGAGCCCCAGCTCAAGGTGCGGGCGGGCGGCGCGCGTTGCGCGTCGCCCGCCCGCTCTGTGTGTGTGCGCCATCGCGCCGTGAGGCTTCTCTCGCTTGGTGCAAAAGGTTACAAAAAGGTCTTAATAGACTCTCGCCGTGCGGTTGCCGTGCATCTGGCGTGTATGTTCCGGGGCCGAGAGCCATGGAAGGGACCAAACCGGTGAACAAGAAGCTCGCGGCCGCACTGTCCGGCGGTGCGGTACTGGTACTGGCGCTGTCGGGATGCGGCGGCGACGACAACGAGAAGCTGGACTCCTGGGCCAAGGAGGTCTGCGACGCCGTACAGCCGCAGGCCAAGAAGATCGAGTCGGCCAATGCCTCGATCCAGAAGGAAACCTCGGACAACAGCAAGCCGGAGGACGTCCAGAAGACCGACGCAAAGGCCTTCCAGGACATGTCCGACGCCTACAAGGCCATCGGGGCCGCGGTGACCAAGGCCGGGGCGCCGGACGTCGAGAACGGCGAGAAGAAGCAGCAGGACGCCGTCAAGGAGCTCAACACGATCTCCACCTCGTACGCCTCCCTGAAGAAGCAGGTCGACGGGCTCGACACCAAGGACCAGGGCAAGTTCGCGGACGGCCTGAAGGACATCGCCACGGAGCTCGACAAGCTGGGCAAGAGCGGCAACGACGCGCTGCGGACCCTGGAGGAGGGCGAGGTCGGCCAGGCGATGGCACGGCAGGACAGCTGCAAGGCGGCCACGGCGCCGGCGACCCAGAGCTGAGCGAGGAGCACTTCCGGGGCGGGCTGGACCGCCGAGTTCCAGAGTGACTGCCGGGTCCTGAGGGACTGCCCACCTCCAGTGTGACTGCCCGGGCGGTCCGCCGAGCCGCGCCCGTTGCCCGGCACGGGCACGTGCGATACCGGTGCCGGCGGCCACAATGGGGGGCGTGAGTAACGCCAGTCAGTCCCCCCTGTCCCCGCTGCCCTCCTCCGACCGTCCCGATGTCGCCGCCCGGCTCCGGGACGCCCTGCTCGGAGCCACCTTCACCGCCGACGGGCTGCTCGAACTGCTCGGCGCCCCCGCGTACGCGGCCCTGGCGCGGAGCGAGACCGTGCCCGCGCTCCGGGCGACCCGCGGGGACTCGCCGCTGGAGCTGCTCGTCCGGCTGTTCCTGCTGCAGCAACCGGTGCCGCACGCGCGCGTGGCGGACGTCCTGCCCGTCGAGGTGTGCCTGGAGAGCGGCTGGCTGGCGCGCGCCGGCGACGACGAGCTCGCCGCCACGGTGGACGTACGGCCGTACGGCGGGCCCGACGGCCAGGACTGGTTCATCGTGTCGGACCTGGGCTGCGCGGTCGGTGGCGCCGGCGGGATCGGCCGGCGTGACGAGGGGGTCGTCCTGGGGGTCGGCGGCGCCTCCACGACCCTCGCCGGCATCACCGTCCGTACGCCGGTCGCCGCCGCACTCGATCTCGGCACCGGCTCCGGCATCCAGGCGCTGCACGCCGCGCAGCACGCCACGCGCGTGACGGCCACCGACCTCAATCCGCGCGCGCTGCACATCACCGCCCTCACGCTGGCGCTGTCCGGCACCCGGGCCGCCGATCTGCGCGAGGGCTCCCTCTTCGAGCCGGTGCGGGACGACGAGACGTACGACCTGATCGTCTCGAACCCGCCGTTCGTGATCTCTCCCGGAGCCCGCCTCACCTACCGTGACGGCGGGATGGGCGGGGACGATCTGTGCCGCACGCTCGTTCAGGAGGCGGGGGAGCGGTTGAACGAGGGCGGGTTCGCGCAGTTCCTCGCCAACTGGCAGCACGTGGAAGGGGAGGACTGGCAGGACCGGCTCCGGTCATGGGTGCCCCGGGGCTGCGACGCGTGGATCGTGCAGCGCGAGGTGCAGGACGTCAATCAGTACGCCGAGCTGTGGCTGCGGGACGCGGGCGACCACCGCGAGGACGCGGCGGAGTACCAGGCGCGGTACGACGCATGGCTCGACGAGTTCGAGGTGCGCAAGGTGAAGGCCGTCGGCTTCGGCTGGATCACCCTGCGCAGGACGGGCGCCGCCGTGCCCTCCGTCACGGTGGAGGAGTGGCCGCATCCGGTGGAGCAGCCGCTCGGGGACACCATCCGGGCCCACTTCGACCGGCTGGACTACCTGCGCGACCACGACGACGCCGCCCTGCTCGAAGGACACTTCCGGCTCGGCGCCGAGGTCGTGCAGGAGCAGGTCGGGCTGCCCGGCGCGGAGGACCCCGAGCATGTCGTGCTGCGGCAGAACCGCGGCATGCGCCGGGCGACCCGGGTGGACACGGTCGGCGCGGGCTTCGCGGGCGTGTGCGACGGCACGATGAGCGCCGGTCGCATCCTCGACGCCATCGCCCAGCTGATCGGCGAGGACCCGGTGCTGCTGCGCGACCGCACTCCGGCGCAGATCCGGCTGCTCGTCGAGCAGGGCTTCCTGGAGCCGGTCCGCTGAGGGGATCAAGGGATCGTCGGGGTGGTGCCTGCCGGCTCGCCAACAAATTCGAGTCGATTTGAACACCTCGTCCGAAACGGTCCGTGAGGGGCCGGAAGCCCCGATCCGCAGCCGTGTCGCCCCGGCGTTCACCTCCGGTTCGCCTGCCCGCCGCCCACAGGTGACAGCCTCCCGTGGCTGGGGAGACGAGGACGGGAACAAGGGGGCACGGCGAGCCATGGAGAGCGAACCGGCGATCTTCGCGGGAGCGGTGTTCTCCCTGTTCGGAGGCGCACTGCTGGCGTGGACCGTGACACGCGTCCGCCGGCACCGGCCCGTCGCCCAGGGCGTGAGCCCCGTCGCGTCGGCGACCCTCGCGAGCGTCGCCGCGGTGCTCGCCCTGGCGGCCGGAACCTGGTGCTTCACCCGCCTCTGAGGAGCGTGTCGGCGGTGTGTCTGTGGGTAACCGGCAGGTGGCACTCCGCATGGGGCCGGGCCGGCTCCGGGTACTCCGGGCGGCAGGAATGGTGGTAGTCGGGTTACCGTTCGAGTGGCCGTTGCGGGCTTTTCCCGTTTGACACGGGGGCGGGATGTACCGTCACACTCCGCAGCGTCACCACGACCCGACCCCGGGAGACGAACCCTGGGGAGGCCCCAGCGTCGACCGGAGAGAAGAGCGAAGTTGTCCCCGACCAGCGAGACCGCACAGGGCGGCCGCCGACTCGTCATCGTCGAGTCGCCTGCCAAGGCGAAGACGATCAAGGGCTACCTGGGCCCCGGCTACGTAGTCGAGGCGAGCGTCGGGCACATCCGCGACCTTCCCAACGGCGCTGCCGAGGTGCCCGAGAAGTACACCGGCGAGGTCCGCCGCCTCGGTGTGGACGTCGAACACGACTTCCAGCCGATCTATGTGGTCAACGCTGATAAGAAAGCGCAGGTCAAGAAGCTCAAGGACCTGCTGAAGGACTCCGACGAGCTCTTCCTCGCCACCGATGAGGACCGCGAGGGCGAGGCCATCGCCTGGCACCTCCAGGAGGTCCTCAAGCCCAAGGTCCCGGTCAAGCGGATGGTCTTCCACGAGATCACCAAGGCCGCGATCCAGGCCGCCGTGGCCAACCCGCGCGAGCTGAACCAGAAGCTCGTCGACGCCCAGGAGACGCGACGCATCCTCGACCGCCTCTACGGCTACGAGGTCTCGCCGGTCCTGTGGAAGAAGGTCATGCCGCGGCTGTCCGCGGGCCGTGTCCAGTCGGTCGCCACGCGACTCGTGGTGGAGCGGGAACGCGAGCGCATCGCCTTTCGTTCGGCTGAGTACTGGGACCTGACGGGCACCTTCGCGACCGGTCGCGCGGGAGACCAGTCGGACCCGTCGTCGCTGGTCGCGCGCCTGCAGACCGTCGACGGCAGGCGGGTCGCGCAGGGCCGCGACTTCGACTCTCTGGGACAGCTGAAGAGCGCGAACACCCTCCACCTCGACGAGGCGAACGCCCGGGCCCTGGCCGCCGCCCTGGAGAACACGAGCTTCGCGGTCCGGTCCGTCGAGTCCAAGCCGTACCGCCGCTCGCCGTACGCCCCGTTCCGTACGACGACGCTGCAGCAGGAGGCGAGCCGCAAGCTCGGCTTCGGCGCGAAGGCGACCATGCAGATCGCCCAGAAGCTGTACGAGAACGGCTACATCACGTACATGCGTACGGACTCCACGACCCTGAGCGACACGGCGGTCGCCGCCGCCCGCGCCCAGGTCACGCAGCTGTACGGCGCCGACTACCTGCCGCCGCAGCCGAGGACGTACGCCGGGAAGGTCAAGAACGCGCAGGAGGCCCACGAGGCGATCCGCCCCTCGGGTGATCGTTTCCGCACTCCCGCCGAGACCGGACTGACCGGCGACCAGTTCAAGCTGTACGAACTGATCTGGAAGCGGACCGTCGCCTCCCAGATGAAGGACGCGACCGGCAACAGCGTCACGGTGAAGATCGGCGGCTCGGCGGCCGACGGCCGGGACGTCGAGTTCAGCGCGTCCGGCAAGACGATCACCTTCCACGGCTTCCTCAAGGCCTACGTCGAGGGCGCCGACGACCCGAACGCCGAGCTCGACGACCGTGAGCGCCGGCTGCCCCAGGTCTCCGAGGGCGACGCCCTGAGCGCCGAGGAGATCACGGTCGACGGGCACGCCACCAAGCCCCCGGCCCGCTACACCGAGGCCTCCCTGGTCAAGGAGCTGGAAGAGCGCGAGATCGGCCGCCCGTCGACGTACGCGTCGATCATCGGCACGATCCTGGACCGCGGCTACGTGTTCAAGAAGGGCACGGCGCTCGTCCCGTCCTTCCTGTCCTTCGCCGTGGTCAACCTCCTGGAGAAGCACTTCGGGCGGCTCGTCGACTACGACTTCACCGCCAAGATGGAGGACGACCTCGACCGCATCGCCCGCGGTGAGGCGCAGTCCGTGCCGTGGCTGAAGCGGTTCTACTTCGGCGAGGGCACGGGCGGGGGCGGTGCCGCCGACGCCGGCAACGGCGACGGGGACCACCTCGGTGGTCTCAAGGAGCTGGTGACCGACCTGGGCGCGATCGACGCGCGCGAGGTGTCGTCGTTCCCCGTGGGCAACGACATCGTGCTGCGGGTCGGCCGCTACGGGCCGTACATCGAGCGCGGCGAGAAGGACACCGAGCAGCACCAGCGCGCCGACATCCCGGACGACCTGGCGCCGGACGAGCTGACCGTCGACCTCGCGGAGGAACTGCTCGCCAAGCCGAGCGGCGACTACGAACTGGGCACGGACCCGGCCACCGGCCACACGATCGTCGCCAAGGACGGCCGCTACGGCCCGTACGTGACGGAGATCCTCCCCGAGGGCACCCCGAGGACGGGCAAGAACGCGGTCAAGCCGCGTACGGCGTCCCTGTTCAAGTCGATGTCGCTGGACACGGTGACCCTCGACGACGCCCTGAAGCTGATGTCGCTTCCGCGTGTCGTCGGCAGCGACGCCGAGGGCCAGGAGATCACCGCGCAGAACGGCCGCTACGGCCCGTACCTGAAGAAGGGCACGGACTCGCGCTCGCTCCAGTCCGAGGAGCAGCTCTTCACGATCACGCTGGAGGAGGCGCTGGCGATCTACGCCCAGCCCAAGCAGCGTGGCCGGGCGGCCGCCAAGCCGCCGCTGAAGGAGCTGGGCACCGACCCGGTGAGCGAGAAGCCGGTCGTCGTCAAGGACGGCCGCTTCGGGCCGTACGTCACCGACGGGGAGACCAACGCGACCCTGCGCTCCGGCGACAGCGTCGAACAGATCACCCCGGAGCGCGGCTTCGAGCTGCTCGCCGAGAAGCGCGCCAAGGCGCCGGCGAAGAAGACCGCGAAGAAGGCGGCCAAGAAGGCTCCGGCGAAGAAGACGACGGCGGCCAAGAAGACCGCGGCGAAGAAGACCACGACCGCGAAGAAGACGACGGCCAAGAAGACCACCACCGCGAAGAAGACGGCCGCCAAGACGGCGGCCGCCTCGGAGCCGGCGGAGGACTGAGGCCCGTTCAGGGCCGGTTCGGGATTCGTGCGGGACCGTTCGGGATCCCGCGGGACCGTTCGGGATCTTTCGTGGGATCCCGTTCGGTATCCGGACCATCAAGGTCCGGATCTTCGCCCGAGGTTCGGAAAGCGAACGCCCCGGCAACACTTCGGTGTCGGGGCGTGCGCATGCCAGGCCGGGCACCCCGGGGTGTCGGTGGCTCCCGATAGGCTGAACGCATGACGCGAGCCGAGCATCCAACGGCCTCTCAGCCGGCCCCTGACGACGCCCTTGTCGCGGACTCCCGCGAGCGTGCCGTCCGCGCCCTGCTGCGCCGTCCGCAGTTGAAGCGGTTGTGGAGCGCGCAGCTCGTGGGGGGCGTGGGCGACACGCTCGCCCTTCTCGTGCTGGTCGTCCTCGCCCTCCAAGCGGCCGTCGCCGAGGGTTCCTTCGGGGGCGGCTACCGCGGCGTGGCGTTCGCAGTGGCGACCGTTTTCGGGGTGCGCATCCTGGCCACGCTCCTGTTCGGTGCCGTGCTCCTCGGCCCGCTCACCGCGCTCACCTCCCAGGACGGCCCGCTGGACCGCCGCTGGACCATGGTGGGCGCGGACGGGCTGCGCGCGGCGCTGCTCATCGTCGCGCCGCTGTGGATCGACTGGACGCCCGATGACGCGCTGGCCGTCCTCCTCGTCACGGCCTTCGTGACCGGGGTGGCCGAGCGGTTCTGGACGGTGTGCCGCGAGAGCGCGGCCCCCGCGCTGCTGCCGCCCCCGCCGCCGGAAGGCGCGACCGTCCGGCCGCTGCCGGACCACATGGACGCCCTGCGCCGCCTGTCGCTGCGCACCGGATTCGTCGCGATCCCGCTCGCGGCCGTCGCGCTCGTCGTCGCCTCCCTGTTCAACAACCTGCTGGGCGCCGGGATCGACTGGTTCGGCCAGCACCAGGCGGCTCTCGCCTCCTACGTGGCGGCGGGGCTGTTCGCCGCCTCCCTGTCCGTGCTGACCTTCCTGGAGCTGCCCGCCACGCGCACCCCGCGCGCGCGGTCGCCGCTCGAGGGGCTGCGCCGCCCGAAGACGACCGCCGGCGCCGACAAGGGACGCACCGGCGTGATACCGCTGCTGGTGCTGGCCTGCGCGGCCGTCGCCGCCGCGGTGTCCGCCGCCGTCGCCGTGGCCGTGCTGCACGCCAAGGACCTGGGCGGCGGCCCGGTGCTCTACGGGCTGTTCGTGGCCGCGCTGACCGGCGGTGTCGTCGTCGGCATCCGTACGGCGCCCGCGCTGCTGCCCGCTCTGTCGCGTCGCCGGCTCCTCGCGCTGGCGATCGCCTTCACCGGTGTCGCGCTGCTGGCCGCCGGGCTCGTCCCGGACGTCACCAGCGTGCTGCTGATCCTCGCGCTGGCCGGCGTCGGCGCGGGCATGTCCGCCAACATCGGGCACACCCTGCTCGACCAGGAGACCGAGGAGTACCGGCGGTCCCGTACGACGGAGCACCTGCACGCGGTCGTCCGCGTCTGCGTCGCGCTCGGCGCGGTGATCGCCCCGGTGGTGGCGGCGGGGATCGGGCCGCACCGGCTGGAGAGCGGCAAGTTCGTCTTCGCGCACGGCGGCGCTGCCTTCACGCTGATGCTGGCCGGCGCCCTGCTGCTGCCGGTGGCCGCGCTGGTACTGGCCAAGGTCGACGACCGTTCCGGAGTCCCGCTGCGCCAGGACCTGCGCGACGCGCTGCTGCGCGGCGACGACCCCGAGCAGGCGCCCGCCGCCTGCGGTTTCTTCATCGCCCTGGAGGGCGGCGACGGGGCCGGGAAGTCGACGCAGGCCGAGGCGCTCGCCGAGTGGATCCGCGGCAAGGGCCACGAGGTCGTGCTGACGCGCGAGCCGGGGGCGACGCCGGTGGGCAAGCGGCTGCGGTCGATCCTGCTGGACGTGTCGAGCGAGGGGCTGTCGCACCGCGCGGAGGCACTGTTGTACGCGGCCGACCGGGCCGAGCACATCGACACCGTCGTACGGCCCGCTCTGGAGCGCGGCGCGGTCGTCATCTCCGACCGGTACATCGACTCGTCCGTGGCCTACCAGGGGGCGGGCCGTGACCTGTCGCCGACCGAGATCGCCCGGATCAACCGCTGGGCCACGAACGGACTGGTGCCGCATCTGACCGTCCTGCTGGACGTCGCGCCGGAGACCGCGCGCGAGCGGTTCACCGAGGCGCCGGACCGGCTGGAGTCGGAGCCGGCCGAGTTCCACGCGCGCGTGCGGGCCGGTTTCCTGACCCTGGCCGCGGCCGACGCCGGACGGTACCTGGTGGTGGACGCCGGCCAGGAGCCCGAGGCGGTCACGACCGTCATCCGGCACCGGCTCGACCAGGTGCTGCCGCTGTCCGAGGCCGAGATCAAGGCCCAGGAGGAGGCTCGGAAGAAGGCCGAGGAGGAGGCCCGCCGGAAGGCCGAGGAAGAGGCGGCCCGCAAGGCGGAGGAAGAGCGCCTGGAGCGCGAGCGCCAGGAGCAGCTCGCCCGGCTGCGCGCCGAGGAGGAGGAGCGCAAGCGGCGCGAGCTGGAGGAGGCGCAGCGCCGCGAGGCCGAACGGCAGGCGGAGGAGGCCCGGCGACGGGCCGAGGAAGCGCGGAAGAAGGCCGAGGAGGAGCGGGCCCGGCTCCTCGCGGAGGAGAAGGCCCGCGCCGAGGAGGAGGCCCGCCGCAAGGCCGAGGAGGAGCGGCGCCGCAAGCAGGCCGAGGAAGAGGCGCGGCTGCGTGCCGAGGCCGAGGCGCTCCGCCTGGAGAAGCAGCGCAAGGCCGAGGAGGCCCTGTTGCGGGCAGAGGAGGCCCGGCGCCTGGCGGAGGCGGCTGCCGCCGCCGCGGAGGCCGGCCCGAAGAGCGCCGCCCCGCGGGGTGCCTCCGGTCCGACGGCCGGTCAGGACGCGGCGACGGTGCCCACGCCCGTGGTGAAGCCGCGGAACACCCCGGGCGGCTCAGCGGACGAGACGACCGTGCTGCGCCGGGTACGCGACGAGGAGCAGGGGCGGGGCCGGACTTCCGGTGGGTCCGACGCCGAGGTGACAGCCGAGCTGCCCAAGCCGCCGGTCCCGCCGGGGGCGGGGGAGGAGACGGAGGTACTGCCTCCGGTCCGCCCCGGTTCGGGTTCCGGGTCCGGATCCGGTTCCGCTTCCGGTTCCGGGGACGAGACCGAGGTGCTGCCCCAGGTGCCCTCCGGTGCGGGCGACGAGACGGCCGTGCTGCCGCCGGTCCGGCCCGGAGACGCCGATGAGACGGCCGTGCTGCCGCCCGTACGCGGGGACGAACCGGCGGACCGTGTTCCGCCCGGGTACTTCCGGGAGGGCGCCCCGGTCGCCCGGCCCGACGGGACCGAGGACCGTACGCGGGAGATGCCCCAGCTCGATGCCGAGGGCCGGCCTCGCCGGCGGTCCGACTGGGCCGAGGAGACGCCGCTGGACGACCTGCCCTCGCTGGCGGACGAGCTGCTCGGACCGCACGACGAGGACGGGCCGGACGAGGGCCGGGGGCGCCGGGGGAAGGGCGGCCGGGGCCGCTGAGGCTCCGGCGGTCTGCCAGGGGGCGTTGTTGTCAGTGGTCACCCCCACAATGGATCTCGCACCGTAGAACGTGATGAAAGGGCGGCGTGACCCATGACCGTGTGGGACGACCTCGTCGGGCAGGAGAGGGTGAGCGCGCAGCTGGACGCCGCCGCCCGGGATGCCGACGCCCTGGTCACCGCGGCCGGGACCGACGTTCCCCCGCCCGAGGCGTCGAAGATGACGCACGCGTGGCTGTTCACGGGCCCGCCCGGGGCCGGGCGGAACCAGGCGGCGCGGGCGTTCGCGGCGGCCCTGCAGTGCGTCAGCCCGGACCGGGCCCTCGGCGGCTCCCCGGGCTGCGGCTTCTGCGACGGATGTCACACGGCGCTGATCGGCACGCACGCCGACGTCACCACCGTTGCCGCCGTCGGCACGCAGATCCTCGCCGACGACATGCGTGACACCGTCCGCAAGTCGTTCACGTCACCCGCCAACGGCCGCTGGCAGGTCATCCTCGTCGAGGACGCCGAGCGGCTGAACGAGAAGTCGGCCAACGCCGTCCTCAAGGCCGTGGAGGAGCCCGCCCCGCGCACGGTCTGGCTGCTGTGCGCCCCCTCCACCGAGGACGTCCTGCCGACCATCCGCTCCCGCTGCCGGCACCTGAACCTGAGCACGCCGTCGGTCGACGCCGTCGCCGACATGCTCGTACGCCGCGAGGGCATCGAGCCCGCCGTCGCCGCCGCGGCGGCCCGCGCGACGCAGGGTCACGTCGACCAGGCCCGCCGCCTGGCCACCGACCCGGCCGCGCGCGAGCGCCGTGCCGCCGTGCTGAGGCTGCCGCTGCGGGTGGAGGACATCGGCGGTGCGCTCAAGGCCGCCCAGGAGCTCGTCGACGCGGCCGCCGAGGACGCCAAGCAGCTCGCGGAGGAGACGGACGGCAAGGAGACCGAGGAGCTGAGGGCCGCCCTCGGCGCGGTCCAGGGGGGCCGCATGCCGCGCGGTACGGCGGGCGTGATGAAGGACCTGGAGGACAAGCAGAAGCGCCGCAGAACGCGCACGCAGCGCGACAGCCTCGACCTCGCCCTGACCGACCTCACGGCCTTCTACCGCGACGTCCTCGCCCTCCAGCTCGGCTCCCGCGTGGCCATCGCCAACGCCGACGCCGAGGAGGCCCTGGAGCGTCTTGCCCGCGGCAGCTCCCCGGAATCCACGCTCCGCCGCATCGAGGCGATCGCCGCCTGCCGCGACGCCCTCGACCGCAACGTGGCCCCGTTGCTCGCGGTGGAGGCCATGACGATGGCGCTCAGAGCGGGCTGAGCCGGCACCGGCAGGGCGCAGCGCGGGTCCTGCCCACGAGACGGACGCGGTGTTGACGCCGTAACTCGTACGAGGCACGACACGCACGCAGGGCATCCATTTCGTCGCTCAGAGTTACGCTCGCTGGATGGACACAAGGCGCACTCCCCGCTCCGCCGACCGCTCCGTCTCCCGTCCCGGCGGCCTGCACCGCCGGACCCGCAGCGGAGCCAGGACCGCGGCAGGCATCCTCGCCACGGCCGCGCTGCTCGTCTCCGCCTGCTCCTCCGGGAGCTCGACGACGTCCGCCTCTGCGGCGGCGGAGGCGGCGGCACTGGTCGCGCTGCCGCGGTCCACCCCCGCGGCGCTCACGTCGTACTACGCCCAGAAGCCGGCCTGGCGCGGCTGCGGCGTCCCCGGCTTCGAGTGCGCCACGATCAAGGCACCGCTCGACTACGCCGAGCCCTCCGCCGGAGACGTCCGGCTCGCCGTCGCCCGCAAGAAGGCCACGGGCCCGGGGAAGCGGCTGGGCTCGCTGCTCGTGAACCCCGGCGGGCCGGGCGGCTCGGCGATCGGCTACGTACAGGCGTACGCCGGCATCGGCTACCCGGCCGAGGTCCGGGCCCGGTACGACATGGTGGCGGTCGACCCGCGCGGCGTGGCCCGCAGCGAGCCCGTCGAGTGCCTGGACGGGCCGGGGATGGACGCGTACACGCAGACGGACACCACACCGGACGACGCCAAGGAGACCGACGGGCTGGTCACGGCGTACCGGACGTTCGCCGAGGGCTGCGGCGCGGACGCGCCCCGGCTGCTGCGCCATGTGTCCACCGTGGAGGCGGCCCGCGACATGGACATCGTGCGGGCGGCGCTCGGCGACGAGAAGCTGAACTACGTCGGAGCCTCCTACGGGACGTTCCTCGGGGCGACGTACGCCGGGCTCTTCCCGGACCGGGCGGGCCGGCTGGTGCTGGACGGCGCGATGGACCCCTCGCTGTCCGCGCGTCGGCTGAACCTCGAACAGACGTCGGGCTTCGAGACGGCGTTCCGGTCGTTCGCGAAGGACTGCGTCCGGCAGACGGACTGCCCGCTGGGCGGCGCGGGCACCTCGCCCGAGCAGGTCGGCGAGAAGCTCAAGGCGTTCTTCGAGAAGCTGGACGCGCGCCCGGCCGCCACCGGCGATCCCGACGGCCGCCGCCTCACCGAGTCGCTCGCCACGACCGGTGTGATCGCGGCCATGTACGACGAGGGCTCCTGGGAGCAGTTGCGCGAGGCGCTGACGTCCGCCATGAAGGAGAACGACGGCTCCGGGCTCCTCGTCCTGTCCGACGGCTACTACGAGCGGGACGCCGACGGCGGCTACAGCAACCTGATGTTCGCCAACGCGGCCGTGAACTGCCTCGACCTGCCGCCCGCCTTCGACACCCCCGAGGAGGTGCGCAGGGCGCTGCCCGCGTTTGAGAAGGCGTCCCCGGTCTTCGGCGAGGGACTGGCGTGGGCCGCCCTGAACTGCGCGTACTGGCCGGTGCACGCCACGGGTGAGCCGCACCGCATCGAGGCGAAGGGCGCCGCCCCGATCGTCGTGGTCGGCACCACCCGCGACCCCGCGACCCCCTACCGCTGGGCGCAGGCCCTGGCCGGCCAGCTCTCCTCGGCCCGCCTGCTCACCTACGACGGTGACGGCCACACGGCGTACGGCCGCGGCAGCTCCTGCATCGACCGCACGATCAACGCCTACCTGCTCCGCGGCACTCCTCCCACGGACGGCAAGCGCTGCTCATAGGCCTGCGCCCGGCCCCGGGGGGCCCGCCTCCGGGGCCGGTACGGAGCACCCTCGGAAACTGTGTAGACTTACCGTCGTTGCTGATCGCACCATAGTGCGGACAGCGCGCCGCCTTAGCTCAGATGGCCAGAGCAACGCACTCGTAATGCGTAGGTCTCGGGTTCGAATCCCGAAGGCGGCTCCAGCTCGGACCAGGCCAGATTTCATCTGGCCTGGTCTTTTGCGTTGCGCTCCCGATGGTCGTCCCGGACGCAACTCGACTTTTCCACAGCGGATTTCAGTCATCTGGTCATCCTGTGCGGCAGATCGTAATTTCAGCGCACCGGACGCCGGGATGCCCTTACCGTGCTGAGGACGAGGGGGCTGTGCTGCCTCCCGCGGGTCCCGACACCGACAGGGAATGGACGTCATGACGAGTGTGACCAAGACGGGCGACCTGCCCCTCTCCGTGCGCGACTACGGGGGCAGCGGCCAGCACGTGCTCCTGCTGCACGGCGGGGGACGGACGGCCGAGGACTGGGACCCCTTCGCCTCCGTGCTGCTGGAGAACGGGCTGCGGCCGGTGGCGATGGACCTCAGGAGTCACGGTGCCTCGGGGTCCGCTCCCTGGTCGTGGAGCGCGGCGGCGGACGATGTGTCGACCGTCGTGGACGCGCTGGGGCTGTCGAAGCCCATCGTCATCGGTCACTCGCTCGGCGGCATGCTCGCGGCGGTCTGGGCCACGGAGCACCCGGAGTGCCGGCTCGCCGTGAACCTGGACGGGCACGGCAACCCCACCCGCCCCGACCAGCTGCTCGGCATGGACGAGGTGTCGGCCGACTGGGCCTTCGCCCATCTGGCCGAGGAGCTGGAGGACATGGCCAAGGGCATGGACGACGAGCTGCGCGAGATCATGCGTCAGATCGACGCCCTCGACCTGTTCGCCACCTACCGCGCAGTCCAGTGCCCCCTCCTCGTGGTCACCGGCGACCTGGGCAGCGAGTACGCGATGCTGTTCAGGGAGCCGGCGGGGCAGGCGTGGAGCGCGGGGTTCGCCTGGCTCAAGGAGCAGCTGGCGCAGCTGGACGCCGAGTCGCCGCTGGTCACCACCGCCTCCATGCCCACCGGCCATGATCCGCACCGTGAGGACCCCGAGGGCCTGGTGCTGCTGATCGCCGAGCACTTCGAGGGCTTCGCCGGTCTGCGGTGACCCGGGACGGCTCAGAGGCCGTCCACGATGACGAGGTCGAGGTCCGCGTGCCCTTCCCGCAGGGCCGCGGCCCGACGGTACTCGGGGGACTCGTACCACTGCCGGGCCTGGGCCATCGAGGGAAACTCGATCACCACGCGGCTCGTCGCCGCGGGCCACCAGGTCGGCCAGGGACCGGTGCGGGGTGCTCGCCTCCGGGTCCCCGTCGAGGACGAGGACGTCGTCCGCGGCCCAGCCCTGCGACGCGCACAGCGGAACGGAGCCGGCGACCAGGGCGGACTCGGTGAACAGCAGCCGGGCTCCGGAGTGCTTGAGCTGCCGGCTCACCTCGGCGTCGGTGGCGGAGGGGCTGAGCAGTGTCACGGTGGCACCGGCCCGCAGGGCGCCGTGCACGGCGGCCGCGTACTGCCAGTTGTTGCGTGAGCGCACGGCGACGACGTCGCCGTGTCGTACCCCGCGGCGCTGCAGGGCGCCCGCGGTGGCGGTCACGGTGTCGGCGAGATGCCGGTAGGTGATCTCGTGTCCGCTGGGTCCGTCCACCAGGGCGGTGCGGTCCGCGCGCGGGCCGAGGTCGCCGAGGACGAAGTCGGTGAGGGGAACGTCGGGTATCTCGGCGTCGGGCCAAGGGCTTCGCAGCGTCATGTACCGGCTCCTCATCGGGGTCCGGCCGAGGGCCGGAGTGCGGGACGGGGCCGGGACGGCGGTGAGCCGCCGTCCCGGCCCGGCTACGTCAGGGCAGCGTGCTGACGAACTCCAGGGTGTCGAGTTCGCGTACGTCCTCGGCGGTCAGCCGGATGTCGGCCGCCTTGATGTTGTCCTCCAGGTGTGCGAGGGAGGACGTGCCCGGGATCGGCAGGATCGCCGGGGAGTGGTGCAGCAGCCAGGCGATGGCCACCTGCTGCACGGTGACGCCGTGGCGCTCGGCCACCGCGTCCACGCTGGGGTGTTCCTGGACCATGGGGTGGCCCTTGGTGAACGTGCCCGCGCCCAGCGGGAAGTAGGGCACGAAGGCGATGCCCTGCCGCTCGCACTCCCGCAGCACGCCGCCGCCGCGCCGGTCCAGCACGTTGAACCGGTTCTCGACCGCGGCGACCGGGGCGATCTGCTGGGCCTGCGCCAGCTGCTCGCTGTCGACGGTGCTCAGTCCGAGGTGCCGGATGAGGCCCTTGTCGCGCAGCTCGGCCAGCGCCTGGAAGGACTCGAGCATCGGGGTGCCGTCCGCCGGGAGCAGGAAGTCCCCGCCGACGCGCAGGTAGACGATGTCGATGTAGTCGCGGCCCAGACCCCTGAGGTTCTCCTCGACCTGCTCGCGCAGCTGGGCGGGGGACGCGGCGGCGGGCCAGGTCATGTCCTCGCCGCGCACGACGCCGACCTTGGTGCCGATGACCAGGTCGTCGCTGTACGGATGCAGAGCCTCGCGGATGAGCTCGTTCGCCACGTGCGGGCCGTAGTAGTCCGCCGTGTCGATGTGGTCGACGCCGAGCTCGACGGCCCTGCGCACCACGGCGATGGCGTTGTCACGGTCGGCCGGCGGTCCCCAGACTCCCTGACCGGGCAGCTGCATGGCGCCGAACCCGATCCGGTTGACACTTAATCCGGATTCGTGCGTCCAGCGGCCCGAACGGGCCGCGTCGGGCGCGGAATTCTCTGCTTCAGCCATTCTGAATCCCAATTCCTCGCGGGGCTCTTGAAGTCGAGCCCGGGCTTCATAGTTTCGGCGAGCATTCTTTCAGAGTGATCGCCGGCTCTTCCGTGGTTTTCATGACTGACGCTGAAGCGTCCGAATCGCGCGCGTCACGGTGCGCGAGGCGCGTGCCGTGACGGTCAGGGCCGGGGTGACGGCCCCGGTCGACCCGGGGATGAGCGAACTGTCGACGACGAAGAGGTTCGGGTGCCCGAGCACCGTCCCGTCGGAGCCGCAGGTGTGGCCGAGAACCGCGCCGCCGAGCGGGTGCGAGGTGTACGCGGCGGTGGTGCTGTACGTGCGTGTGCCGGGGTTGGCGGCGTTGAGCCGGTCGAGCACGCCGCCGAGGACCGTGTCGAGTCCGGCGTCGTCGTTGGGGTAGGTCAGATGGACGGAGTCGCTCGCGGAGTCGTAGGCGAAGGAGCCGTCGGGCTCGGTGATCTGCATGGCGAACGTGCCGGAGACGCCTTCGCCGGGCGCCGGGGAACTGCCGCCGGGGAACTCGGCGAGACTGATGGCCGTGGCCGGATCCCGCCAGTCGGTGGCCACGATGTGGGCGGGTCCGCCGGTGCTGGGCGGGCCGGGCATGCCCACCCGGATGGCGAGCCGGTCCGCGTTGTCACCCCAGAACCGGCCGATGCCGTCGGGCAGGTCGGGCAGGCTGCCCCGGCCCTTGGCCCGCACCAGCAGTTTCGAGGTGCCCATCGAGCCGGCCGCCAGGAAGACGTACTGACCCGGCGAGACCGTGCTGATCAGCACGGTTCGCGGCCGCACCTCGCGCAGCAGGCCGATCCAGCGGGCGCGGGCCGTGTCGTCCCAGACCCGGGGGTCGAACACCGTCTGGTCGGTGTTCGGCAGCTCGCCGTAGGGCCGGAAGCCGTCGCCGCCGGCCGACAGCCGGTACTCCTTGCCGGGGAAGCGGGTCCACTCGGGGGCGAGGTCGGTGTAGTGCGACGCCTTCTCCAGCGGGCCGGCGTCCGCCACCGCCCGGTGGACGGCGACGCTCAGCGCCGCGTAGAGGCACATCGGGTCGCCGGGGTAGGTGATCTCTCCCTCCGACTGGGTCATCACGGGCGCCAGGGCCGAGAGAACCGGGAAATAGCGGGTCTCTTCGCCGGATCTCTCGAGCCGCTCTCCCAGTTCCTTTCTCCGGGCTTGTCTGCGCTCGCGGAACAGTGTCAGATCCGAGGCATTTCCCGGCTCATGTATTCGGGTTTCCCCGTTCCTGCCATACACCTGCTCGACAGCGTGCGTGACCACCAGTCCTCCGGATTCCGAGCCATCACTCCTGGGTGCCGGTGCCCCAGCGTCCAGGAAAAGACGACCCGGAAACGCGAGCTGTCCATAAGCTGACAATGAACCTGACTACGTGTTCCGGTGACCGCGCACAGCCGAGTCCATGCGCTCCAGAATCTCCTCGAGAATCCGCGGGGAGGTACCGAAGTTGAGGCGTACGAACCCCTCGCCCTCGGGTCCGAAGGACGGCCCGGAGAAGAGCAGCACCCCGGCCTCGTCGCGGAAGAACCGCATCGGGTCGTCCCCCAGGCCGAGCGCCCGGCAGTCCAGCCAGGCCAGGAAGGTGGCTTCCGGGGTGTGGCACCGCACGCCGCGCGGAAGGCTCTCCAGGAGCCGGCCGCGGTTGTGTGCCAGCACCTGGAGGACCTGGTCGAGCCAGTCGTCGCCCGCCGTCCACGCCGCCTTCAGTGCCTCCACCGCGAGCACGCTCACCTGGCCGTAGAGCAACCCCTGTTGGGCGTCGACGGCGTCCCGCACCGCCCGCGGCCCGATGTGCGCCACGGCGCAGCGCACGCCCGCGAGGTTGAACGCCTTGCTGCCCGAGGTGAGGGTGATGGTGCGGGCGGCCACGTCGGGGCCGAGCGAGGCGAAGGGAATGTGCCGGTGCGGTGCGTGGACCAGGTCGGCGTGCACCTCGTCGGAGACGACGAGCAGATCCCGTTCGAGGGCGAACGCGGCGAGCTCCTCCAGCTCGGCCCGGCGCAGCACCCGTCCCGTGGGGTTGTGCGGGTTGACGAGGAAGAGCACCCGGGTGCGGCCCTCGGCGTCGGCCGCCTCCTTCATCGGCGCGAGCGGGAACTCCCAGCCGTGCTCCGACTCGTGGACCGGCACGGTCAGCGGCCGTCTGCCGACGCGGGCGATGACGTCGACGAAGGGCGGGCAGGCCGGGGTGTGCAGCAGCACTCCGTCACCGGGGTCCGTGGCCGACCTCAGCATGGCCAGCAGGGCCTGGTTGACGTCGGTGAACAGGCGTACGTGCGTCGGGTCGGGTGCATGGCCGTGACGGCGCAGCATCCGGTCGGCGAAGGCCTCGCCCAGGGGCCCGCCCCGGCTCTCGTCGAACCACACGGGGTATCCGAGGTCGCCCCGCGTGCGCCGCAGCACGGCCTCCCGGATCACGTCCGCCACGGGAAAGTCCATGTCCGCGACCCAGGAGGCGAGCATGCCCTGCCTCGCGACGGCCCATTTCTCCCCGTCGCGGCGCCGCAGGTCGGCGGCGTCGGGAAAAGCGGTGAGGGGCAGTGCAGCACCCCGCCTCGTGTCCATGACCATCGTGCCGCCCCTTCGCGTCGAGTTCGTGGAGCCCCGGCCTCGGGGGCCGACCGCAGGGCATGGCACCACACGCCCGCCGGGCGCCGGCGACCTTGGCCGGAACATGCCGACTTGGTGGCGGCACCACCGGCCGGCCTGCCGGAGCCGGAGACATCGGTCCGGGCCCGTGGTCCCTGCGGATAGCATCGAAGCTCCGGCATGGCTCCCAGCAGAGGCGACGATCATGGATCCGGCCGCAATGTCCCCCGCCGCAGCCGGCATCGGCCTGCGTCAGTTGCTGATGGTGCTGGGTGACTCGTTGGTGGAGGTGCAGGCCGCTCCCGCCGGGCTGGACGTCGAGATCCGCGGGGTCTCGCTGCTCGATCCCGAGGATCCGCCGACCGCGCAGCCGGGCGAGCTGGTCCTGGTGATCGGAGCGCGTGGCCGGGCCGCTTTTCCCGCGCTGCGGGCCGCCGGGCGGGACGGAGCCGCCGCTGTCGTGGTCAAGCTGGACGGGCCCGGTCAGGCCGCTGCGCTCAGCGAGACCGCCGCCGAGGCAGGGGTCGCCCTGCTCTCGCTGCGCAGCGAAGCACGCTGGGAGCAGGTGAACGCGCTGGCCCGGGCCGCCCTCGACGACGCACCGCCGGGGGAGCCCGGCATGGGGGCCGAGGAGGGCGACCTGTTCTCACTCGCCCAGACCACCGCCATCCTCACCAGCGGCATCGTCAGCATCGAGGACGCCGCGAACCGGGTGCTGGCCTACTCCCGCACCACCGACTCCGACGAGGCGGACGACCTGCGCCGGCGCTCCATCCTCGGCTGGCAGGGGCCGGAAGGCTATCTGGCGAAGCTGCGCGAGTGGGGCGTGTTCCAGCACCTGCACTCCAGCGACGAGGTGATCGGCATCGACAGCCACCCCGAGCTGGGCATCCGCCGCCGGCTCGCGGTGGCCATCCGGTCCGGGGACCGGCAGCTGGGCACCATCTGGGTGCAGGAGGGCTCGATCCCGCTGTCCGAACGCTCGCGCCAGGCACTGCTGGGTGCCGCCCGGGTCGCGGCCCTCCATCTCGTACGCCGTCGCCGGGAACTCTCGGACGACGTGACGCTCACCCGGACCCTGCTGGCCGGGCTCCTGGACGGCAGCACCGGACCGCAGCCGCTGGCCACGCACCTGGGCTTCGACGCCACCCGCCCGGCCGCCGTGCTGGGTTTCTCCTACGGAACCAAGGATGCATACGGGAACACGGAGGCCTACGAGGCCCCCGGGGGCGTCGCCGCACCGGAACTGACCCACTCCGAGGTCACCAACCTGGTCTCCGTGCACATCGCCGCCCGGCACCGCAGCGCCCTGGTCACCCAGGTCGATCCCCGCATCTACGTGCTGCTGCCCCAGCTGCCCCGCGGCGTCGACACGGACACGCTGCGCGGCTGGACCCAGGAGATCACCGACGCCGCGCGCCGCCACCTGGGCCTGCCGCTGCGCGGCTCGGTCGGGTGCCTGGTGCCGGGGCTCGGGGACGTCCCCGAGTCCCGCCGGGAGGCCGACCGCATCCTCGACGCCATGGTGAGCGCCGGTGTGAGCGTCGCGGTCGCCGCGCTGCCGGACATCCAGGCGGAGGTGCTGGTCAGCGAGATACTCACGCTGCTCGCCGCCCGCCCCGAGATACGGGATCCCCGGCTGACCGCCCTGCTCTCGCACGACAGCCGGCACCAGGGCCGGCTCGCCGAGACGCTCCTGACGTACCTGAACTCCTTCGGTGACATCCGGGCGGCGGCCGCACAGCTCCATGTGCACCCCAACACGCTGCGGTACCGCCTGCGCCGGGCCGAGCAGCTGACCGGCCTCGACCTCAGCCGTCCCGACCAGCGACTGCTGGCCATGCTCCAGCTGCGGTTGCCGCCCACCGGCTGAACCGGTTCCGCATTGGCCGGTCGTACAGCCATCGAGGTCGAGTTTGTTCAGCCTTCACAAACATTTGGCCCCATGAGCCCCCATACGCTTGCGCAAATCCATTTCCGCAAGTGATGCGGCCCACCTCCCACGAGGAGACGGAGCGAAACGCGGACGTGCGGTGACGACCCCATCACCGGCACGACATCCGGATTCCGCGAACCGCACCGTGAACGCTTCCGGGAATCGTCGGTGCCCCGACCGTCCCTCCTGACGCACAGCACGGCACTCCCAACGACCCCATGGATGTCGAACATGACTACACGTCCCCCCGGCTCACTGGCCCCTGACACCGCTCCATCCACCAGTGGTCAGCCCCCGGAGCAGCAGGCAGGTCTGCAGGCTGGTCTCAAGAACCGCCATCTGTCCATGATCGCCATCGGCGGGGTGATCGGGGCGGGTCTCTTCGTGGGCTCCGCCTCCGGCATCACCGCCGCCGGGCCCGGGATCCTCGTGTCCTACGCACTGGTCGGCGCCCTCGTCGTCTTCGTGATGCGGATGCTCGGCGAGATGGCCGCGGCCAACCCGACCTCCGGGTCCTTCTCGGCCTACGCGGACCGGGCGCTCGGCCGCTGGGCCGGGTTCTCGATCGGCTGGCTGTACTGGTTCTTCTGGGTCGTCGTCCTCGCCGTGGAGGCGACCGCGGGCGCCGTCATCCTGGAAGGGTGGGTGCCGGCCGTACCGCAGTGGGCCTGGGCCCTGATCGTGATGACGGTCCTCACCGCCACGAACCTGGCCTCGGTCGGCTCCTTCGGCGAGTTCGAGTTCTGGTTCGCCGGCATCAAGGTCGTCGCCATCACGGGCTTCATCGTCCTCGGCGGGCTGGCCATCTTCGGTGTGCTGCCCGGCTCCGACCACGCCTCCACGGGATTCGGGAACCTCACCGAGCACGGCGGCTTCCTGCCGAACGGGCCGGGGGCGATCCTCACCGGCATCCTGCTGGTCGTCTTCTCCTTCATGGGCAGCGAGATCGTCACCCTCGCCGCCGGTGAGTCCTCGGACGCGCGGCGGGCGGTGGCCAAGGCGACCAGGAGCGTGATCTGGCGGGTCGGTGTCTTCTACGTCGGCTCGATCCTCGTCGTGGTCGCCCTGCTGCCGTGGAACGACCCCGCGATCGAGAAGAAGGGCTCGTACGTCGCGGCCCTCGACTCGATCGGCATCCCGCACGCCGGCGAGATCATGAACTTCATCGTGCTGACCGCCGTGCTGTCCTGCCTCAACTCCGGCCTCTACACCGCCTCCAGGATGGCCTTCTCCCTCGGGCAGCGCGGCGACGCCCCGCGGTCCTTCGCGCGGACGAACCCGCGAGGTGTCCCGCAGGCCGCGATCCTGGCCTCCGTGGTCTTCGGCTTCGTGGCGGTCGCCTTCAACTACCTGTGGCCGGACACGGTCTTCCAGTTCCTGCTGAACTCCTCGGGCGCCGTCGCGCTCTTCGTGTGGCTGGTCATCTGCTTCTCGCAGCTGCGGATGCGGGGGATCATCCTGCGCGAGAGCCCGGAGAAGCTCGTCGTCCGGATGTGGCTGTTCCCCTATCTGACCTGGGCGACGATCGCGATGATCACGTTCGTCCTGCTCTACATGCTCACCGACGACAAGGAGGGCGGCGGCCGCAGCCAGGTGCTGCTCTCGGTGCTCGTCGCCGCGCTGGTGATCACGATCTCGCTGGTCCGCGAGCGGGCTCGCCGGAAGGACACCGCCGAGCCGGTCGCGCCGCGGTAGTCCCGGCTCCGCTGGAACCCCGGGCCGGATCGACTCCGGCCCGGGGTTCGGCGTTCAGCGGCTGGACTCCCGTTCCACCGGCAGCCACAGCTCGGCGTCCGCCGTCGTCCCGTCCGCCGAGAGGACGGTCCGCAGGATCTCGGGGCCGGGGCGGCTGCGGTACGGGTTGGACGGGAACCACTCCGTGAACACGTCCCGCCACAGTTCCTGGATGGCCCGCGGCGCCGGGCCGGTCGTGGTGAAGACCGCCCAGGTGCCGGACGGGACGGGCAGGGTGGTGACGCCCGAGGGGGCGGCGGCCGGGGCGGAGGCCGTGGTGATCACCGCCTGGTAGTAGTCGAGTTCGGTGCCCTCGGCGCGGCTCGGATCCAGGTCGTCGCAGACCGCGACGATGCCGTGCGGCTCCTGGTCCGACAGCTTTCCGAGCTGCTCCAGGGCCTGTTGGTCGAGCCCCCGGACGAAGTCGATGATCGCCTGGTTCGGGCCCGAGTGCACGAGCGGTACGCGGGTCTTGAAGCCCGCGACGGTGAAGGCCGGGCGGTCCACTACTCGGTAGTGCATGCTGCTGCTCCCTTCGACGGTGAGGCGGAAGGTCAGCCGGGGCTGGGAGACGAGCGCGGCGCCGGTGCGCCGGGCCTCGCCCGGACCCACGCCGTGCATCGAGCGGAACGCCCGTGCGAACGCCTCGCCCGAGCCGTAGCCGTAGCGCACCGCGATCTCCAGCAGCGTCTCGTCGCCCGCGAGCACCTCCGCGCCCGCGACCGTCAACCGCCGGCGGCGGATGTACTCCGACAGGGGCATCCCTGCCAGCGCGGAGAACATCCGGCGCAGGTGGTACTCCGTCGTGGTCGCGATCCGCGCCAGTCCGGCGCCGTCCACCGACCCGTCGAGGTGGCGCTCGATGTGCTCCATCGCCTGGTTGAGCCGCTCCAGCACGCCCGGTTCCTTCCTCTTTCGTGATCACCACGCTAGGCAGCGCGCACCCTGCCGCACCCGACATTCTGTGCCCGATCCGGTCGGGTGCCGCCTGACCCGGACGGCGTGGGCGCACCGCCGTCCGGCAGGCGTACTTAAAGGGTCTTTACCGTGAACGGCTAGCATCGCCCGTCAACCGTCAGTTGCCGACCGGGACGAGGTGAGGACATGGGGGCGCCCAGGATCGCCGTCGCCGTGGTGACGATGGGCAACCGGCCCGAGGAGGTCGACGCGCTGCTGCGGTCCGTGGCCAAGCAGGACGTGCCGCCCGAGCGGATCGTGATCGTCGGCAACGGCTGCCCGCTGCCCGAGTTCGCCCGGCGGCTGTCACTGCCCGGCGAGGTCACCCCGATCGAGCTCGACGAGAACCTCGGCTGTCCCGGCGGGCGGAACGCGGCCCTCGCGCGGCTGCGGGAGTTCGGCGACATCGACGTCGTCGTGGAGCTCGACGACGACGGGCTGCTCGTCGACGCCGATGTGCTGCGCCGCGTGCGGGAGCTGTACGCCGCCGACGACCGGCTCGGCATCGTCGGCTTCCGCATCGCCGACGAACTGGGGGAGACGCAGCAGCGGCACGTGCCCAGGATCGGCAACTCCGACCCCCTGCGGGGCGGTTACGTCACCGGGTTCCTCGGCGGCGGGCACGCGCTGCGGACGGCCATGCTCGACGAGATCGGCGACTGGCCCGCCGAGTTCTTCTTCGCGCACGAGGAGACCGACCTGGCCTGGCGCGCGGCCGACGCGGGATGGCGCATCCTGTACGCGCCCGAACTACTGCTCCAGCACCCGAAGACCTCGCCCGCCCGGCACGCCATCTACTACCGCGTGAACGCCCGCAACCGGGTCTGGCTGGCCCGCCGCCGGCTGCCGCTCGCGCTCGTCCCCGTCCACCTGGGCGTCTGGGTGCTGCTCACCCTCGTGCGCAACCGGTCGCGTGCGGGGCTGCGCGCATGGTTCGGCGGGTTCGTGGAAGGTGTACGGGAGCCGGCGGGTGAGCGGCGGCCCATGCGCTGGCGGACGGTGTGGCGGCTCACGCGGCTGGGGCGTCCGCCGGTCGTCTGACGCCGAAAGGCGCCCGGCGGGAAGCTTGGTGGGGCCCCGGCCGTTCACCTCCGCCGACCGGGACCCGGACCCGGCCGCGGCGGCGACACTCCCCCGAGTTGCGCGTCCAGACGCGCGCGCCGCCGGGCCAGATCCGACGTAGTGATCACATCAGGGTTTGCCAACCGATCGCTAACATGTGGCCAACGGTTCGCCGTTGCGTCGTCTGCCGATTGGCGCGAAGTCGCCGAACCGGGGCGGATGACGGCCTGTGCGGGGGCGTTCCGGCGGAGAACGTGAGGACGAAGGTGGCGGAAAACCGCTGCCCCGGGGGTGGAAACCCGTCAAGGGCGGTGGCGCGGGGAGACGGGGGCGTGATGGAGGCATCTGCCTGTTCGGGCAGCGAGGAGGGTTCCGGCGGACGGCGCGGGCTGCGCTTCGGCCTGCTCGGACCACCGGTGCTGTACCACGACGCCGACGGGGGCGGCCGGAGTGAAGTACGCGACGTCGCGAGCCCCAAGTCCCGTGTGCTGCTGGCCGCGTTGCTGCTCGACGCCGGACGGGCCGTCTCCGTCGAGTCGCTCAAGGACGCGCTGTGGGGCGGGGTGCCGCCCGTTTCGGCCCAGGCCTCGCTGCACAACCACGTAGCCCGGCTGCGGCGGTTGCTCGACGATCCCGAGCGGCTGCGGACCGTGCCGTCCGGGTACGTGCTGCGGGTCGACGAGGGGGAGCTGGACGTCCACGTCTTCGAGTCCCGTGTCGCCGCGGCGCGGGCCGCGCACGCCGGGCAGGAGTGGGAGCGCGTCGTGCGTGAGTGCGGCGCCGCGCTCGCACTGTGGCGGGGCGCGCCGCTCGCCGGGCTGCCGTCCGAGGTGGGCGGGTACGCCTTCGCACGGCGGTTGCGCGAGGCCCGGCTGCTGCTTCTGGAGTGGCGCTACGACGCCGAGTTGGCGCTGGGCGGCCCCCGTGTGGACGGGCTGGTGCCGGAGCTGGCGGCGTTGACCGCCGAGCATCCGCTGCGGGAGGTGTTCCACCGCCAGCTCATGCTCGCCCTGCACCGGACCGGCCGCCAGGCCGAGGCCCTGGCCGTGCACCGGGATCTGCGCACTCGGCTGGTCGACCAGCTCGGCATCGAGCCCGGGCCGGGGGTGCGGGAGGCGCACGTGGAGGTGCTGCAGGTCGCCGCGCCGCCCTCGTCCGATCAGCCGCGGCCCGCCCAACTCCCCCCGCCGCCAGCGCATTTCACGGGCCGTGCCGCAGAACGCGACGCCCTGCGCCACACCCTGACGACACCGGGAGCGTCCGCTTCGACCGCCCCAGCTGCCCCCTTCTCCGCCGCCGTCCCCGCCACCGCCGTCATCAGCGGCATGCCCGGCGTCGGCAAGAGCGCACTCGCGCTGTACGTCGCACACGAGTTGGCGGAACGTTTCCCCGATGGGCAGCTCTACCTCGACCTGCACGGCGCGACCCCCGGCATGGCCCCGCTCACCCCAGGTCAGGCGCTCACCGCCCTGCTGCGTGACCTAGGGGCCGAGCCCTGCCGCATCCCCGAACACCCCGACGCGGCATCCGCGCTGCTGCGCTCGCTGCTCGCGCCGACCCGCACGCTCCTGGTGCTGGACGACGCCGCGAGCGCCGCGCAGATCCGGCCGCTGCTGCCGGGCGGCGCCGGGTGCGCGGTGATCGTCACCAGCCGCTCCCCGCTCACCGCCCTCGACGGCGTCGCCCGCTTCCCGCTCGGCCCGCTGTCGGACGAGGAGAGCGCGGCGCTCCTGGTCGCGGCCTCGGGCCGGGCCGGACTGGACGGCTCGGACGCCGCCCGCCGCCTCGTCGACCTCACCGGCCGCCTCCCCCTGGCCCTGCGCGTCGTCGCCGCGCGGCTCGCCGCCCGGCAGGCTCTCACCCCGGACGTCCTCGCCGGGCAACTGGCCGGGACGCGAGGGCGGCTGCGCCACCTCGAGTACGACGACCTGAGCGTGCGCCGCTCCCTGGCCGTCGCCCATGACGCGCTCGCCGCTTCCGAGCGCGAGGCCGACCGGGACGCGGCCCTCACCCTCCGCCGTATCGGGGCGCTCGATCTGCCCACGTACGGCGCACCCCTGCTCGCCCGCCTCACCGGCACGGGCGAACGCCGCACCGAGGCCGCCCTGGACCGCCTCGTCGACGTGGCCCTGCTCCAGGAACCGGCGTACGGCCGCTACGCACCGCACGACCTCGTCCGCCACTTCGCCCGCGAGCTGGCGGGGGAGCTGGTGGGGGAGCGAGGTGGGACGGATATCGGCGGTTCCGGTGGTGCCCGTGAAGGCGGCGGCGTACGGAACGCGAACGACACCGGCGCAGACCAGACCGGCGCCGACAACACCGGCGCCGACGACACCGGCGCCGACGACACCGGTGCCTGTGAAACCGCCCTCCGCTGGTACGCCGCCGTCGCCGAGCGGGTGCTCGTCGCGATCGTCGAGCCCGGCCCCGATCAGGACGACCGCCGTCGCCCCACCGCGGCCCAGCCACCCGGGCACGCGGCGCACGTCGACACCGTCGCCCCCTTCGGCACCCCCGAGGAGGCCTTCGCCTGGGGCGACAGCGAGCTGGCGAACATCGTCACCCTGGTCGAGCGGTACGCGGACGACCCGTGCCCGCGGCGCGCGGGGCTCGTCTCCACGCTCGTGCGGCTGATCCTTCCCTACGCGCACCGCAGGGGACGCCTCGCCGAGATGGAGGTGCTCGGCCGGGCCGGCCTGCGCGTGGCGCGGCGGCTCGGGGACGAGGCGGCGCAGGCGTACGCGCTGGTCGACCTCGCCGGACTGCACTTCCTGACCGGCCGGCAGGGCGACGCCCTCGACCTCAACGACCGCGCGCTGGCCATCTGGCAGCGGCTCGACGACCCGTCCTGGATCCGCCGCTGCCTCAACAACCGCGGCCTGCTGCTCGACGGGCTCGGCCGGCCCGCCGAGGCGTGCGAGGCGCTGACCCGGAGCGTGGAGTACGCACGGCAGCTGAACGACCCGTACGGCGAGGCCGTCACCCACAGCCACCTCGGCAACCTCTACGAGCACACCGACCCGCGGGCCGCCATCGAGCAGCACCGGCGTTCGCTCGCCATCGGGGACGAGATCGGTGCCGTCATCGTGCGGCACACCGCGCACTGCAACATCGGGTACGCCCATCTGCGGCTCGGTGAACCGGCCGCCGCCGTCGGGCACTTCGAGGAGAGCCTGCGCATCCTGGGCGGGCACGGCGACTGGCACGGCGAGTCCCAGACCCGGCTCGGCCTGGTCCGCGCGCTGCGGCTGCTGGGCCGCACGGGGCGGGCCGCCCGCGAGTGCGCCGAGCTGCTGGACCGGGCCGACGCGCGCGCCGACCGCTACACCGGAGGCCTCGCCCGCCACCAGCACGGGCTGCTGCTACGGGAACAGGGGCGGGCCGCGGCGGCACGCGAGGAGTGGGGCGCGGCCCTCGCGGCGCTGGAGGGGACCGACGCGCACGCGGTGGTCAGGGAACTCCGCGAGCTGCTGGCTATTTGGCGTCCGCGTAGCACTCCACCACCGCCGTCGTGAACGGGAACCGCACCGGCGTCTCCCCGAAGGTCAGCCGGCCGGCCAGGGCCGCCGCCTCGCGGATCGCGGCGACGACCGTCTCCGTCTCCTCCTCGGGGCAGTGCACGATCACCTCGTCGTGCTGGAAGAAGACCAGCTCGGCCGCCAGGTCCGCGCAGGATCTGCGCAGCGCGGCGAGCAGCAGCAGGGCCCAGTCGGCCGCGCTGCCCTGGACGACGAAGTTACGGGCGAAGCGGCCGCGGGCGCGGGCGTTGGTGGAGGCGTACCCGGGCACCCACGGTCCGCTGTCGGGCTGCTCCGCGTCGGGGGCCGGGATGCCGGCCTCCTCCGCCGCGTCGTCCGTCCCCCGGGCCGCCGGTGGGCAGGTCCGGCCGAGCCACGTCCGCACGAGCCGGCCCTCCTCGCCGGCGCGGGCCGCCTCGTCGACGTATGCCACTGCCCGGGGGAAGCGGCGTCTGAGCGCGGCGAGGTTCTTCAGGCCGTCGCCGGAGGTCTGGCCGTAGACCGCGCCGAGCACGGCGAGTTTGGCCTGGGCGCGGTCACCGGAGAAGGCGCGGTCGGACACGGACTGGTAGAGGTCGCTCTCCCGCCCGGCCACCTCCATCAGCCCGGGGTCGCGGGAGATCGCCGCCAGCACGCGCGGTTCCATCTGGTCGGCGTCGGCGACGACGAGCCGCCAGCCGGGGTCGGCGACCACGGCCCGCCGGATCACCTTGGGGATCTGCAGGCCGCCCCCGCCGTTGGTCACCCAGCGCCCGGTCACCGTCCCGCCCGCGAGGAACTCGGGCCGGAACCGCCCGTCGCGCACCCAGTCCTGGAGCCAGGACCAGCCGTGGGCGACCCAGATGCGGTACAGCTTCTTGTACTCCAGCAGGGGTTTCACGGCCGGGTGGTCGACGGACTCGATCTCCCAGCGGCGGGTGGAGGCGACCTTGACCCCGGCCTGCGCGAAGGCCTTGACCACGTCGGCGGGCAGATCGGGCCGCACCCGGCGGCCGAACGCCGCGGACACCTCGTCGGCCAGCTCGGCCAGGCGGCGCGGCTCGCCACCGCCCGCGTACCGCTCGCCCAGCAGGTCGTGCAGCACCGCGCGATGCACTTCGGCGCGCCAGGGCAGCCCGGCGCGGTTCATCTCGGCGGCCACCAGCATGCCGGCCGACTCGGCGGCCGTCAGCAGGCGCATCCGCTCGGGGTGCTCGGCCTGCGCATGCCGCTTCTGCTGCTCGGCGTAGACCGCGAGGAGGTCCGCCAGGGGCAGGTGGACGCCCTGGGGTTCGAACAGGGAGGACTGGGAGCCCGGTTCGGCGGAGCGCTGCGGCGGATCGGGCGGTACGGGGCCGCCGCGCAGCCGGGCCAGGGCGGCCGCGGCCGAGCGTGGTTCCCCGTACCGCCCCTCGTGGCCGAGGAGGAGCGTCTCGGCGGCCTCGATGTCGTAGCACCGCTCGACTCGCACCCCCGTGGCGAGCAGGCGCGGGTAGACCTCGGCGGTGGACCGCCACACCCACCGCGCGACGCCGGGACGGCTCCGTACGGCCTCGGCGGCATCGGCCTCCCGCTGCACCGGCCCGACGGGCAGCCCGTCCGGACCGAGGGGGGCGACGTCCACGCCACCGCCCTCGCCCACAGCAAGCGCCCACCGATCGGCCATGCTGCGAGTGTGCCAGGAGGGTCTGACACCGCCCCCTGGCCGCGCCCCGGCACGGCACCCGCCCCGGGCCCGGCCGCGGTGACCGCCCCGGCCGCGAAGGCCGGCCGCGGTCGCTGCCTCGGTCCCGCTCCGGGTCGCGTTGGTCGACTCAGTCCGGGTTGCGTCACGTTCCCCGTCTCGGTGCCGGTGCCGGTGCCGGTGCCGGTCCCGGGCGCGGGCGCCGTCCCGGCCACGGAGGCCGGTCGCGGTCTCGGTCGCGGTCCCGGTCATGGTGGCCGCCCCGGCCATGGTCGCCGTCCCGGTCATGGTGGCCGTCGCGGTTCGGTCGCCGTCCCGGTCATGGTGGCCGCTCCGGATATGGTTGCCGTCCCGGTCATGGTGGCCGTCACGGTCTCGGTCGCCGCCCCGGCCATGGTGGCTGTCACGGTCCCGGTCATGGCGCTGCCGCCGGGCACGGTGGCCGCCTGGTCCTCGCCCCGGCAGGGGGTGCCGTCCCAGCCGCGATGGCCGTCCTGCCCCGGTCCTGGTCACCGCTCGGCGGGCTCAGGAACCGTCCGTCGCGTCCTTCTGGGCCTGCACGATCTTCTCCAGCACCTCGGCCACGTACCGCTCGGTCCGCTCCTTGTCGATGCCCAGGCCGCTGAGGACGCCCTCGCCGTTCTCGTGTTCCAGCAGGGCGAGCAGGATGTGCTCCGTGCCGATGTAGTTGTGGCCGAGGCGCAGGGCCTCGCGGAAGGTGAGCTCCAGGACCTTCTTGGCGGCCTGGCCGTACGGCACGAGCTCCGGGGCCTCCTCGACGGCCGGCGGCAGTGCGGCGGTCGCCGCCTCGCGGACCGCGTCGAGGGACACGCCCTGCTCGACGAGCGCCTTCGCGGCGAGTCCGTCGGGCTCCGCCAGCAGACCGAGGACGAGGTGCTCGGGCACGCCCTCGGCGTTGCGCGCGGACTTGGCCGCGTTGTGCGCGGCCATCACCGTGTTGCGGGCCCTGGGCGTGTAGCGGTTGAAGCCCTGGCTCGGGTCGAGGTCGGCCGACTCCTTCGGCACGAACCGCTTCTGCGCGGCCTGCCGCGTGACTCCCATGCTCTTGCCGATGTCCGTCCAGGAGGCGCCCGAACGCCGGGCCTGGTCCACGAAGTGGCCGATCAGGTGGTCGGCCACCTCACCGAGGTGATCGGCGGCGAGCACCGCGTCCTGGAGCTGTTCGAGGGGTTCATGGTGAACCGTCTTGATCGCCGCGATCAGATCGTCGAGGCGCACCGATGACGTGATGGTGGGGTTCGTCGTCATGTGTCAACCGTAGGTTGCGCCCCGGCGGGTGTCAACCGCGAGTTGACACTCCGCCGTCAGGCGCCGCCGTCTACTTCGGAGAAGTCGCCACCAACCGCACCGCCAGCCCCGTGAACACCGTCCCGGAGACGATGTTCAGCCAGCGGTTCACGCGCGCACTGCGCTTCAGCAGAGCCGCCAGCCGCCCCGCGAGCAGGCCGACGCTGCCGTCCCACAGGAAGCCCATCACGACGATCGTGATCCCGAGCAGCATCAACTGCCCCTGGACATGGCCGAGCGACGGGTCCACGAACTGGGGCAGGAACGCCACGTTGAAGAGGATCACCTTGGGGTTGAGCAGGTTGGTGATCGCGCCCTGCCAGAACGCCCGCCGCATGCCCGGACCCGTGCTGCCGGTCCCCTCCTCGCCCGGCACCGAACGGTCGCGGAACGCCTTCACCGCCAGGTAGAGCAGATAGGCCGCGCCCGCCCAGCGCAACACGTGGTACAGCGTCGGCAGCGCCGTGAACAGGGCCGACAGGCCGAGCGCCGCCGCGACCGCGTGCACGAGCATCGCGCACGCCACCCCGAACGCCGCCATCACCCCGGCGGTGGGCCCGCCCCGGCCGCCCATCGCCACGATGAACATCATGTCCGGGCCGGGGGTGATGCAGAGCGCGAAGGCGGCGACGAGGAACGCCGCGTACAGAGACATGTCCACCATGAGAGCCATGCTCGAAGCCCCGCCGCGCACGGACGACCCAATTCCGCGGAGTGAGACGTACGAGGTCGCGCATGCCGGACCGCCCGTGACGGCGTGGCACCATCGGCCCCGTGAGTACGCCCACCACCGTCGACCGCGCGTTCGAAGCCGCCCTGTACGACACCAGCGAGACGGCCCTCGACACCGGCGCGTCCCTGCTCGCGTCCGACCCGGCGGCGGACGCCGAACTCGCCCGGCGCGGTACGGAGTTCGTGGCGGCGGCCTGGCGGCGCGGCTGGCAGCCGGCCGACGTCGTACGCATCGTGCGGCGCGAACTGGACGACGTACACGTCCACCTGGTGGCGGAACTGATCCGCGCACAGGCGCGGCACGACCGCCCGCAAGGCCGCTCGCACGACCGTCCGCAAGACCGCCCGCGCGGCCGCCGCTGGAACGCGCAGCTCGCGGAGCTCCCCGCCGACGCCCCGCCCCGCACCGACCGCTTCTCGCACGCCACCGCCGTACTGGAGCTGTACCGCCTGCTGCTGCGCCTGCCCGCCCTGGAGTCCCTCGACGGATCCCACGACGACTCGTCCGGTGAGCCGAGGACCGAGTCCCGGATGCTCGGCCGTATCCGCGCCCTGCTCGCCAAGGCCGAGGCCACCGGGTTCCCGGAGGAGGCGGAGGCGCTCAGCGCCAAGGCGCAGGAGCTGATGGCCCGGCACAGTGTCGACGAGGCGCTGCTCGCGGCCCGGTCCCCCTCGCCCGAGACGCCCGGGGCCTGCCGGATCGGTGTCGAACCGCCCTACGAGCAGGCCAAGGCGGTGCTGCTGGACGCCGTCGCCGCCGCCAACCACTGCCGTGCGGTGTGGAACGAGCCCCTCGGCTTCTCCACCGTGGTCGGCTTCGAAACCGACCTGGAAGCGGTCGAACTCCTCTACACCTCACTCCTCGTGCAGGCCACGACCGCGATGACGAAGGCGGAGGCGGCCCAGCGGGCGGGTGGCCGCAAACGCACCAAGACGTTCCGGCAGTCCTTCCTCGCGGCCTACGCCCACCGCATCGGCACCCGCCTGGCGGCTGCCGCCGAGACCCAGGTGACTCAGGACCTGCTCCCGGTTCTCGCCTCCCGCGACGTGGCGGTCACCGGCCGGCTGGACCGGATGTTCCCGGAGACGACCACGACCCGCCTGCGCGGCGTGCGCGACGCGGCGGGCTGGGCGGAGGGCGCCCAGGCGGCGGACCGCGCCCAGGTGGACCACCGCCCGCCGCTGCGCTGACCTGCCGTGCCGACCTGCCGTCAGTCGCCCGGGGACTCGAAGCCGCTCACCGAGGCCTCCGCCGCGCCGCCGCTGCTGCTCCCGTCCCTCCGGGCGACCTCACCGTACGACCAGGGCAGGTCGTGTGCGTCCGTCGTGGCGCCCGGCAGGGCGAAGGACGCCTTCCGCACGGGAAGGCTCTTCGAGGAGTTCGCCTCGCCCCGGACGTAGGTGATCGTGAAGGACGTGGTGCCGCCCTTCCCGAGGGTGAGCGACCGGGCCTTCGCGGTCTGCTCCGGGGACACCGATGTCGTGCTGTCCTCCGCCAGGAGGTCGACGGCGGGGAAGCCCTTCAGGGTGCACGCGCCGCCCTTGTTGGTGAGGGTGACGGTCACATTGCCCGTGTCCCCGGCCGCCGGGGCCGCACCGGCCCCGACCTCCACGCCCAGATCACCGATCGCACAGGCCGAACTACCTGGCCGGTCGGCGTTCTTGACGTCGTCGCCACCGGTCTTGCCGTCGTCGCAGGAGGTCAGCAGGAGCGTCGTCGCAAGAGCGGCGGCCAGGGCGAGGGGAGGAAGGGTGCGCATGAAGTCCTCTGGTGCGTGACGGCGATGGGTGCGTAATGGCGACGGGTGTGTGACGACGATGGGTGCGTGACAGCGATGAGTGGTCCCGACGCATGGATCATCCCGGACGCGGGGCCCGTCACGCACCCGGGCAGGCCACCCGCCCGGGCGGTCTCCCCGAATCCCCGCCCGGTGAAAAGCGCGCTCCCTACCCGAGGCCCGCCGTCGGCAGCCCGGTCGGCAGCTTCCCGCCCTCCGCCTTCTGGTACGTCTCCGCCCCGAGGCCGCCCTCCCAGGTGACCTTCAGGCTCCTCCCGTTCACGGAGTCGACCATGCCGGTCGTCCGGTCCTTGGAGCCGTCCGTGCACTTCAGGCGGATCATCCGCATCCCGGACTGCTCGCCCGCGGTGCCGCTGCACACGCTGCCGCCGGTGGCGAAGAGCGCGGCCTGCTTGCCGGTGATCACCAGGGCCACGGCCTTGCCGCCGGTCGTGGCGAGCCAGCTGCCCGCGAGCTCGCCGGCGCCCGACCCGTCGGAACCGGAGCCGGAGCCGGAGTCGCCGCCCGTTCCCGCGGACGCCGTGGCGGACGGGGCAGGGCTGGACGCCGAGTCGTCCCCGGAGCCGCCGTCACCGCTGCACGCGGACAGCACGAGCACGCCCGCCAGTCCCGCGGCCGCCGCCGCGACCCGCACCGGCATCCGCCGACTCGCTCCCGGGCGACGCGAGAAGATCACCGAAGTCACTGCAAGCCCCCAACCTGTAGCCGTCCGACCGGCCCCGGCGAAGCCCGCCGGCCCATGCCGGAACCCGCAGCAAGCTACCAGGACGGGTCAAGAGGCCCCGGGGTGAACCCCCGAGGGCCTCTTACCGGCAAGCCCCCACCTCACCAGGACGACTTGCGCACCCCCGGCAGATACCCCGCATGCGCCTGCACCCGCAGACTCACCCGGGACAGCCCGAACGCCCGGAAGTACCCGCGCGGACGCCCGTCCACCTGGTCTCGGTTGCGTACCCGCGTGGCGCTCGCGTCGCGCGGCTGCCGGCGCAGTTCCGCCTGCGCGGCGAGCCGTTCGGCGTCCGTGGACGACGGGCGCCGGATGATCTCCTTCAGCTCGGCCCGCCGGGCGGCGTACCGCGCGACGACCTCCTGCCGCTTGTCGTTCTTCGCGATCTTGCTCTTCTTCGCCATCAGACCTTCACTCCCCGGGCGCGGATCCGGGCGACGGCCGCCTCGACTCCGATCGTGTCGACGGTCTTGATCGCCCTGGCGCTCAGCCGCAGGCGTACGTACCGGCCCTCGCTCGGCAGCCAGTAGCGCTTGGACTGGATGTTGGGGTCGAACCGGCGTGACGTGCGCCGGTGGGAGTGCGAGATGCGGTTGCCGAAGCCGGGCTGGGTGCCGGTCAGCATGCAGTGCGCGGACATGTGGTGACGTACCTCTCTGACTCAGGAGATGTAAATGGAATTCATTTTCAGTAGCATAGCGGCATGGCACGCAATGAACTCCGGCCGGTCATCAAGCTCCGGTCCACGGCCGGGACCGGCTACACCTACGTGACCCGCAAGAACCGTCGCAACGACCCGGACCGACTGACCCTGCGCAAGTTCGATCCGGTCGTCGGCCGCCACGTCGACTTCCGAGAGGAGCGCTGACCATGCGCGAGGGAATCCACCCGGACTACGGTCCCGTCGTCTTCCGCGACCGTGCCGCGAACTACGCGTTCCTCACCCGCTCGACCATGACGAGCGAGAAGACGATCGAGTGGGAGGACGGCAACACCTACCCGGTCGTCGACGTCGAGATCTCCGACGTCAGCCACCCCTTCTACACCGGCACCGCCCGCGTCCTGGACACCGCGGGACGCGTCGAGCGCTTCGAGCGCCGGTACGGAAAGAAGGGCTGAACCCGTGGCTGTCCCTTCTGGGCTTCCCGTCGTGATCGTCGGCGGCCTGCACGCCGACGCCCGCAGGGCGGCCGTGGCCCGGCTGCTCGCCGACGTGCCCGGCAGCGTCGCGCTCCACCACGACCTGGCGACGGCCGCGGCCGGCACGGTCGTACGGACCGTCCGGGACGCCACCGGCGTCCTGGACGCGGGGCAGGCGCCGCTCGTCAACGACTGTGCCTGCTGCGCCCTGCGCGAGGACCTGGTCCCGGAGCTGGAGCGACTCGCGGACGCCGGGGGCACGCCCCTGGCCGTCGTCGAGCTGTGGGACTCCGTCGAGCCCAAGGCCATGGCCGAGGTCGTCACGGCCGGCGGGCTCACCGTCACCGGCGTGATCACCGCCGTCGACCCGGCCCTGGTCCTGCCCTACCTCGGCAACGGCGACGACCTGGCCGACGGCGGTCTCGCCGCCGCCACCACCGACCAGCGCACGGTCGCCGACACCTTCGCCCGTCAGCTGGAGTACGCCCCCGTCCTCGCGATCGCCGAGTCGCCCGAGGCCGACGACGAGGACCGCGAGCTGCTCGCGCAGCTGCACCCGACGGCCCGCCAGGTCCCGATCGGCCACGGCGACCTGGCGGGCGCACCCGCGCCCGGCGTCTTCGCGGCGGACACGGCCGACGGCCTGACCGTGCCGGCCCCGCGGCGCCGCCCGCTCTCCCCGCTGGCCGAGGCCGCCCTGGCCGGCTTCGACGTGGAGTCGGCGGCGGCCGCCCAGCACCCGGCCTGCGCCCTGCTCCCCGCCGAGGCCGACGCGCACGGCGTCTCCACCCTGGTCTGGCAGCAGCGCCGCCCCTTCCACCCGGAGCGGCTCTACGCGGCCCTGGAGGACCTGACCTGCGCGGCCGCCCGCAGCCGGGGCCGGTTCTGGCTCGCCGACAAGCCGGACACGCTGTTCCACTGGGACGCCGCGGGCGGGGCCCTGTGCGTGGAGAGCGCGGGACCGTGGCTCGCCTCCCTGCCGGACGCGGCCTGGGAGATGGTCCCGCCGGTGCGCCGCGCCGCCGCCGCGCTGGACTGGCACCCCGAGCACGGCGACCGCGGCCAGCACCTGGTCTTCACCTCGCCCGGCCTCGACCGGGACGGCCTGGAACGGCTGCTGGAGTCCTGCCTGCTGACCGACGCCGAGTACGCGGCCGGGCGCGACGCCTGGCAGCGGCTGCCGCATGCCTTCGACACCCTCCTGGAGGTCTGACCCGATGCCCCGCAAGATCGACCGCAAGCCCGTCAAGAGCCGCCCCAACCCGCTGGACCAGGCCGGGATCGAGTACATCGACTACAAGGACACCGACCTGCTGCGGAAGTTCATCTCCGACCGCGGCAAGATCCGCAGCCGCCGGGTCACCCGCGTGTCGGCCCAGCAGCAGCGGCAGCTGGCCCGGGCGATCAAGAACGCGCGCGAGATGGCGCTGCTGCCCTACGCCAGCCGCTGACCCCCAACCCGCGTGAGGTTCACCACGCTTGACGGGTGGGGAACCCCATGCATCTGTCCCGAGGCCCACGGGGCGCACGCCGGGCGGTCCGTCAGGGCCGGACGGCCGACCGCCGGTCCGGCGATGGTCGGAGCCCGGCACCGGCCCCGCGGAGGACGTCACCGTCCTCCGCACGGCCCATTTCTCCCTGCTCCCGCAGGCGGCGGTCGTCTTCCGCATGGAGGCCGTACGGTCCCGCCCCAGGCCCTGGATCCCACGCCCCAGCTCCCGCTTCTCCGGTCTCGCCGCCGCACCGGTGCCCGTCCCCGCCGCCGAGCGGATGCTCCGCCTCCACGACACCTTCGCCGAACCCGCCGACTTCGCCGCCGGTGGCCGGGAACGCGCGGCCGGGCAGTCCCGTCAAACAGGCAAGAGCTTTCGGTAAAGCGGTCGTCAAAGCTGTAACCGGAGGACCACCCGCCGTGCACGTGCATCTGCCCATGCATCTGCACATGAACAGGGCTATGATCCGGGTCAGTTGACCGCTGCATCAATGGCCACACCAGCCAGTGCACCACCGGGGAGCGACCTGTGGACCACGACGTGTACAACGGTATGGCGGCCGCCGGGCTGCGGGGTGTGGCCTGGCAGAAGAGCCGGCACAGCAACTCGCAGGGCTCGTGCGTGGAGTTCGCCCGGTTGCCGGGCGGTGACGTGGCCGTCCGCAACTCGCGCTTTCCCGACGGCCCCGCACTGGTCTACACCCGTGCGGAGATCGAGGCCATGCTGCTGGGCGTGAAGGACGGCGAGTTCGACCACCTGGTGGGGGGTTGACGCCCCGGCATCACCTTCACGGAACGGGGCAATCGGTACTCAATGCGCGGCGACGCGCGTAGAACCGCGGCGCGAGGAAGCGCCGCGGTTTCTCATTCCGCGTGCGGCCCCGCGTCGGCCCGCGGCAGCCGGAACAGCGCCCAGACCACCTTGCCGCTGAGCGCGCCCGCGAGCGGATGCCAGCCCCAGCTGTCGCTGAAGGAGTCGACGAGGAACAGCCCCCGGCCCGACTCGGCCGAGAAGTCGTCGGTCTCCCGGGCGACGGGGCTGTCGTGACTGGGATCGCGCACCGCGCACACCAGGCGCTCGGTCCACCGCATCAGGTGCAGCCGCACCGGCGGCTCCTGGCCGGTGACGCGGTGGGCGCTCGCCGGCAGGCCGTGCCGCAGGGCGTTGGTGACCAGTTCCGAGACCACCAGGCAGACGTCGTCGAAACGGTCGCCCATGTCCCACTGGTCGAGGGTTCTGCGGGTGAACCGCCGTGCTTCGCGCACCGCTTCGTAGCGGGCGGGCAGAGCGCAGGAGGCGGCGTCGGACACGGCCGCGGGATCCAGCGGCGGAAGGCCCTGCCGTAAAGGCTCGAGCATGGTCGATCCATTCGTCCCCATGCGAGGCACTCCCGGGAATTCGCGGTCGGTGCGATGCGGCGGTGGTGCGGGACCATGGTTTCGGATGCGTACAGCAGATGCAAGGGCAGATGCACGTGCAGGTGACCGGAATGAGTCGTCCCGTACCGCTTGTTGGTCAATTTTTCCGTCATCTTCACAGCCCTGTCTGCCCGTTCTCTTGCGTCCTTCTTGGAACCGCGCGCGTGCGTCCCCTGTCTCGATTCCGTTTCCGTAACCGGACGAGTACTGCTCGGAGTGATTTAGTGGCAGACTTCGGCCCCTGAAGAGGTTGGGGAGGCTGGCGAACGTGAGCGCGGGAGAGCCGGGATCGGTGGTGCGGCGCATGCTGCTCGGATCACAACTCAGGCGACTGCGTGAGGCTCGGGGCATCACGCGCGAGGCGGCGGGCTACTCGATCCGCGCCTCCGAGTCGAAGATCAGCCGCATGGAGCTGGGCCGGGTGAGCTTCAAGACCAGGGACGTCGAGGACCTGCTCACGCTGTACGGCATCACGGACGAGCAGGAGCGCGCCTCCCTGCTGTCCCTGGCGAAGGAGGCCAACGTCGCGGGCTGGTGGCACAGTTACTCGGACGTGCTGCCGAGCTGGTTCCCCACCTACGTCGGCCTGGAAGGCGCCGCCTCGCTGATCCGGGCGTACGAGGTGCAGTTCGTGCACGGCCTGCTCCAGACCGAGGCGTACGCGCACGCGGTGGTCCGGCGGGGCATGCAGGGCGCCAGCGAGGCCGACGTCGAGCGGCGCGTGGCGCTGCGTCTGGAGCGGCAGAAGTACCTCGTCGACGAGCGTGCGCCCGACTTCCACATCATCCTGGACGAGGCCGCCCTGCGCCGTCCGTACGGCGACCGCGAGGTGATGCGCGGCCAGCTCCAGCACCTCATCGAGGTCTCCGAGCGGCCCAACGTGCGGCTCCAGGTCGTGCCGTTCAGCCTCGGCGGCCACTCCGGCGAAAGTGGCGCGTTCACGATCCTCAGCTTCCCGGAGTCGGACCTCTCGGACGTCGTCTACCTGGAGCAGCTCACCAGCGCGCTGTACCTGGACAAGCCCGAGGACGTCGCCCAGTACGAGAAGGCGCTCAAGGAGCTCCAGAGCGACAGCCCGGGCCCGTCGGAGAGCCGGGATCTCCTCCGAGGGCTCCTCCAGCTCTCCTGAAGCCCCCAACTCGCCTTAAACATCAGTACGATGACGTGTGATCAGATCGTGAAGACGCGATCGAGGGTCTGCTAGGGATCGAGGGATCACATGTCGTCGTCCTATTTCACCGACCTTGCACAGCAGTACATCGACGGTGAGTGGCGCCCGGGTACCGGCTCCTGGGACATCATCGACTTCAACCCGTACGACGACGAGAAGCTGGCGTCGATCACCATAGCCACGGTCGACGAGGTCGATCAGGCGTACCGGGCGGCCGCCCGGGCCCAGAAGCAGTGGGCCGCGACCAACCCCTACGCCCGGCGTGCCGTCTTCGACAAGGCCCTGCGGCTCATCGAGGAGCGCGAGGCCGAGATATCCGAGGCGATCACCGCCGAACTCGGCGGGACGCGCCTGAAGGCCGCCTTCGAACTGCACCTCGCCAAGGAGTTCCTGCGCGAGGCGGTCCAGCTGGCGCTGCGCCCCGAGGGCCGGATCCTGCCCTCGCCGGTGGACGGCAAGGAGAACCGCGTCTACCGCGTGCCGGTCGGTGTCGTGGGCGTGATCAGCCCCTTCAACTTCCCGTTCCTGCTCTCGATCAAGTCCGTCGCCCCGGCGCTCGCGCTCGGCAACGCCGTGGTGCTCAAGCCGCACCAGAACACGCCGGTCGTCGGCGGCTCCCTGGTCGCGAAGCTCTTCGAGGACGCGGGGCTGCCCGGCGGTCTGCTGAACGTCGTCATCACCGACATCGCGGAGATCGGCGACGCCTTCCTCGAACACCCGGTGCCCAAGGTCATCTCCTTCACCGGCTCCGACCAGGTCGGCCGGCACGTGGCGACCGTCTGCGCCCGGCAGTTCAAGCGCTCCGTCCTCGAACTGGGCGGCAACAGCGCGCTGGTGGTCCTCGACGACGCCGACATCGACTACGCGGTCGACGCGGCCGTCTTCAGCCGGTACGTCCACCAGGGCCAGGTCTGCATGGCCGCCAACCGCGTCCTGGTCGACCGGTCCGTCGCCGACGAGTTCACCGAGAAGTTCGTCGCCAAGGTGAAGACCCTCAAGGCGGGCGACCCGCGCGACCCGGAGACCGTCATCGGCCCGGTCATCAACTCCTCGCAGGCGGACGCCGTCGCGGGTGTCGTCGAGCAGGCCCTCGCCGAGGGCGCCACGGCCCTGGTGCGCGGCGGGCGGACCGACAACCTCGTCGAACCGTCCGTGCTGACCGGCCTGCCCGCCGACTCGGCCCTGCTGCGGCAGGAGGTCTTCGGCCCGGTCGCGTTCCTCGTCCCGTTCGACGGCGAGGAGGAGGCCGTCCGCCTCGTCAACGACACCCCGTACGGCCTGAGCGGCGCCGTGCACACCGCGGACATCGAGCGCGGTGTGAACTTCGCCAAACAGATCGACACGGGCATGTTCCACGTGAACGACGGCACCGTCCACGACGAGCCGATCGTCCCCTTCGGCGGCGAGAAGCACTCGGGCCTCGGCCGGCTCAACGGCGACACGATGCTGGACTCCTTCACCACGCTGAAGTGGATCTCCGTGCAGCACGGCCGGAGCGGCTTCCCGTTCTGAGGGTGTTCGGGCCATGAGGGCCGACCTTGTCAGTGGCCTGAAGCCGCCTCGCTCCAGGCGACGAGAGCCGCGCCCAACTCGGTCCCGAAGGTGAGCTCCCCCATGGCGGGTGTTCGCGCCCGCCGCAGGAGTGCGCGTAGGACGTCTCCGAATGGCTTGTCAAGGAGCGCCGCCGCCGTCGGGGTTGCAGTCGAGGGCCTGGATACCGGTGTGGCGGTTGGGGCTGTTCAGCGGGTGGTAAGGGTGCGGTCCGGGGAGGTCGACGGGTCGGGCGAGGCAGGACGCGGCCGCGAGCCAGGACCCGGGCCCGGCCCCGCCCGACGCAGCACGGAAACGCCGCACAGTGCCGCGCCGTGCCGCGCCGTTCGACGCCAAGTGGCAGGGCGACACAGGACTTTGACGGAAAGCCAGACATGGCCGCGCCGACTTGATCTTGTCTTGGCCCCGATGAAAGGATTCTTTCATCCTGTATCCCCCCCACATTCCCGCAGACAGGAGCTTCTGTCATGAGAACTCTCGGGTTCGCTGGAAAGTCATGCGCCGCCGTCGCTCTGGCCTGCGCGGCCACGCTACTGATGCCGGCCACACCGGCCTCCGCCGAGGACTGGGACCGGAGCTGCTACAAGATCTCGGCCCCCTACAAGGGCATCAGTGAGATCATCGGCGCGGCCAGCAAGACCAGCAGCAAGTGCAGGGACGCCACGATATCCCTGCTGCGCCACCGCTGGTACGGCTGGGAGGAGATGGACTGGACCCCGCTCGAGAGCGGCTCCAAGATCGCGTATTGGAAGTGCACGGGTTCCGGCACCTACACCTACAAGACCGTCGTGGGCGTCGACTCCAACCTCGCCACCTACGAGAGCGCCGAGCGCCGCTTGACCTGCTGAGGACGGACCGGCGGGGCCGGCCCGGGGTGGCCGGCCGCGTTCGTCACCTCACGGGGCCGTACACGGCGCCGTCACCACAGGCCTCCCACATACCGGACATGGCGGGCCGCTCACACCCGCGCTTCGACTGCCGTCGGCGGCATGTCCAACCAGTTGGATTCCGCCGGGCACGACCTGAGCGACGAGCTGTGGCCGACGCGGCTGCTCGCCGAGCGGCCCGAGGCGATCGCCGAGGCGCATCTCGCCTGGTGTGAGGCTGGCGTGCGCGGGCGGCCGAGCAATCGCCGCGAGCGTGGGCATGGTTCGCGAGAGCGCGCACCGGGTCCAGGCAGAGCCCCGCTGTGGGGGGCGGCGCCCGTCGGCCCCTACGGGGCGATGCTCGCCGACGGCTCCGAGTACTGCGGCCGGTACGGCCTGATCTCGGCCTGCGAGCCGCGGTCGCTGTGATGGATCAGCTGGAGTCCTTCTTGATCCGGCGTCATCCACAGCGCTATCTCCGGCGCGTCCAGCGGAACAGGCCACCGCGAGGACCTAGGGGGCTTCTGATGCCCAGTCCCTCCAGAGCCGTGCGCGGTTTCGGGCTGCCCGACAGCAATCCGGATGGGCACTTCCAGGAGCGCGGGATGTACAGCTCTCGGTCCACCGCCGCGTGTCCCCGCTCGTCGGCGTAGACGAGGTGGACGGCGACCCGGGAGTTCTCGATCCGCCCGGCCGTTCCGGTGTGCTGGTGCTGGTGCTGGACCCCGACCGTGTCGGCGCCCTTCTTCACGTCGCCGGTCTCGTCGACGACCAGCATCGCTGCCTCGTCATGGAGGTGCTCGACGATGTATTCGCGCACGTCGTCGCGGACGGCGTCGGCATCCCAGACGACGGGCGGGCCGGGCGGTTGGTGCTCGGCCCGCTGTCGGACTGGAGGGCTCTCTCGCTAAGAGCGGCTGTCCTTGCGGACAGAAACTGACCGCAAGGGTGCGTAGCTTCGTCGGTGTCAGGGGGAAGAGGCCCCCGGTCCGACGAAAGGCGGCGGTCATGGTCACTCACGTTCCCGCGGAGGCACACGGCGACGAGCGCGGAGCGCTGCTTTCCTTCATCGAGGAGCAGCGCGGCGGCATCCGGCGGGCGGTGCTGGGTCTGACCGACGAGCAGGCCATGAGCACGCCCAGCGCCAGTGAGCTGTCGCTCGCCGGGCTGCTCAAGCACGTCGTCGAGGTCGAGCAGTTGTGGCTCGCCCTGGCCAAGGGCGAGCCGCCGGCCGTCGAGCGGGACCAGAGCAACTGGCACGAGTGCTTCCGGCTGGTGAGGGACGAGACCGTCGAGTCGCAGCTGGCGTACTGGGAGAAGGTCGCCGCGGAGACGGAGGCCTTCATCCGCTCGGTGCCGAGCCTCGACGACACCTTCGCGCTGCCGCCCCAGCCCTGGTTCCCGCCGGACGGGCGGGTCTCCATGCGCTGGCTGTGCCTGCACCTGATCCGCGAGACGGCCCGGCACGCCGGCCACGCCGACGTCATCCGCGAGTCGCTCGACGGCCGGACGGCTTTCGAGCTGGTGGCCGAGGAACAGCGGGGGGTGGCCGAGGCATAACCTTGGCCGCATGTCAACGATCCGCCTCCTCGTGCTCGGCGCGGTCCGCATGCACGGCCGCGCCCACGGCTACCAGGTGCGCAACGACCTGGAGTACTGGGGCGCGCACGAGTGGTCCACGGCCAAGCCCGGCTCGATCTACCACGCCATGAAGCAGATGGCGAAGCAGGGCCTGCTGCACGCGCACGAGACCGCCCCGTCCACGGCCGGCGGCCCGCCGCGCACCGAGTACGAGGTCACCGGGCCGGGCAGCGAGGAGTACTTCCGGCTGCTGCGGGAGGCGCTGGTCACCTATGACCAGCGCGCGGACGCGAAGACGGCGGCCGTCGGCTTCATCGTCGACCTGCCGCGCGCCGAGGCGGTCGCGCTGCTGAAGGAGCGCACCCTGCGGATCGAGCAGTGGCGGGCCTCCGTCCTGGAGCACTACGTCCCCGAGGAGGGGCCCGGCCGGCTGGGCCACATCGGCGAGATCATGAACATGTGGGTCCACACGGCCGACTCCGAGGCCGAGTGGACCCGCGGTCTCATCGAGCGCATCGAGGGCGGCGCCTACACCTTCGCCGACGAGGGCGACCCGTTCGTCGGGATCCTGGCCGAGGGTGAGGAGAACCCGTACGCCACGGGGGAGCCGCACCCCGGGGACGCGCTCTAATCAAATTTGACGAATGGCTCGGGCGGGGTTACGTTCGAGCATGTAGTCAAGTTTGACTAGCGAGGGAGTCCCTGTGGCCGACACGGCGATCACCGTCGAAGGCGCGGAGAAGAGATACGGCGACAAGAAGGCCCTGGACGGGCTCGACCTCACGGTCGCGCGCGGCACGGTGCACGGGGTGCTCGGCCCCAACGGCGCGGGCAAGACCACCCTGGTGAGGATCCTGTCCACCCTGCTGCGCCCCGACGCGGGCCGGATCGAGGTGGCCGGACACGACGTGGTGCGCGAGGCGTACGCCGTGCGGCTGCGCATCGGCCTGCTCGGCCAGCACGCCGCGCTCGACGAGGAGCTCGGCGGCCGGCAGAACCTGGAGCTGTTCGGCCGGCTGCACCACCTGGGCGCGCGGCGGGCACGCGCGCGTGCCGACGAGCTCCTGGAGCGCTTCGGCCTGGCCGACACCGGCCGCAAGGCGGTCCGGCAGTACAGCGGCGGCATGCGGCGCCGACTGGACCTCGCGGCCTCCCTGATCACCGAACCGGAGGTGCTGTTCCTGGACGAGCCGACCACCGGCCTCGACCCGCGCGGCCGGGCCGAGGTGTGGGACTCCGTCCGCTCCCTGGTCGGCGGCGGTACGACGGTCCTGCTCACCACGCAGTACCTGGAGGAGGCCGACCAGCTCGCCGACCGCATCTCGGTCGTCGACGCCGGCCGGGTCATCGCCGAGGGCACGGCGGACGAGCTGAAGGCCGAGACCGGCGGCGACCGCATCGACGTGGTCCTGCGCGACGCCGGCCAACTGGGCGCTGCCGTCGCCCTGCTGCCCCTCGGCGGGGTCAGCGTCGACACCGACCGTCGCCTGCTGAGCGCCCCGGTGACCGACCGCATGGAGGCCCTCTCCGGGGTCGTCCGGGCCCTTCAGGAGGCCGGGATCGAGGCGGAGGACATCGCCCTGCGCCGCCCGACGCTGGACGAGGTGTTCCTGCACCTCACCGGAGACGACCGCCGAGTGAAGGAGGCCGCGTGACCGTCCACGCCCTGACCGACTCCTGGACCATGACCCGCCGCGAACTCGCCCGCTGGGGACGGCAGCCGGTCCAGCTGGTCGTCAACCTCGTCTTCCCGGTGATGCTGCTGCTCATGTTCGGCTACCTGGTCGGCGGCGGCCGGGGCGTGGGCGGCGAGTACCGCGACTACCTGATCCCCGGCATGCTCGCGCTCACCATGGCGTTCGGCCTGGAGGGCACCATGATCGCCGTCACCCGGGACCTCGACAAGGGCGTCATCGACCGCTTCCGCTCCATGCCCATGACCAGCGGAGCGGTGCTGGTGGGCCGTTCGGCCGCGGACATGCTCCAGTCGGCGATGGCCCTGGTGGTCCTCATCGGCGTGGGCGCCGCCCTCGGCTGGCGGACCCACGGGACCGCGGCGGCCTTCCTGGGCGCCGTGGGCCTGCTGCTCCTGTTCCGGTTCGCCATGCTGTGGATCGGCATCCACCTGGCGCTGGTGGCCGGGAAGCCGGAGATGGTCCAGGCCGTGCAGATCCTGGTCTGGCCGGTCGGCTTCCTCTCCAACGCCCTGGCCCTGCCCGACACCATGCCCGGCTGGCTCGGCACGGTCGTCGAGTGGAACCCGATGTCCCACACGGCCACGGCCGTACGGGACCTGTTCGGCAGCCCCGGCGCGGAGCCCGGGCACGTGTGGGCGGCTCTCGTCTGGCCCCTGGCCCTGCTGGCGGTCTTCTTCCCGCTGGCGGTACGGAGGTTCGGGCGGCTGAGCCGCTAGTGATGGAACCCGGTCGCCGCGCCCTTGTCCTGCGTGAAGGGGCGCGGCTGCCGGCGCAGCTCCGGCAGCAGGCGTTCCAGGTCCTGTGTGAGGAGCTCGGCGAGGTCCGCCGAGAACCCGTTGCGGCACACCACCCGCAGCACGGACAGGTCCTCGCGGTTGGCCGGGAAGGTGTACGCGGGCACCAGCCAGCCGCTCTCGCGCAGCCGCCGCGAGACGTCGAAGACGTCGTACGACGTCACGTCCGGCGCGGTCGTGAAGGCGAACACCGGCAACTCCTCGCCCCGGGTCAGCAGCCGGAAGTCGCCCAGCGCCTCGATCCGCGCGGCCATGCCCGTGGCCACGTCCCGCGCGGCCTGCTGCACGGCCCGGTAGCCCTCCCGGCCCAGCCGCAGGAACGTGTAGTACTGCGCCACGACCTGCGCGCCCGGCCGGGAGAAGTTGAGCGCGAACGTCGGCATGTCGCCGCCCAGGTAGTTCACCCGGAACACCAGCTCCTCCGGCAGCGCCTGAGCGTCCCGCCACAGGGCCCAGCCGACGCCCGGGTAGACGAGCCCGTACTTGTGCCCCGAGGTGTTGATCGACGCCACCCTCGGCAGCCGGAAGTCCCACACCAGGTCCTCGTCGAGGAACGGCGCGACCATGGCGCCGGACGCCCCGTCGACATGCACGGGGATGTCGAGCCCCGTCCGCTCCTGCACCGCGTCCAGCGCCGCGCACAGCTCGGCGACCGGCTCGTAGGACCCGTCGAAGGTCGAGCCCAGGATGCCGACGACCCCGATGGTGTTCTCGTCGCACAGCTCGGCCGCGGCCTGCGGGTCCAGGTGGAACCGCTCGCCCTCCATGGGGACCAGCCGGGCCTCGACCTCCCAGAAGGTGCAGAACTTCTCCCAGCAGACCTGCACGTTCACGCCCATCACCAGATTGGGCCGCGCCCCCGGGTACCGGTCGGCGTTACGCCGCGCCCAGCGCCGCTTCAGCGCCATCCCGGCGAGCATGCACGCCTCGCTCGACCCGGTCGTCGAACAGCCCACGGCCGCTGCCGGATCGGGCGCGTGCCACAGGTCGGCGAGCATCGCCACGCACCGCCGCTCCAGTTCGGCCGTGCGCGGGTACTCGTCCTTGTCGATCATGTTCTTGTCCCGGCACTCCGCCATCAGCACCCCGGCCTCCGGCTCCATCCAGGTGGTGACGAAGGTGGCGAGGTTCAGCCGCGCGTTGCCGTCGAGCATCAGCTCGTCGCGCACCAGCTGATGGGCCGTCATCGGCGCCATGGGCTGGTCCGGGAGCCGGTGCGTGGGCGGGGCCTCGGCCATGTCGCCGACCGGATTGGCGGGGCCGTAGAAGGGGTTGACGGACAGGCGGCGTTCGCCGGTCTGGCGGGGGCCTTCGTTCAGGGGCATGAGGGACTCCAGAAGGGGTGGTGGGGGAGAAGGCGGGTCATCGGACCGGCGTCCCGTCCGGCCGGAGCTGCATCTGCGGGCGGCCCGTCACCAGCAGCCAGGCCGGCAGCGAGGCGATGCAGAGCAGGGCGAGGATCTCCGGCGCGTCGATCAGCACCGCGGCGACGAACAGGCTGATCCAGCCCTGCCGGGTGATGGCCAGCAGCATCCCGAGCACACCGGCGGACACTCCCACCGACGGATGCACCCCGGACACCAGGGCGTGCGCGCACAGCCCGAGGGCCGTGCCGGCGAACACGGCCGGGAAGATGCGCCCGCCGCGGAACCCGCAGGACGCGGCGACGAGCAGCGCGGCCAGCTTCACCACCGTCATGACGGCGAACTCCCCGGCCGACCAGCCGTCCGGGTCGTGTGCCAGCTCGGCGACCTCGTCGAGCCCCTTGAACAGCGTCAGATGGCCGCCCAGGGCCGCGAGAGCACCCAGCACGACCCCGCCCGCCGGGAGCATCAGCATCGGGTGCCGCAGCCGGCGGAAGACACCGTGGACGTACGGGAGCGCGCGCACGGCGCACATGCCGAGCAGCGCGCCCGCCGCGGCGACCACGACGGCCGCCAGCAGGTCCGCCCAGCCCGGCCGGCCGAAGGGCGGCAGGTCCAGGTCGAAGCTCGGGCGGTCGATCAGCGTGGCGGTCAGAGCACCGGCCGCGGCGGCGGTCAGCGGCGCGAAGAGGTTGTCCCAGAGCAGACCGCGCGTCTCCTGCCGGGACAGCACCTCGGAGATCACCAGGGCGGCCGCCACGGGCGTGCCGAACAGCGCGCCGATCGTCGCCGCCTCCGCCAGGGCCGGCCAGATCCGGCCCGGCGCCTGGGGAACGGCCCGGCTGCCCAGCCAGACCGCCAGGCCGACGTTCACGGCGATGATCGGGTTCTCGGGGCCCAGGCTCGGCCCGCCGGCCAGCGTCAGCGCGGTCGCCAGCAGCAGCCCCGGCAGCACCACGGGCGGCAGGACCGGCGCGTCCAGCCCCAAGGTCGCTGGATCCGGTCCCGCGTGCCCCGGCACCTTCCACACCACCAGCCCGACGGCGACACCGGTCGCGACGAGCATCGCGAACATCCACGTCACGGAGTACCGGCCGATGCCCAGGGCGTCCGGCACGGTCGTCCACAGCACGCCCTGGAGTTCCTCGGCGGCGACCTCCACCCCCACCAGGAGCAGGCTGGACATCACACCGACGGCCACGGCGGGCAGGACCGACGGCAGCAGCACGCACGCGGGGGTCGACGGAGTGACGGAAGGTGCCTGCTGCTCGGTGTCGACCACGGGCACACGATAAAGGGATCAAACGCCACAAACCGGAAACGCGCGGGCGCGGGGGTCTCACTCCCGGGCCAGGACCACCGCCGTGCCGTACGCGCACACCTCGGTGCCCACGTCCGCCGCCTCCGTCACGTCGAAGCGGAACGCGAGCACGCCGTTGGCTCCACGCGCGCGTGCCTGTTCGACGAGTCGTTCCATGGCCTGGTTGCGGGTCTGCACGAGCGTCTTGGTGAGCCCGCGCAGCTCGCCGCCGACCATCGACTTCAGCCCGGCGCCGATCTGGCTCCCCAGGTGCCGGGAGCGCACGGTCAGTCCGAAGACCTCGCCGAGTACTTCCTGCACGCGGTGGCCGGGTACGTCGTTCGTGGTGACGACGAGGACGTCGGGCCGAGGGCCTTGTCCGCCGCCGTATTCATCGATGCCCATGGTTCACAGCTTTGACCGGGACCGCGCACAGTGCATCCTGAGTACGCCCATGGAACCTGGTCCATGACGGCTGCGTTGATACTTTGAAGCAGTCAGTCCCCAGCCCGTACCCCCAGCAGCAGGAGCCACATCCCCGTGACCACGCTTGCGCTCGGCCCCGAGTGGCTCAGCCCGGACTACCTGATCTCGACGTTCAGCCTGCCGGGCATCCTGCTCATCGTCTTCGCGGAGTCGGGTCTCTTCGCGTTCCTGCCCGGCGACTCCCTGCTGTTCACGGCGGGCCTCTTCGTCGCCGAGGGCACCTACATCACGCAGCCCCTGTGGCTGGTCTGCACGCTCATCGTGATCGCCGCGGTCGCCGGCGACCAAGTGGGCTACATGATCGGCAAGTTCCTGGGCCCGAAGCTCTTCAACAGGCCGAACTCCAAGCTCTTCAAACAGGAGAACCTGGACAAGGCCCACGAGTTCATGGAGAAGTACGGCCCCAAGGCGATCGTCCTGGCCCGCTTCGTCCCGATCGTGCGCACCTTCGCCCCCATCGTGGCCGGCGCCGGCCGCATGAAGTACCGCACGTTCGTCACGTACAACGTCATCGGCGGCATCGCCTGGGGCACCGGCGTCACCCTGGCGGGCTACTGGCTCGGCCAGATCGACTTCATCAAGAAGAACGTCGAGTCGATCCTCATCCTGATCGTCCTGCTCTCGGTCGTCCCGATCATCGTCGAGTACCTCCGCGACCGTTCCAAGAAGAAGCGCGCCGCGTCCGAGGCCCCGGCGGCCCAGCCCCATCCCGTCATGGACGACGCGACGACCCAGCTCCGCCGCATCACCCCGCACGACCAGCCCCCCCAGCAGCCCCACCAGCAGCCGCAGCAGCCCCCGTACGGCAGCCCGAACGGTTACAACGACCAGCAGTACTACGGCCAGAACCCCCAGGCCCCGGGCTACGGCCAGCAGCAGCCCTACGGCACCCAGCAGGGCGGGGGCCAGCCCCCGTACAACGGGGGTTACTGACAGACGACTCGCGGCCGCCAACGGACAGGAAGCCCGAGCACAGGCAGAGGCGCTAGAAACCCCTGGTCCGCTTGGCGGCCCGCCGCTTCTCGGCAGACCCGATCCGTAGGAATAGCCGCGAGATTTCCGTTCCCAGGTTCACTCCGATCGCGATGGCCATCGCCAGCGCCGCGGCCTTCGACAGCCACACCAGCCCCGCGTCGACATTGTTCTGCGAGATCGACAACAGCCCGAAGTACGACGCGGAACCGGGCAGCAGGGGCCCGATGGCCGCCGTCGTGTACGGGAGCGCCGACGCGAACCGGTACCGGGACAGCAACTGCCCGAACAGCCCCACCAGCCCCGCCGCAACCGCCGTCGAGGCAACCGGCGAGAATTCGCCCGTGTAGTGCATCGCGCCGAACACCGACCACGCGACACCGCCGTTCAACGTCACCGCCAGCACGGTGGATCGTTCCTGCTGAAGCAGTATCGCGAAGGCCAGGGACAACAGCATCGACGCGCCGATCTGCAACAGCGGCCGTGGATCGGTATTCAGAGCCGCCTCGGGGGTGAGGCGGGCGCCCAACTGGACGCCGACGTAGAGCATCACCAGCACTCCGACGACGATGCCCACGAAGAAGTACATGACTTCCAGCAGCCGTGCGGACGCCGTGATGTAGTAGCCGGTCAGACCGTCCTGCACGCCCGCCACCAACGCCCGCCCGGGCAGCAGCGCGAACAGCCCACCAGTGATCACCGCGGACGCCTCGACATCCACGTGCGCCAGCGCCAGCGCGATCCCGATCGCGGCCGGAGGCGTCGCGGCGACCGTGAACTGGTAGAACTCCGGCAGCCCGCGCCCTGCGCACAGCCAAGCCAGCCGGTCGCCGAGCATCGCGCCCAGCACAGCCGCGAAGAAGACGATCAGGTCACCACCGACCAGCACCGATGCCGAGCCCGCCAGCAGCCCGCTTGCGGCGGTCAGTACCCAGCCGGGATAGGGGTGCCGGTTGCGGCGGATCTCGGCGAGTCGCCCGTAGGCCTCCTCCAGGGAGATCTGCGCCTCCGGGTCGCTGAGGTCGTCCACCAGCTGGTACACGGCCGCCAGACGCGTGTAGTCGGTGCCCCGGCGGCGTACCGTCCGGGACGCCGTCACGGGGTCGTCGACCAGGGACGGCTGGTGGGAGATCGACAGCAGGGTGAAGGTGACGTTCGGCTCGCAGCGGTCCAGGCCGTAGGACCGGCAGACGGCGAACATCGCCGCCTCCACGTCCTCGGCGCCCTCGCCGCCCGCCAGCAGCAGTTCACCGATACGCAGCGTCAGGTCGAGCACACGCGGAACAGCCGGACCCTCGTCCTCCTCCGCCTTGTGCGCGGGCTCCGGCGCGGGCCGCTCGGCCACCGGCATCCGCAGCATCGTGCGCATCCGGTCCTGCCAGGGCACGTCCTTGGTCAGACTGATCACGGGGATGCCGGTCGGCGGCGTGAAGGCGGGCGGGGCGTTTTTGGCGCTGTAGGTCCTCGGCGGGTTGAACGCCGAACCCTCCGGCTCCGCCGCGGGCGCCTGCGGGACGTCGAGTCCCTTGGGGAAGACGAACTCGGACGTCGTCTCCGACTCCGTACCGGTCGTTCGGGGCACGGCCAGCCCCTCCGGGATCGCGAACTCCGACGTCGTCGACATGTCCCCGTCGACGGCGGCCCCGGCCGGAGGCAGGAACGCACTCCTCGCCTCGTCCGACTTCGGCTTGCGGTCCTCCGCGTCCGTCACTGCCTGGCGCTCCCTGTACGACACGTAAGCCTCAGTACCCCCAGCCTCAGTATGCGCACATACAGGCCAACGGGCCGCACGGCAGGCGTACGGCCCGTGAGCATCAGAAGGGGTCAGTGACCGCCCTGCTCCTTGAAGCGCTTGTAGGACCGCTCGATCTCGGCCTCGGCGTCCGTCCGGCCCACCCAGTTGGCGCCCTCGACCGACTTGCCGGGCTCCAGGTCCTTGTAGACCTCGAAGAAGTGCTGGATCTCCAGGCGGTCGAACTCCGACACGTGGTGGATGTCCCGCAGGTGCTCCACACGCGGGTCGTGCGCCGGCACGCACAGCAGCTTGTCGTCGCCGCCGGCCTCGTCCGTCATCCGGAACATGCCGATCGCACGGCACTGGATGAGGCAGCCGGGGAACGTCGGCTCGTCCAGGATGACCAGCGCGTCCAGCGGGTCGCCGTCCTCGCCGAGGGTGTTCTCGACGAAGCCGTAGTCGGCCGGGTAGCTGGTCGAGGTGAAGAGGCGCCGGTCCAGGCGGATCCGACCGGTCTCGTGGTCCACCTCGTACTTGTTGCGCGAACCCTTCGGAATCTCGATCGTGACGTCGAACTCCACCGGTGGCTCCTCCATGATCAACACATAGTTCTGGTGGTTAAGTGTCCCTCACGCAGGTGTGTGATCGCGAAAGGGGCTGGTGGTCGTGCCGGAGCTGCGTCCTTGGCGGGCCGCGAGGCCGCACGTGGTGCGGATCTCGCAGGCCCTGCGACCGCGCCTGGCCAGGGCCGCCGCGGCCGCGAAACCACGGGTCGCGCGGCTCGTCCGAACCGGGAAACCGCAGGTCACGCGGGCCACGCCGAAGAACTGGCAGTACACCGCGGGCGCCGCCACCGCCGGCCTCGCACTGGCCGCCGGTGTGGTGACCGCCGCCGGCCCCTGGGACTCCTCGGGTCAGCGTACGGCCGAGCGGGACCGCGCCGCGGTCCTGGGCCGCACGGGTGGCACAGATCACGGCAGGGCCCCCGGCGCGCCCGCGCAGCCCCGGCCGGCCCCCAGCGCCGGGCCCGTGCTGACCGGCCTCGGCGGCGTCAGCACCGTGAAGTCCGCCCCGGACGGCAAGGCGCTGACGAAGACCCTCACGCCCCTGCTGAAGGACCCGGCGCTCGGCCCCCGGCCGGCAGCGGCCGTCGTGGACGTCACGACCGGCAGGCGCCTGTACGGCACGAACCCGGACGCCGCGCTCACCCCGGCCTCCACGACGAAGATCGCCACGGCGGTCGCCGCGCTGTCCGCGATGGGCGCCGACCACCGCCTCACCACCCGCGCCGCGCTCGAACCCGACACGAACGAAGTCGTCCTGGTCGGCGGCGGCGACCCCACCCTCACGGCCCGCGAGGCCTCCGACGGCTCGGCGAGCCTGCGCACCCTGGCCGACCGGACGGCCGCGGCCCTGGCCCAGCGCGGCCCCCGCGACGTGACGCTCTCCTACGACACGACCCACTACGCGGGCAGCCAGAAACACCCGATCGGGGTCAACCCCAATCTCGCCCCCGTCAGCCCCCTGATGGTGGACGAGGGCCGCACGGACGACACGACCAGCGGCCCGGTCACCCGCGTGACCGACCCGGCCGCGGACGCGGCCCGCCGCTTCGGGGACCTCCTGAAGTCCCGCGGCATCAAGACCACGGCCCCCGGCCCGTCGAAGGCCACGGCCCGCGCGAAGACCCTGGCCACGGTGTCCTCACCCCCGCTCTCGGCCCTCGTCGAACGGATGCTGACCAACAGCGACAACGACATCGCCGAGGCCCTCGCCCGCCAGACGGCGATCGCCACGGGCCACCGGGCCGACTTCGCCGGCGCCGGCCGCGCGATCGACGCCCGGCTCGGCAAGCTCGGCCTGCCCCTCAAGGGCGCCGCCTTCAAGGACGGCAGCGGCCTGGACCGCGGCGGCAGACTGACGGCCGGCCTCCTCACGGCCCTCCTGGCCAAGGCGGCCGACCCCGCCCACCCCGAACTCCGCCCGGCCCTCACCGGCCTCCCCGTGGCCGGTTTCACCGGCACCCTGACCACCCGCTACGCGGACGGCGCAGCCGGCGTCGTCCGCGCCAAGACAGGCACCCTGACCGGCGTGAACACCCTCGCGGGCACGGTCGTCGACCAGGACGGCCGCCTGCTGGCCTTCTCCTTCATGGCCAACGACACGACCGACCCGGCAGCGGCCCAGAGGGCCCTGGACAAGGCGGCAACGACCCTGGCGGCCTGCGGCTGCCGGTAACGACCGCCTGGCCGTGGGGAGCCGTTCCGCCCAGCCGTGGGCAGTCGTTCCGCTGGGGCGGAACGGGTGGGCACGGCCGACAACGCCGAGTGCCGGCCGAGAGACCCCAGCCCCTGCCGACCCCATACGCCGGCCACACCGCCGAGCACCCGAGAAACGAACCCGGCGACCCCCAACCCTCGCCGCCCTGCCCCAGCGGCCAGCGCTCACGTACGGTTGACGCATGACGAGCATCGGTGGTGCTTCAACCGGCATGGTCGACTGGAACCTCGCGGTCGCGACCGCGACCCGGCTCGTGCGGCCGGGCCCCGACGTCAGCCGCGACGAGGCCCGGGCCGTCGTCGCGGAGCTGCGCCGGCATGCCAAGGCCTCGGAGGGACACGTCCGGGGCTTCACTCGTCTGGGCACGGAGGAGGGACAGGACACCCCCGTCCTGGTCGTCGACCGCCCGGGCTGGATCCGGGCGAACGTCGCCGGCTTCCGGGAACTGCTGAAGCCCCTGCTCGACAAGATGCAGGACCGGCGCGGCAACACACCCGGCGGCGCGGTCATGAGCGCCGTCGGCGGCAAGGTCACCGGCGTGGAGCTGGGCATGCTCCTGTCCTTCCTGGCCTCCCGCGTCCTCGGCCAGTACGAGACCTTCGCCCCGGCCACGCGCCAGCTCCCGGCCGGGGAGAACGGCGGCGGCCGGCTCCTGCTCGTCGCCCCGAACATCGTGCACGTGGAGCGCGAACTCGACGTCGACCCGCACGACTTCAGGCTCTGGGTGTGCCTGCACGAGGAGACGCACCGCACGCAGTTCACGGCCGTGCCCTGGCTGCGGGACCACCTGGAGGGTGAAATCCAGTCCTTCCTGGGCGAGACCGACGTCGACCCCATGACCGTCCTGGAACGCGTACGGGAGGCCGCGCAGAGCCTCGCCGGGGGCCGCCCCGAGGCCGAGGAGGACGACGGCGGCCGCTCCCTCGTCGAGATCGTGCAGACGCCCGCCCAGCGCGAGATCCTCGGCCGCCTCACGGCCGTGATGTCCCTGCTGGAGGGCCACGCCGACTTCGTGATGGACGGCGTCGGACCGGACGTCGTGCCGACCGTCGGGGAGATCCGCGAGAAGTTCCAGCAGCGCCGTGCCAAGGGCGCCTCCCGCCTGGACCTGGCCCTGCGCAAGCTGCTCGGCCTGGACGCCAAGCTCCGCCAGTACCGGGACGGCGAACGCTTCGTACGGGCCGTCGTCGACGAGGTCGGCATGGACGGCTTCAACCGCGTGTGGACCTCGCCCAACACCCTCCCCACCAAGACGGAGATCGCCAAACCGGCGGACTGGATCGCGCGGGTGCACCGCAGGACCGAGTAGTGAACTACGGCGGGAAGTCGTGAAAGGAAACGGGCCGACGGCAGGCGAACGCCCCTCCAATCACCCGTCCGAGGGACCGTGAGCGAGGGGTAGGCGTGCAATGCTCGGGGAACGGCCCGGTTCTGTCACCATCTACACACTCTGCGTGACCGACACTCGGGTTCACCCCCCGAAAACTTCATGAAGGGAACCGGACATGGGTCCCCATCCTGCGGTCGCGGCGATACGCCTGGCGGTCCGCCGCGTCCTCCACGACCTCCTCACCGAACACCGCACCACCGCCGCACTCCCGCACGCCCTCTCGCACGAGCCGCCGCCCCCGCCGCTCGTGCTCGTGGCATGCTCCGGCGGCGCCGACTCCATGGCCCTCGCCTCCGCCCTCGCCTTCGAGTCCCCCAAGCTCGGCATCAGAGCCGGCGGCGTGACCGTCGACCACGGCCTCCAGCCCGGCTCCGACGTACGGGCCGCGGAAGTCGTCCTGCGCCTGCGCGAACTCGGCCTCGACCCGGTCGACTCCGTCGCCGTGACCGTCGGCCGCGCGGGCGGGCCCGAAGCCGCCGCCCGCGACGCCCGCTACGCCGCACTCGACACCGCCGCCGAACGCCACGGCGCCGCCGCGGTCCTGCTCGGCCACACCCGGGACGACCAGGCCGAAACCGTCCTGCTGGGTCTCGCCCGGGGCTCCGGGGTCCGCTCCCTGTCCGGAATGGCCGCGGTCTCGGGGGCCGGCGGCCGTTACCGGCGGCCCTTCCTGGAACTCGACCGGCAGACCGCCCGCAAGGCCTGCATGGTCCAGTCCCTGCCCGTCTGGGACGACCCCCACAACGCCGACCCGGCCTACACCCGCTCCCGGCTGCGCCACGAGGGCCTGCCCGCCCTGGAGAAGGCCCTCGGCAAGGGCGTCGTCGAGGCCCTCGCCCGTACGGCCCAGCTCTCCCGCGACGACGCCGACGCCCTCGACTCCTGGGCGACCCAGGCCGAGGCCACCGTCCGCGACGCCGCCGGGCAACTGGAGTGCGCCAAGCTCTACGCCCTGCCGCCCGCCGTACGCCGCCGAGTGCTGCGCCGGGCCGCCATCGCAGCCGGTGCCCCGGCCGGTTCGCTGTTCGCCCGGCACCTCGAGGAAGTCGACCGGTTGATCACCGGCTGGCGCGGTCAGGGTGCCATCAACCTCCCCGGCAAGGTCGTGGCCCGGCGGCAGGGTGGCAGACTGGTGATTCGGCAAGGCTGAATCACGTCCTCCTCCGAGCATTCGGTGGAGGGGCCGCTCAGTCAGGGACGACCGAAAGTGATGCGGGTGGACGCGAAAGACATGGGTGCCGACCTTCAGCAGGTACTCATCACCAAGGAAGAGATCGACGCCAAGCTGGCCGAACTGGCCGCGAAGATCGACGCGGAGTACGCGGGCAAGGACCTGCTGATCGTCGGCGTCCTCAAGGGCGCGGTGATGGTCATGGCCGATCTCGCCCGGGCGCTGTCCACCCCCCTCACCATGGACTGGATGGCCGTATCCTCGTACGGGGCGGGCACCCAGTCCTCCGGTGTGGTGCGGATCCTCAAGGACCTCGACACCGACATCAAGGGCAAGCACGTCCTCATCGTCGAGGACATCATCGACTCCGGCCTGACCCTGTCCTGGCTGATCTCCAACCTCGGCTCGCGCGAGCCCGCCTCCCTCAAGGTGTGCACGCTGCTGCGCAAGCCCGAGGCCGCGAAGGTCGCCATCGACGTGGAATGGGTCGGCTTCGACATCCCCAACGAATTCGTCGTCGGATACGGGCTCGACTACGCCGAGAAGTACCGCAACCTCCCGTTCGTCGGTACGCTCGCGCCCCACGTGTACGGCGGCTGACATTCCGGCCGGGGTGCCGTGCCGGTGATCGGGAACCCCAGCGGGCTTCCCGCCGTTGGAGCATGCGTAGACGGATCGCCAGTCGTCCCACGCGGCTTCAGGTGACAATGCTGGGGTACCGTCCGAAGAACAGCCTTTATCAAACTCACTATGGCAGGAGGGACGGGGCGGCACCGCTCCGTATGGATGGACGTGAAGCGATACTTCCGTGGGCCGGTCATGTGGATCGTGCTGGCCGTCCTTGCCGTGGTCGTGTTGATGCAGGTCGTCGGCTCGTCCGGCGGCTACAAGACGGTGGACACCGGCCAGGTCGTCCAGGCGATCAATGACAACAAGGTCGAGTCGGCCAAGCTGACCACCGGCGACGAGCAGACCATCAAGGCCTCGCTCAAGGACGGCGTAAAGATCGAGGGCAGCTCGAAGATCCAGGCGAGCTACATCGGCGACCAGGGCGTGACGATTGCCAACACGCTCCAGGCGAAGTTCCAGGACAAGCAGATCCCGGACGGCTACACGGTCTCGCCGTCCAAGCAGAACCCGTTCGTCGGGATCCTGCTCTCGCTGCTCCCCTTCGTCCTCATCGTGGTCGTCTTCCTGTTCCTGATGAATCAGATGCAGGGCGGCGGCTCCCGAGTCATGAACTTCGGGAAGTCCAAGGCGAAGCTCATCACCAAGGACACCCCCAAGACGACGTTCTCGGACGTCGCCGGTTCGGACGAGGCCGTCGAGGAGCTCCACGAGATCAAGGAGTTCCTGCAGGAGCCGGCCAAGTTCCAGGCCGTCGGCGCCAAGATTCCCAAGGGCGTACTGCTGTACGGCCCGCCCGGTACCGGCAAGACCCTGCTCGCGCGTGCCGTCGCGGGCGAGGCCGGGGTGCCGTTCTACTCGATCTCCGGTTCCGACTTCGTCGAGATGTTCGTCGGTGTCGGTGCCTCCCGGGTCCGTGACCTGTTCGAGCAGGCCAAGGCGAACGCCCCGGCGATCGTCTTCGTCGACGAGATCGACGCGGTCGGCCGCCACCGCGGCGCCGGCCTCGGCGGTGGTCACGACGAGCGCGAGCAGACTCTGAACCAGCTGCTCGTCGAGATGGACGGCTTCGACGTCAAGGGCGGCGTGATCCTCATCGCCGCGACGAACCGGCCCGACATCCTCGACCCGGCGCTGCTGCGCCCCGGCCGCTTCGACCGGCAGATCGCCGTCGACCGCCCGGACATGCAGGGCCGTCTGGAGATCCTCAAGGTTCACCAGAAGGGCAAGCCGGTCGCCCCGGACGTCGACCTGTCGGCCGTCGCCCGCCGTACGCCCGGTATGACGGGTGCCGATCTGGCCAACGTGCTGAACGAGGCCGCCCTGCTGACGGCCCGCAGCGACCAGAAGCTGATCGACAACCACATGCTGGACGAGGCGATCGACCGTGTGGTCGCGGGCCCGCAGAAGCGGACCCGGATCATGTCGGACAAGGAGAAGAAGATCACCGCGTACCACGAGGGCGGACACGCCCTGGTCGCGGCGGCCTCACCGAACTCCGATCCCGTCCACAAGATCACGATCCTGTCGAGAGGCCGTGCCCTCGGCTACACGATGGTGCTGCCGGACGAGGACAAGTACTCGACCACGCGCAACGAGATGCTGGACCAGCTGGCCTACATGCTGGGCGGCCGCGCGGCCGAAGAGCTCGTCTTCCACGACCCGACGACGGGTGCCGCCAACGACATCGAGAAGGCCACGGGCCTGGCCCGGGCGATGGTCACGCAGTACGGCATGACCGAGCGTCTCGGCGCGATCAAGTTCGGTGGGGACAACACCGAGCCCTTCCTCGGACGTGAGATGTCTCACCAGCGCGACTACTCGGAAGAGGTCGCCGCGCTGGTCGACGAAGAGGTCAAGAAGCTCATCGAGACGGCGCACAACGAGGCCTGGGAGATCCTGGTCGAGAACCGCGACGTCCTCGACAACCTCGTACTGCAGCTGCTGGAGAAGGAGACGCTGGGCAAGGAGGAGATCGCCGAGATCTTCGCCCCGATCGTCAAGCGCCCGCCCAGGCCCGCCTGGACCGGCTCCTCCCGCCGTACGCCGTCCACCCGCCCGCCGGTCCTCTCCCCCAAGGAGCTGGCCCTGACGAACGGGGCGAACGGCGCGACGCCGGCCATCACCACCGCGAAGAGCACCGCGGCGGAGCCCGCCCCGGCGCCCGAGCGAACCCCGGAGGACCGCCCCGAGAGCTGACACGCTCTCCCGGTGGCCCCACCGGCCCGGAATGGATGCCGCGCCCCCCAGGTTTTAGCCTGGGGGGCGCGGCTTTCTGCCATGTGTGCACGCCGCCCCGTGATGGACACAGGAACGAGGCACCAGATGACCGACCCCGTGATGCTGGACGGCGAGGGCCAGATCGGCGAGTTCGACGAGAAGCGGGCCGAGAACGCCGTACGGGAGCTGCTGATCGCGGTCGGCGAGGACCCTGACCGGGAGGGGCTTCGGGAGACGCCGGCGCGGGTGGCGCGGGCGTACAGGGAGATCTTCGCGGGGCTGTGGCAGAAGCCGGAGGACGTGCTGACGACGACGTTCGACATCGGGCACGACGAGATGGTCCTCGTGAAAGACATTGAGGTGTACTCGACATGTGAACACCATCTGGTGCCGTTCCGAGGCGTCGCCCATGTGGGGTACATCCCCGCCCACAGCGGAAAGATCACAGGGCTGTCCAAGCTGGCCCGGCTCGTGGACGTCTACGCCCGGCGCCCGCAGGTGCAGGAACGACTCACCACGCAGATCGCGGACTCGCTGATGGAGATCCTGGAGCCGCGCGGTGTCATCGTGGTCGTGGAGTGCGAGCACATGTGCATGTCGATGCGCGGGATACGCAAGCCTGGCGCGAAGACACTGACGTCGGCCGTGCGGGGGCAGCTGCGGGACGCGGCGACGCGGAACGAGGCGATGAGCCTCATCATGGCGAACTGACGCCGGACGTCACACGGTCGGGGCCGCGCCCGTGCCCTCGTGTTCGTCGTCGTCCGGGAGCTTGCAGACGCGTTCCAGGAAGATGGCCGCCGCTATGACGCCGATGCCCGCGAGGACGGAGAAGCCGGCGTAGATGGCCTGGTCGCGGCGGGCGGGGATGTCGAGGGACTCCAGCAGGAAGACGCCGGTGCCGCCGTACATGCCGGCGACGAGGGCGGCGACCAGGGCGCTGGCCTGGCCGAAGACGACCGCGCGGGCCGCCATCATGGGGTCGACGCCCTTGGCGTCGGGCTGCCGCTCGCGCTGGGCCCTCAGCCGGGCGCGCAGCGAGAGCGCCGTGGCGAGCAGCACCACGGCGATCAGTGCCAGGACGATGGGGGCGGCCAGGGGGACGCTGGGGAGCGTGCCGATCGAGTTCCACAGGCGGGCGCCCGCCCAGGACAGGACCCCGGCCACGACGAAGACGCCGACCAGCACCCTGATGCGCAGCTCTTTCACAGTGTCCCTTCGGTTCCCCGGCTCGGGCCCGGTGTGTACAGCCGTCTCGACCTTAACGGCTACTCGGGCAGCCGGAGTTCCAGGTCCGCGCGCGGCGCCACGCCCTCGCGGGTGACGGAGTCCAGCAGACCGGCGACCGGACCGCGGCCGGGCAGCTGCGCCTCGGGGTCCAGGTCGTGCCAGGGGGCCAGGACGAAGGCGCGCTCGTGGGCGCGGGGGTGGGGGAGGGTGAGCTGCGGGTCGTCGGAGACGACATCGGCGTAGGACACGATGTCGACGTCCAGGGTGCGCGGGCCCCAGCGCTCGTCCCGGACGCGGTGGAAGGCCTCCTCGACCGCGTGCGCGCGCTCCAGGAGCGAGGAAGGCGGGAGGGTGGTCTTGAGGACCACGACCGCGTTGAAGTAAGCGGGCTGGCTGCCGGGGTCCACGCCCCAGGGCTCGGTCTCGTAGACCGGGGAGACGGCCTTGATGCGGACGCCGGGGGTGTCCTCCAGGGCGTCGATGGCTCCCTGGAGGGTCTCCAGGCGGTTGCCGAGGTTGGAGCCGAGGGCGACCACGGCCCGTTTGGGGTTGCTGAGCGTGGTGTCGGCGGCGTCGACCTTCTCGACGACGGAGGCGGGCACCGGCTGTACGGTCGGGTCGCTGGGACCCTTGAGGAAGGGCGCGGTCATACTCGGCTCCGGGTGATCGTGACGGTCACGTCGTCGAAGGGGACGGTGATCGGGGCGTCCGGCTTGTGGACGCAGACCTCGACCTGCCGCACCCCGTCGTGCTTCAGACATACCTGGGCGATGCGCTCGGCGAGCGTCTCGATGAGGTTGACGGGCTCGCCCTGGACGACGGCCACGACCTCCTCGGCCACGATGCCGTAGTGCACGGTCTTCGCCAGGTCGTCGTCGGCCGCGGCCGGGCGGGTGTCCAGGCCGAGGACGAGGTCCACGATGAAGGTCTGGCCCTCCTCGCGTTCCCTCGGGAACACCCCGTGGTGCCCGCGGGCCTTCAGGCCGCGCAGCGCGACACGATCCACGCGAATCACTCCTGCAATCGTCGGTGCCGGCCGGTCCGTGCCGTGTGCGGGCGGCACACCGGCCTCAGTCGAATCTACCTGCGAGCCCGGGCGGGGCCGGGCCTCGGGGGCGTGGGCCCGGACGGGACCCGGCAGGATTCACCCGGCGTTTTCCCTGGGGAACCCGGCGGCTCACGGGTTGGTAGCCGCCCATACCCGCGGGTCCGTGATTCCAACCACTTCCTGGCACGTACCCACTCACGCGGGGGGTTCGTCCTGCTCGTCCTCGTCGTTTTCGGCCAGAACGGGGGAAGCGTGGTGCGACCAGAGTTTCCACCCCGCGGGCGTGCGCCGGAACACGTTCGTGGCGACCACGAGCTGTCCGACGAGCGGGCCGAGCTCCTCGTCCTCGCCCTGGGGGGCGGGGCCGCCGCTGAGGATGTTCTCCGTGCAGGTCACCAGGGCGGTGTCGCCGGTGACGGAGACGTGCACGTCGGTCAGGAAGAACTGGATGTAGTCGGTGTTGGCCATGATCAGCGCGTACGACCGGAGGACCTCGCCGCGTCCGGTGAGCACGGGCCAGCCGGGGTGCACGCAGGAGACCACGCCGCTGTCGGCCGGGTCGTGGTACGTCTCGTCGACGCCCAGGTCGGAGGGGGTCAGCCAGAGCGACGCCAGTTCTTCGAAGTCGCCCTGTTCCAGTGCCTCGTAGAAGGCGGTGTTGGCGGCCTCGACCTGCTCGACGTCGGTGTGCGGGGCGCTCACCGGGTTCCTTCTGCGCCGGTGCGTGCCGCTGTGATGGCGCGGGCGACGCGTACGGCGTCCGCGGTGGCGCGTACCTCATGCACGCGGACCGCCCATGCGCCGGCGTGCGCCGCGAGCGCGGAGACGGCGGCGGTGGCGGCGTCGCGTTCGCGGGCGGGCGGTGGCGGGCCGTCCGGGCCGGCCAGGACCCGGCCGAGGAAGCGTTTGCGGGAGGCGGCGACGAGCAGCGGATGGCCGAGGGCGAGGACCCGGTCGAGGCCCGCGAGGAGCGCGAGGTCGTGCTCGGCGTCCTTGGAGAAGCCGAGCCCCGGATCGACGACGACGCGGTCGGGGGCGATGCCGCCCGCCAGGACGGCCTCCACGCGCGCGTGGAGTTCGTCGACGACCTCGGTGACGACGTCGGCGTACTCGCCGCGCACGTTGCCGCCCTGGAGGAAGCCGCGCCAGTGCATGACGACGAACGGGGCGCCGGCGTCGGCGACGGCCGGGATCATGCGGGGGTCGGCGAGGCCGCCGCTGACGTCGTTGACGAGGGCGGCGCCCGCCGCGAGGGCCCGTTCGGCGACACAGGCGCGCATGGTGTCGACCGAGACGGTGACGCCCTCGGAGGCCAGGCCGCGGACGACGGGGACGACGCGGCGGAGTTCCTCGGCCTCGTCCACCCGGGTGGCGCCGGGGCGGGTCGACTCGCCGCCGACGTCGACCAGGTCCGCGCCCTCGGTGACGAGGTCGAGGCCGTGTTTGACGGCGGCCGTCGTGTCGAAGAAGCGGCCGCCGTCGGAGAAGGAATCGGGGGTGACGTTCACGACTCCCATGACCGCGCAGCGGTCCCATTCCGGTAGGCCCGCCACGCGCCCGCGTCCGCTCTGGTTGCTCATATGTTCAGCGTAGGCCCAGGGGACGGCCGTCAGGCGCTGCGGCCCGGCTCTGTCCGGACAGGTCACGCCGCTCTGACGCTCCGTTCCGTCGTCGTGCCGTGGGCGCAGGGGCGGCGGCCGGCCGGGCGACGGCGGCGCAGGAAGTGCGGCAGCGGCAGCGCCAGGTTGACGAAGCCCTCGGCCTGCATGGCGGCGAAGCCGATGCGGGGCAGGTCCGCGGAGGCCCGGTAGACGACGAAGCGGGGCTCCCAGCGCGGCTGGAACTTCGCGTTGAACTTGTACAGCGACTCGATCTGGAACCAGCGGGAGAGGAAGACGAGCAGTCCGCGCCAGGCGCGCAGCACCGGGCCGGCGCCGATCTTCTCGCCGCGGGCCAGCGCCGAGCGGAACATGGCGAAGTTGAGGGAGACGCGGGCGATGCCGAGCTTCGGGGCTGCCTGGAGGGCGGCCACGATGAGCAGTTCGTTCATGCCGGGGTCGGCCGAGCGGTCGCGGCGCATGAGGTCGAGGGAGGCACCGTCGGTGCCCCAGGGCACGAAGTGCAGGATCGCCTTCAGGTCGCCGTAGGCGCCGGGGCGGTCGTCCTGTTTGTGGGCGGTGGCGATGAGGCAGTCGCCGTCGGCGGGGTCGCCGACGCGGCCCAGGGCCATGGAGAAGCCGCGCTCGGTGTCGGTGCCGCGCCAGTCGTCCGCGGCGCGCCGGATGCGCTCCAGCTCGGCCTCGCCGACGTCACGGACACGTCGTACCCGGGTCTCGTAACCGGCGCGCTCGATGCGTTTGACCATCTGGCGCACGTTGCGCATCGCGCGGCCGGCGAGGGAGAAATCCGCGACGTCCACCACCGCCTCGTCGCCCAGTTCGAGGGCGTCGAGCCCGGTCTCGCGGGTCCACACCTCGCCGCCGGTCTCGGAGCAGCCCATCACGGCCGGTGTCCAGGAGTGGGCCTTGGCCTCGTCCATGAACCGTTCGATGGCGCCGGGCCAGGCCTCGACGTCGCCGATCGGGTCGCCGCTGGCGAGCATCACGCCGGAGACCACGCGGTACGTCACCGCCGCCTTGCCGCTGGGGGAGAAGACGACGGCCTTGTCGCGGCGCAGCGCGAAGTGGCCGAGGGAGTCGCGGCGCCCGTGCTTCTCCAGCAGGGCGCGCAGCTTGGCCTCGTCCTCCTCGGTGAGGTGTGCGGCCGGGTGTTCGGGGCGGAAGGCCAGGTAGATGGTGGTGACGGCGGTGAGCAGGCCGAGGGCGCCGAGCGAGAAGGCGACGGTCCAGGAGGTGTTGCCCTGGTAGTCGACCGGGCCCTCGAAGCCGAACAGGCCGTAGATGACGTGGGTGATGCGGTCGGCCAGGCTGGGGTCGCCGACCATGCGCTCGGTGTGGACGCTGACGATGAGCAGGCCCAGCAGGAGCGAACCGGCGCTCATCAGGACGAAGTTGGCCAGGGCCCGCCAGCGGCTGCGCGGGTCGGGCAGGGCGTCGAACTGGTCGCGGTGGCGCAGCAGGGGGGCCAGCAGGGCCAGGGAGATCAGCACGCCCACGATCGAGTGCCGGTAGGTGAACTGCGCGACGGCACCGGCCGGCAGCAGGGCCACGGCCGCCCGCCAGGCCCGGCGCTTGCCGCGCTTGAGGCCGTGGGCGAGCAGCAGCAACAGCACGCCGGTGCTGAGGGACAGGGCGGCCGCGAACGGGCCGAGCGCGCCGGGCAGCACCTCGGCGATGGCGTGCATACGGCTGTGCCGGAAGCGCGGGAAGACGCCCGCGGCGATGTCCAGGGCGCCCACCAGGGCGCAGGCTCTGCCGACCAGGAGGGGGACGGCCTCGGGGCGTGGGCCGCGCAGCAGGTGGCGTACACGGCTCATCCGGCCGGTTCCCGCCGTGGCGTTGCCACGACTCGGAACCTCGCCCGACATTTCCTCATCTGTCCTGACAGACATCGCATCCCGTAGTTCTGCGAGAGACCTTGGATCCGGTGCCGATTCGGGCATCCGGCGACATTGCGCCCTCTAGGACGGTGTCCAGGGGGAAGAGGTTCACTCCCGTCGTCAAAGCCGTTTCAAAGGCAAAGGAAAGTCTGGGACAAGCCCGCGCGAAGGTGTGAGCGCGCGGGGCGGCCCCGGACGGGAAGCGCGGACAGGTAACCATCGATGGGTCTGGGTCTGACGAGCAACAAAGTGCTGGTGCTGGCGGTGCTGTCCGCCGTGCTGCTGTTCGCCGGCACGGTCTGGCTGTGGCCACGCCTGGCCCGGCGGAGCCTGCGGGCCGTGAGCGGGCGGGTCGGCCTGCTGTTCGCCACGCAGGTGGCGCTGTTCGCCGCGGTGGGGCTGGCCGCCAACCAGTCCTTCGGTTTCTACGCGAGCTGGGCGGACCTGTTCGGGCAGGAGAAGGACCAGGGCGTGGTCGTCGACCACACGCCGGACGGCAGCCCGTTGCGGGTGGTCGACTCGCGCCGGGTGCCGGGCGCGGCCGGGGTGAGCGCCCGGGCGGGCGGCCGGATCCAGCAGATCGACATCGTGGGCCATGCGACGCACATCGCCACGCCCGCGTACGTCTATCTGCCGCCGGAGTACTTCCAGCCGCGGTACCGCACTCGTACGTTCCCCGCGGCCGTCGTGCTGACCGGTTATCCGGGCACGGCGTCGGCGCTGGTGGAGAAGCTCCACTACCCGCGCACGGCACTGGAACTGACCCGGGCGGGCCGGATGCGGCCGATGATCCTCGTGATGCTGCGGCCGACGGTGGCGCCGCCCCGGGACACGGAGTGCGTGGACGTCCCAGGCGGTCCGCAGACCGAGTCGTTCTTCGCCAGGGATCTGCCCGACGCGTTGCGTACGCACTACCGGGTCACCGAAAAGCCGGGCGGCCTCGGCATCATCGGCAACTCGACGGGCGGCTACTGCGCCTTGAAGATCGCCATGCACCATCCCGGTGTGTATGGCGCCGGGGCGGGTTTGTCCGCGTACTACAAGGCGCCGATCGACGCCACCACGGGTGATCTCTTCCAGGGCGACAAGGGGCTCCGCAATCGCGCCGACCTGTGGTGGTACCTCAAGCACAGGCCCGCTCCCGATACTTCACTGCTCGTCACCAGCAGCAGGTCCGGCGAGTCCAACTACAAGGACACGCTGCGGTTCATAGAGCGGGTGGAGGCCACCGGGCGGACGCGGATCTCGTCGATCATCCTGGAGAGCGGCGGGCACAACTTCAACACCTGGCGGCGCGAGATTCCGGCGACGCTGGAGTGGATCGGCGAGCGGCTGAACGGCCGCTGAAAACGATCTTGGGAATGGAAAGAAGGGCCGATTCCACTTCTTCCCGGGTAACGATGCCGTGTGAACGCTTCGCATCGCTTTGTTTTTGCGGGGTGGCTCACCAAGATTCGCCTACGCGCGGTAAGTTTCTGGCCATGCCACGTGGACGTCACCGCCATTCCCCGCCCTTGCATAGGCTGCTGCCCCCGTCGGCGATCGCAGGCGTCTCCCTCGTCTGCGCCCTGGGGCCCTGGGTGTTCACGGAGCCGACGGTGCTCCGTGGTCTGGCCGCGGCCGCCGCGGCGACGGCGGTCGTCGGCGCGGTCGTGCTCCGCCGCTGGGACATCCAGGCGGGCAAACGCGTCGCCGACCTCACGCGCGCGCGGGCGAGCGACGAGTGGCGCTTCGAGGAGCGGGTCGCCGAACTGGAGGCCGACCTCGAGGAGTCCCGCGAGCTGCGCGCCAAGCTGGAGCAGCGGCTGCGCGCCAAGCGCACCGAACTGGCCGGGCTGCGCAACGAGCACGCCTCTCTGCTGCGCCGGTACGCCACAGCCGAGACCGAGCGGGCGAGCGTCCTGGAGGAACGCCGCGTGCTCGAGATCGAGGCGACGGCTCCGGTACGGGCCGCGCTGCCCGCGGGGGCGGTCCAGGCGGCGGACGCTCCGGCGGAGGGGGACGAGGCGGCCGGCACCACCGCGGCCGAGGGCCTCACCGTCGACGAGCAGACGGCGATTCCCGCCGTGTTCTCGCCGGAGGGCTCCCGGCTGTTCCTGCGGGCCGCGGCGGCGCTCGCCCGGCTCGACAGCGACTCCGCCCCGGACCCGGACGGGGGCGGCGACGGCGACGGCACGCCGAAGGGCGACGACGCGGAGCCCGCGGGGGACGACCGGAAGGACGACCAGCGGGAGCAGGCGGAGGAGGCCGAGGAGGACCAGCCGCAGGGGCAGTCCGAGGCGGTCGCCGGGCACGAGCGGGCGACCGCCGGCACCTCCGCGGCGGCCGGCACTTCCACGGCCCCCGGGACCGAGGCCGAGCGCCCCGTGCAGCCTGCCTCCTCGGGGCACTACACCGTGCCGACCGCGGTGGCCGTGGCACCGCAGACGCCGGTGCGGCGCCCCCTGTCCGAAGGCGGGTTCGACTTCTTCGGTACCAAGCAGGAGACGTCACGGGCGGCCCTGGAGGCCGTGCAGAACGAGGACTTGGCCGATGTCGTCGGCCAGGAGGCCCTCGCGCTGCACAAGGCCGAGGCGGAGGCCGGGTACAAGCCCGCGGACGAGGAGTCGCGCGGGATCGGCCAGGTCATCGACCTGACGGCGCATGACGAGACGGAGCAGATCGATGTGCAGGGGCTGCGGAGCGCGGTTTCCTGACACAGCACTTCAGGTTCCTGACATGACGGGGAAGGGCCCCCGGCTACGGCCGGGGGCCCTTCCCCGTCATGTCACGCCATCCAGCGGTCCGGCCGCGCGTCCCTGCGTCCCGTCCGTGACCGCTCCGCCTGTGCCGCCAGCAGCTCGCGTGCCTCGGTCGCGTCCCGCAGCCGTGCGCTCACCGTCTTGTTCGCGCCCGTGTCCACGCACACGTCGGCCACGCCCCTGGCCCGCTCCCACGGCCCCTGCGTCATCCGTACGCTCTGCACCTTCGCGTGCGGTACCAGCGCGAGGCTGCGCCGCAGCAGCCCGGACCGCGCCGCGAACACCGCGTCCGTGACGGCGAGTCCGTACCCGCGCCACCACACCGGCACGCACCACCGGGCCCGGCGCGGCGACGGCGACAGGGCCGCCTGCTCCGGCACGGTCACCCCGGGCAGCACGCGCGCGACGACCACCTCCGCGATCTCGCGCGGGGCGACCGGCACCAGCACCGAGTTGGAGGACCCCGCCACGTCCAGCTCCACGCGCACCCAGCCGCGCCGCCGCCACAGCAGCGGCTCCACGATCCGCACGGTCTGCACCCGCCCCGGCGGCACCGTCTCATGGGCCCGGTCCAGCAGGCCGTGGTCGATGCGCAGCCCGTCGGGCGACTCGGCCACCGTCCAGTCGTACTCGCCGACGAACCGCCCCACGCTGCTCGCGCCCGCGGCGCCCAGCAGCGGAAGGGCGACGGCCAGGACGGTCCACACGCTCTCCGTGGCCAGCCACAGCACCGGCGGCACGACGAGCGCCGCGGCAAGCGACCCCCACGTCGCCCCGCTCAGCAGCAGCGACACGGCCAGGACGCCGGGCGGCACCCGCAGCATCTGCCGGGACGGGGCCTCCCCGACCTCGTGCGCGGTCTCCGGCGCGAATCCCGCCGCCCGGGCGAGCAGTTCGGCCCGCAGCGCACGCGCCTCGTCCGCGCCCAGGAAGGCCAGCTCGTCCTTCTTGTCGGTGCCTATGACGTCGAGTTTGAGCTTGGCGACGCCCGCGACCCGCGCGAGCAGCGGCTGGGTGACGTCGATGGCCTGGATCCGCTCCAGCCTGATGTGCGCGGTGCGGCGGAAGAAGAGGCCCGTGCGGATGCGCAGTTCGGTCTCGGTCACCGCGAAGTGCGTGAACCACCAGGAGCAGAAGCCGTACAGGGCCGCGGCCGGGACGAGCACGGCGAGGCCGATGAGGAGCGTGGTCGTGGTCAGCCGGGTCAGATGGCGCTGCGCCCCGTCCGGGTCGTGCACGGCCCAGCCGATGAGGACGGCGACGGGGGCCCAGGCCCGCCTCAGCGGCGTGACGGGGTGCAGCCGCCGCTCGACGATCCCGTTCCCGGCCTCGGCGGGCTCGGCGGCCTCAGCGGCGTCGGGCGCTGTCACAGCCCCGCCGATCGGGCCTCGCCCAGCTCGGTGAGCCGGTCGCGCAGCCGTTCGGCCTCGGCCGGGTCCAGGCCCGGGATGGTCGCGTCGGTCGCCGCGGCGGCCGTGTGCAGCTGCACGCTGGCCAGCCCGAAGTGCCGCTCCACGGGCCCGGAGGTGACCTCGACCAGCTGCATCCGCCCGTACGGCACGACCGTCTCCTCGCGCCACAGCACACCGCGGCTGATCAGCAGGTCATCGGCGCGCTCAGCGTACCGCCAGGAGCGCCAGTTGCGGCCGACCATCACCCAGCCCCAGGTCATCAGCGCGAGGGGCGGCAGGGCGAAGGCGGCCCAGGCGGGCCCGGCCAGCAGGCCCGGCACCAGCCCGGCGGCCATGCTGATCAGCCCCAGCCACACCACCAGCAGCAACCGCCGCATCTTCAGCAGCCCGGGCGGCAGCGCGATCCACACGGGCCCGTCTTCGACGGCTTTCGCCACGCCCTGCGCTTCCGTGGCGCTCGGTGTCCCCGCCGCGCCCTCTGTCCCCGTCGGCCCCGTGTCCCGCGGGCTCCCCGTCTCCATGAGGCCAGCGTACGTAGGAGAGACTGTCTCCATGACTCCTACGACGGAGACCATGGTCGGAATCGGCGGCGCCGCGGAGAGCACCGACATGGTGCTCAACATCGGGCCGCAGCACCCTTCCACGCACGGCGTGCTGCGGCTGAAGCTCGTGCTGGACGGCGAGCGCATCACGCACGCGGAGCCCGTGATCGGCTATATGCACCGCGGCGCGGAGAAACTGTTCGAGGCGCGCGACTACCGCCAGATCATCATGCTCGCCAACCGCCACGACTGGCTGTCGGCCTTCTCCAACGAGCTGGGCGTGGTCCTCGCCGTGGAGCGGATGCTCGGCATGGAGGTCCCCGAGCGCGCGGTGTGGCTGCGTACGCTGCTCGCCGAGCTGAACCGAGTGCTCAACCACCTGATGTTCCTCGGCTCGTACCCGCTGGAGCTCGGCGGGATCACCCCGATCTTCTACGCCTTCCGGGAGCGCGAGGAGCTCCAGCACGTCATGGAGGAGGTCTCCGGCGGGCGGATGCACTACATGTTCAACCGCGTGGGCGGCCTCAAGGAGGATCTGCCGGCCGGCTGGACCACGCGCGCGCGTGCCGCCGTCGCCGACGTCCGTTCCCGGATGGACCGGTTCGACGACCTGGTGCTCGGCAACGAGATCTTCCGGGGCCGCACCCGCGGCGTGGGCACGCTCTCGCCGGAGGCCGTGCACGCGTACGGGGTGAGCGGGCCGATCGGCCGGGCCTCGGGCGTCGACTTCGACCTGCGCCGGGACGAGCCGTACCTCGCCTACGGGGAGCTGGGCGACGTCCTGAAGGTGGTGACCCGGCAGGAGGGCGACTGTCTCGCCCGCTTCGAGTGCCTCCTGGAGCAGACGCACAACGCGCTGGACCTGGCCGACGCCTGCCTCGACCGGCTCGCCGAACTGCCGCCCGGGCCGGTCAACCAGCGGCTCCCCAAGGTCCTGAAGGCGCCCGAGGGCCACACGTACGCCTGGACCGAGAACCCGCTCGGCATCAACGGCTACTACTTGGTCAGCAAGGGCGACAAGACCCCGTACCGGCTGAAGCTGCGCTCCGCCTCGTACAACAACATCCAGGTGCTGACGGAGCTGCTGCCGGGGACGCTGGTCGCGGACATGGTGGCGATCCTGGGGTCGATGTTCTTCGTCGTGGGCGACATCGACAAGTAGCCGTCACGCGGCGAGCATGTCCCCGATCCCGACCGGCTGCACCAGCCACCCGAAGTCGCCGAGGCCCCCCGCCGCGGTGAGCTCGGCGGCCTCTCCGGCGCTCGCGAGGGCGCGTACGTAGGCGGCGGGGTCGGTGGACGCCAGCATGAGCGGGGGGCGTGCGCCGGTCACGCCGAGGGCGCGCAGTGCCTCGCGCTGCGGGAGCAGCCGCCCGCCGGGCAGCGCGCACGCGTCGAGTGCCACATGGGCCGTGATGTCGCAGGAGCCGTCCGGCACGGCCGCCGTCTCGCGACCCTCCCGGAAGCCGGTGAGCGTGCCGAACGGCGGCCGCGTGTCCGCCGTGTGCGCGTAGTCCACGGCGACCGCGAGCCCCCGGTCGAGCGTGCCGACCGCCGAGGCCCAGGCCTCGTCCCTGGGCAGGCCGATCTCGGCCCGCAGCCCCGGCTCGCCGGGCAGCGGCCACCAGCGCGCCAGCCACCGTGCCTGCGCCCCGTCGACCGGCTCCCCGAGCCGTTCGGCCCCGTCGTCCCGGACCAGCACCAGCCGGGCCACGCCCGCGGGGTCCACCTCGGCGACCTCCACCGGTACGTTGTCCAGCCACTCGTTGGCGAACAGCAGCCCGGTCACGCCCTGCGGCGGCTCGGCCCGCCACTCGATCCGGTGATCCAGGCCCGTGGGCCGCCCGGCGACTTCGACGGCGTACGCGCGCGTGCGAGCCGCGACGTCGGCCGGGAGTGCGGCGAGCACCCCGGCGGCCAGCTCGCCCCGTCCGGCCGCCATGTCGACGAAGTCCAGCGTCGCGGGCCGTCCCAGCGCCTCGTCGACCCGGCACATCAGCTCCGCCACGGCCCCTGCGAACAGCGGCGACGCGTGCACGGACGTACGGAAGTGCCCGGCCGGCCCCTCGGCCCGGCGGTAGAAGCCGCCCGGCCCGTACAGGGCCTCCTGAGCCGCCGCACGCCACCCGCGCCACCGGGGCCCCTCCGGTCCCTCGCCCCTCGTCACTGCTGTCACGGGGCCAGGCTATGCGGACACAACGAACGCAACTCCACCTTGCGGAGTACACGCGCCCGGTGCGGATCGGCCCTCCGGTTGACCCCTGCACCTATCCCGCTTCCCTACGCTGGGTTACGTGCAGCGCCTCTATGACTTCCTCCGCAGGCACCCGATGTGGGTCGACGGCTCGTGGGCCGTGGTCCTCCTCGGGATTTCCGTGGTCGGCGGAGCGGCGGGCGAATTCGGCCCCCCGGCCGTCGCCGTTCCGCTCGCGCTGCTGCTGTGCCTGGTGGTCGCGCTGCGCCGCCGCATGCCGGAGAAGATGCTGCTGCTCGCGACCGCGGTCGGTGTGGCCCAGCTGATCACCGATGTGGAGATGGGCCCCCACGACTTCGCCATGCTGGTGATCGTCTACACGGTCGCCGCGGAGGGCGCGCGCTGGGCCTCCCGCTTCGCGCTGGTCGCCGGCCTGTGCGCGGCCCCCGTGGCCCACCTGCGCTGGCCGAACGACCAGACGAGTACCGCCACCGGCATCGCCGCGGCGGTCTTCATGACCGTGCCCTTCGCCCTCGCCTGGGTGCTCGGCGACTCCATCCGCACCCGCCGCGCCTACTTCGCGCAGTTGGAGGAGCGGGCCGCCCGCCTGGAGAGGGAGCGCGAGGCACAGTCCAAGGTCGCCGTCGCCGCCGAACGCGCCCGCATCGCCCGCGAGTTGCACGACGTCGTCGCGCACAACGTCTCGGTGATGGTGGTGCAGGCCGACGGCGCCGCCTACGTCCTCGACGCCGCCCCCGACCAGGCGAAGAAGGCCCTGGAGACCATCTCCTCCACCGGCCGTCAGGCCCTCGCCGAGATGCGCCGCCTGCTCGGCGTGCTGCGCACCGGGGAGCACGAGGAGGGCGGCGAGTACGTGCCGCAGCCCGACGTCCAGCAGATCGAGGACCTCGTCGAGCAGTGCCGCGGGCACGGACTGCCCGTCGACTTCAAGGTCGAGGGCACCCCCCGCCCGCTGCCCAGCGGCGTCGAGCTGACCGCCTACCGCATCGTGCAGGAGGCGCTCACCAACACCCGCAAGCACGGCGGGCCCAACGCGGGCGCGAGCGTGCGCCTGGTCTACTTCGACGACGGCCTCGGCCTGCTCGTCGAGGACGACGGCAAGGGCGCCCCGCACGAGCTGTACGAGGAGGGCGGGTTCGACGGCCAGGGCCACGGCCTGATCGGCATGCGGGAACGGGTCGGCATGGTCGGCGGCACCCTGGACGCCGGCCCGCGCCCGGGCGGAGGATTCCGCATCAGTGCCCTGCTGCCGCTCAAACCCGCCGGCTGACCTCGGCACACGCCCCTCGCTGACACCTGTAACGCTCCCACCTGCAACGCTCCGACCTGTAACAGAGACTGGAAGAGGCTCCGATGACGATCCGCGTGATGCTCGTCGACGACCAGGTGCTGCTGCGCACCGGGTTCCGGATGGTGCTCGCCGCCCAGCCGGACATGGAGGTCGTGGCGGAGGCGGGCGACGGTGTCGAGGCCCTCCAGGTGCTGCGCTCGACCGACGTCGACGTGGTGCTGATGGACGTGCGCATGCCGAAGCTGGACGGGGTGGAGGCGACCCGCCGGATCTGCTCGGACACCGACCCGCCGAAGGTGCTCATCCTGACCACGTTCGACCTCGACGAGTACGCCTTCTCCGGGCTGAAGGCGGGCGCCTCCGGCTTCATGCTCAAGGACGTCCCGCCGGGGGAGCTCCTCGCCGCGATCCGCTCCGTGCACAGCGGGGACGCGGTCGTCGCGCCCTCCACCACCCGGCGGCTCCTGGACCGCTTCGCGCCGATGCTGCCGAGCACCGCGAAGGAGCCCCAGCACCAGGAGCTGGAGCGGCTCACCGGACGCGAGCGCGAGGTCATGGTGCTGGTCGCGCAGGGCCTGTCCAACGGCGAGATCGCGGCCCGGCTGGTGCTGTCCGAGGCGACCGTGAAGACGCACGTGGGCCGCATCCTGACCAAGCTGGGCCTCAGGGACCGGGTGCAGGTGGTGGTGCTCGCCTACGAGACGGGGCTGGTGCGGGCCGGCGGGCACGCCTGAGCCGTCCGCCAGGGGGCTGCTACCTGAGGATCCCCTCCAGGAACTCGCTGCCGAGCCGGGCCACCACCGTCACGTCCAGCTGGTGCAGGACGTAGCGCCCGCGGCGGCGGGTGGTGATCAGGCCCGCCTTCTTCAGCACGGCCAGATGCCGGGATATCTCCGGGGCCGTCATGCCGTGCGCCTGCGCCAGCTCACCGGTGGTGTACGCGGTGCGGGCCAGATTGCGGCAGATGCGCATGCGCACGGGGTGGGACAGGGCGGTCATGCGCAGGGCCAGCTGCTCCAGCGTGGGCGGGGCGGCGATCTCCGGGGAGCCGACCGGGTAGTGCAGCACCGGCTGCCAGCCGTACCGGTGCAGGACCGCCAGATGGGGCCAGCCCAGACTCGTCGGGACGAGCAGCAGGCCGCCGTCGCCCGTCGTCGTGCGGCCCTCGCCCAGCTTGTCGACCGCGATGTCGGCGGCGGCCTCGTCGAGCGTCAGAGCCGGGGACACCGCGGCGAGCGCCTCGGCCAGGCCCTTGTGCCTGAGCAGATCCGTCTTGTGGCGGGCGTCCGCGGCGAGCTGGTGGCGCAGCCGGGACCAGGCCTCCGCGAAGAACGCCTCGTCGCAGTCCTGCAGGAACTGCCGCAGCCAGGCCCGGATCCTGGGCGGGTCGGCCAGCAGCCGCTCGCTGAACCGCAGCTGCTGCGGCCCGCGCGCGGCGGCCAGGTCCAGCGACCGGCGGCGCAGCTCCGGGTCGGACAGCGCGGTGGGCCCGCACGAGCCGTACCCGACGGCACAGGTGAACTCCAGGGCCGCGTCCACGAACTGCTCGTCCGTCAGCTTGTCCAGCAGGTCCAGTTCCTCGGCGAGCGTGGCGCCCGGCAGCGTGCTGCGGCCCGGGATGCCGGCGAAGGGCATGAACAGGTCCGAGAACGTCGTCCGCCACAGGAAGTCGGCCTCGCACATCCGGTCGGCCAGATGCGGGTCGAGCCGGGCGGTCACGCCCGTCACCCAGCCCTGCAGGCCCGGGTGGTGTCCCGGCTCGGACAGCGCGTGCAGCGCCATGCCCAGCTCGGCCAGGGGCGAGGGCACGACGGCGACCTGTTCCGGCCGCAGCCCCGCGATGTCGATGTGCACGCTCATGACCTCATGGTGCACCCCGCCACCGACAACGCCCCGGTCGATTGACGGGCCTCGTCAATCGGCGCGACGCCTGCCTCGGCACGGGCGCACTGTGGGACCACCGGGGCAGCCGCGGAGCCTTCGGACCTCCATCACCCCGTCCCGCAGAGGCGATCCACCATGAGCATCACGCAGCAGTACCTCCTCGACAGCTACCGCGCCCACTCCCTCGGGGAGTCCGCCCGGCCCGCGCCGGGCACGCACGACTGGCAGGTCGTACGGGAGTGGCGCGACGAACGGCACTTCCGGGCGGTCCTCGCCGGGCGCCCGGCCCGGGAGCGGAAGCGGGTCCGGCACGCCCTGGGCCGGTGGCTGCCCTCACGGCGTCGCGCTACGGGCTGATCGGCCCGGGCAGCCGGGCGACGAAGTCGGTGACGGCCGTCTTCACGTCCTCGGCGCTCCACTCGAGACCGGCGGACCGCACCTGCACCTCCGTGCGGGCCAGGCCCGGGCCGCTCCGGTCCCAGGCGAAGGAGAACAGGATGGTGCCGGTCTCCTCGGCCGTCCGCACCGCCGCCTCCGAGAGGACGTCGGCGTCGTAGGGCAGCCACACCTGGAAGTCGTGGGTGTGCGGCACCTCCGGGTGCACGCGCGCCCACGGCACCCCGGCCGCCGCGAACCCCTCGCGCAGGGCGGCGGCCACCACGCGCGCGTGGGCGACGAACTCCGGCAGGCGGGGCAGTTGCCGCTCTAGCCCGGCCAGCGCCGACAGGGCCGCCGGGAACTGCTGGAAGACCAGGCCGCCGTAGCGGTGCCGCCAGGCCTTCGCCTCCTCCACGAGCTCCCCCGGCCCGGCGAGCGCCGCACCGCCGAAGCCCTCGAGGGACTTGTAGAACGACACGTAGACGCTGTCGGCCAGGCCCGCGATCTCCTCCAGGGGTCGGCCGAAGTGGACTGTGGACTCCCACAGCCGGGCCCCGTCGAAGTGCACCACCGCGTCCCGATCCCGGGCTGCCGCCACCACCTCGGTGAGCTCCTCCCAGGAGGGCAGCACGAAACCGGCGTCCCGCAAGGGGAGTTCCAGCATCAGCGCCCCGAAGGGCTCCTCGAAGTCGCGCACCTCGGCGGCGGTGGGCAGTCGCGGCTCGCCCGTCACGCGCACCGGCCGCAGGCCGCCGACCTCGCTGAACGCGTTGCGCTCGTGCACCTCGGGATGGCTGAGCGCGTGCAGGGCGACGGTCGGGTTGCCGGTGCGGCCCGCCCAGCAGCGCAGCGCCACCTGCTGCGCCATCGTGCCCGTCGGGAAGAACGCGGCGGCCTCGGTGCCGAGCAGCCCGGCGACCTTCGTCTCCAGTGCCTCGACGACGCCGTCGCCGTACACGTCGGACCGCTCGTCCAGGTCGTACAGGTCCTGCACCCCGTCCAGCTCCGCCAGCCGCTCCCGGAGCGTCTTGTGGAAGGCGAAGCGCGCGAAGACGCGCTGTGCGCCGCGGTGGGCGGCCAGGCGCCGCTCACGGAGCTGTGACCTGAGGTCCTCGTCCGAGGGTTTCCCGGTCGCCTGCTCGTCCTGTTCTGCCTGTCCTGCTTGTTCCGCCGTGTCACTCATGGTCCGGATCATCCCGCGCGCAGATGCGGGCGGGCACCCGGTTTTTTCCCGCCTGAACGCACACCCTGTGGACAACCGAACGCCCCTCGAACCGATCGCGTTAACATGACGAGAAATCGTCCGGTACCCGGAGCGGACTGGAACGGGAAGGCCGCCGTCGAGTGAACACAACCCCACAGCCAGACCCCAGGGACCGCCCCGCGCGGCTCACCGTCGGCGTCGTCGGCGCCGGCCGCGTGGGACCCGCACTGGCCGCGTCCCTCCAGCTCGCCGGGCACCGCCCGGTCGCCGTCTCCGCGGTCTCGGAGGTCTCCCGGCGCCGCGCCGCGCAACTGCTGCCCGACGTGCCGGTGATGCCGCCCGCCGAGGTCCTCCAGCGGTCCGAGCTGGTCCTGCTGACCGTCCCGGACGACGCCCTGCCCGAGCTGGTCGCGGGCCTCGCCGACACCGGGTCCGTACGGCCGGGACAACTGCTCGTCCACACCTCCGGGCGGTACGGCGCGCGGGTGCTCGACCCCGCCCTGCGCGCGGGCGCCCTGCCGCTGGCCCTGCACCCCGCGATGACCTTCACCGGCACGCCCGTGGACGTCCAGCGGCTGGCCGGCTGCTCCTTCGGCGTCACCGCGCCCGAGGAGCTGCGGCTGGCCGCCGAGGCCCTGGTCATCGAGATGGGCGGCGAGCCGGAGTGGATCGCCGAGGAGAACCGGCCGCTCTACCACGCGGCCCTCGCGCTCGGCGCCAACCACCTGGTCACCCTGGTCGCCCAGTCCCTGGAGCTGCTGCGCACGGCCGGTGTCGCGGCCCCCGACCGGATGCTCGGCCCGCTGCTCGGCGCGGCCCTGGACAACGCCCTGCGCTCCGGCGACGCGGCCCTCACCGGCCCGGTGGCGCGTGGCGACGCGGGCACGGTCGCCGCGCATGTCACCGAGCTGCGCCGGCACGCCCCGCAGGCCGTCGACGGCTACCTGGCGATGGCCCGCGCGACCGCCGACCGGGCCCTGGCCCACGGCCTGCTGAAGCCGGAGCTCGCCGAGGACCTCCTCGGGGTACTCGCCCACGGGACCGACGGCACCGAAGGGGACGCCCGATGACCACGACCCTGCTCAGCACCGCCGCCGAACTGCACGCACGCGCGCGTGCGGGCCGCCGCGCCGTGGTGATGACCATGGGCGCGCTGCACGAGGGCCACGCCACGCTGATCCGCACCGCACGGGCCCTCGCCGGACCCGACGGCGAAGTCGTCGTCACCGTCTTCGTCAATCCGCTCCAGTTCGGCGCGGGCGAGGACCTCGACCGCTATCCGCGCACCCTGGACGCCGACGTGAAGCTGGCCGGGGAGTCGGGCGCCGACGTCGTGTTCGCCCCGGCCGTCGACGAGGTCTACCCCGGCGGCGAGCCCCAGGTCCGCATCACCGCGGGTCCCATGGGCGAGCGGCTGGAGGGCGCCTCCCGCCCGGGCCACTTCGACGGCATGCTCACGGTCGTCGCCAAGCTGCTCCACCTCACCCGCCCCGACATCGCCCTGTACGGCCAGAAGGACGCCCAGCAGCTCGCCCTGATCCGCCGCATGGTGCGGGACCTGAACTTCGGCGTGGAGATCGTCGGCGTCCCCACCGTGCGCGAGGAGGACGGCCTGGCCCTGTCCAGCCGCAACCGCTACCTCTCGCCCGCCGAGCGGCGCACCGCCCTCGCGCTGTCCGGCGCCCTGTTCGCGGGCCAGGACCGGCACGCCGCGCAGGAGGCGCTGCGCGCCCGGGCCCGCGAGGTGCCCGCCACACGCGCGCGTGCCGAGGCCCTCAGCGCCATAGGCGAGTCCCGCGCGGCAGCGGACGCGCACGCCGTCGCGACGGCCGTCCCGGGCAGCCCGGCCGCCGTCCGCGCGGCCGCCCGCCAGGTCCTCGACGAGGCGGCCCGCCTCGACCCGCCGCTCGAGCTGGACTACCTCGCCCTGGTCGACCCGTCCGACTTCACCGAGATCGGGGACGACTTCACCGGCGAGGCGGTCCTCGCCGTCGCCGCCCGGGTCGGTACGACCCGGTTGATCGACAACGTTCCTCTCACCTTCGGAGCCGCCTCGTGACCAGCACAGGCATACGACTGCACGCGCCCGCCCCCGGGTGGTCCATCTCCGCGGACGTGGTCGTCGTCGGCTCCGGCGTCGCCGGCCTCACCGCCGCCCTGCGCTGCGAGGCGGCCGGCCTCACCACCGTCGTCGTCACCAAGGCCCGCCTGGACGACGGCTCCACCCGCTGGGCCCAGGGCGGCATCGCCGCGGCACTCGGCGACGGTGACACCCCCGAGCAGCACCTGGACGACACCCTGGTCGCGGGCGCGGGCCTGTGCGACGAGGAAGCGGTCCGCATCCTCGTCACCGAGGGCCCCGACGCCGTACGCCGCCTCATCGAGACCGGCGCGCACTTCGACGAGTCGTCCGAAGGACAACTGGAGCTCACCCGCGAGGGCGGCCACCACCGCCGCCGCATCGCCCACGCCGGCGGCGACGCCACCGGTGCCGAGATCTCCAGGGCCCTGGTCGAGGCGGTACGCGCGCGTGGCATGCGCACGGTCGAGAACGCGCTCGTCCTGGACCTCCTCACCGACGCCGAGGGCCGCACGGCGGGCGTCAGCCTGCACGTCATGGGCGAGGGCCAGCACGACGGCGTGGGCGCGGTCCACGCCCCCGCGGTGGTCCTGGCCACCGGCGGCATGGGCCAGGTCTTCTCGGCGACGACCAACCCGTCGGTCTCCACGGGCGACGGCGTGGCCCTGGCGCTGCGCGCGGGCGCCGAGGTGAGCGACCTGGAGTTCGTCCAGTTCCACCCGACGGTCCTCTTCCTGGGCTCCGACGCGGAGGGCCAGCAGCCCCTGGTCTCCGAGGCGGTCCGCGGGGAGGGCGCCCACCTGGTCGACGCCGACGGCGTGCGCTTCATGCAGGGGCAGCACGAACTGGCCGAACTCGCCCCGCGGGACATCGTCGCCAAGGGCATCACGCGCCGCATGCAGGAGCAGGACGCCGAGCACATGTTCCTCGACGCCCGGCACTTCGGCGCCCACATGTGGGAACACCGCTTCCCGACGATCCTCGCCGCCTGCCGGGCCCACGGCATCGACCCGGTCACCGAGCCCATCCCGGTCGCCCCGGCCGCCCACTACGCCTCCGGCGGCGTCCGCACCGACTCCCACGGCCGTACGACCGTCCCCGGCCTGTACGCGTGCGGCGAGGTCGCCTGCACCGGCGTGCACGGCGCCAACCGCCTGGCCTCCAACTCCCTCCTCGAAGGCCTCGTCTACGCCGAGCGCATCGCGGCCGACATCGCCGCGAACGGACTCGAAGCGCGCGTGCCGCAGCCGGTGCCGCACCCGGAGACCCCCGAGCACCCGCTGCTCACCCCGGAGGCCCGCTTCACGATCCAGCGGATCATGACGAACGGGGCCGGTGTCCTGCGCTCGGCGGAGTCCCTTACCAAGGCCGCCGACCAGCTCCAGCAACTGCACACCGACGCCCGCGACGCCCTCGCCGAGAACGGCAAGACGGCCGAGGCCGGCGTCGACACCTGGGAGGCCACCAACCTGCTGTGCGTGGCCCGCGTCCTGGTCGCCGCCGCCCGGCTGCGCGAGGAGACCCGGGGCTGCCACTGGCGCGAGGACCACCCCGAGCGCGACGACACCGCCTGGCGGCGCCACATCGTCGTACGCCTGAACCCCGACCGCACGCTGGCCGTGCACACCACGGACACCACACACTTCCCTACGACCCTCCCGCCCCAGGCCCCCCAGGAGCAGTGACCGACGTGAGCACCCCCGACCTTCCCCTCGCCTCGTCCGGAGGCTGCGGCGACGGCTGCGCCTGCGGCGCGGACGAGGAGGCATACCTGGAGTGCGGGCTGGACCCCGCACTCGCCCAGCTCCTGGCCGACGCCGGCCTCGACCCCGTCGAGGTCGAGGACATCGCCAACGTGGCCCTCCAGGAGGACCTGGCCCACGGCGTGGACGTGACGACGGTGGCGACGATTCCCGAGGACGCGGTGTCCACGGCCGACTTCACGGCCCGCGAGGCGGGCGTCGTGGCCGGCCTGCGCATCGCCGAAGCGGTCATCTCGGTCGTCTGCGAGGAGGAGCTCGAGATCGAGCGCCACGCGGAGGACGGCGACCGCGTCGAGGCGGGCCAGAAGCTCCTGTCGGTCACCACCCGCACCCGCGACCTCCTCACGGCCGAGCGCAGCGCGCTGAACATCCTGTGCCGGCTGTCGGGCATCGCGACGGCCACGCGCGCGTGGGCGGACGCCCTGGACGGCACGAAGGCCAAGGTCCGCGACACCCGCAAGACGACACCCGGCCTGCGCTCCCTGGAGAAGTACGCCGTCCGCTGCGGCGGCGGCGTCAACCACCGCATGTCCCTCTCGGACGCGGCCCTCGTCAAGGACAACCACGTGGTCGCCGCGGGCGGCGTCGCCGAGGCCTTCAAGGCGGTCCGCGAACGCTTCCCCGACGTCCCCGTCGAGGTCGAGGTCGACACCCTGCACCAGCTCCGCGAGGTCCTGGACGCCGGCGCCGACCTGATCCTCCTGGACAACTTCACGCCGGCCGAGTGCGCCGAGGCGGTGGCCGTCGTCCAGGGCCGCGCCGCCCTGGAGGCCTCGGGCCGCCTGACCCTCGACAACGCCAAGGACTACGCGGACACCGGCGTCGACTACCTGGCCGTCGGAGCCCTCACCCACTCCTCGCCGATCCTGGACATCGGCCTGGACCTGCGGCCGGCGGAGTAGGGAGCGGGTACGGGCCATGCTGCTGACGATCGACGTAGGCAACACCCACACCGTCCTGGGCCTGTTCGACGGCGAGGACATCGTCGAACACTGGCGCATCTCCACGGACGCGCGCCGCACCGCGGACGAACTGGCGGTCCTCCTCCAGGGCCTGATGGGCATGCACCCGCTCCTCGGCGACGAACTGGGCGACGGCATCGACGGCATCGCCATCTGCGCGACCGTCCCCTCGGTCCTGCACGAGCTCCGCGAGGTGACGCGCCGCTACTACGGCGACGTCCCGGCGGTGCTCGTCGAACCGGGCGTCAAGACGGGCGTCCCGATCCTCATGGACAACCCCAAGGAGGTCGGCGCGGACCGCATCATCAACGCGGTCGCCGCGGTCGAGCTCTACGGCGGCCCGGCGATCGTCGTCGACTTCGGCACGGCGACGACGTTCGACGCGGTCAGCGCGCGCGGCGAGTACGTCGGCGGGGTCATCGCCCCCGGCATCGAGATCTCCGTCGAGGCCCTCGGCGTCCGCGGCGCCCAGCTCCGCAAGATCGAGGTGGCCCGGCCGCGCAGCGTCATCGGCAAGAACACGGTCGAGGCGATGCAGTCGGGCATCATCTACGGCTTCGCCGGCCAGGTCGACGGGGTCGTCAACCGCGTGGCCCGCGAGCTGGCGGAGGACCCGGAGGATGTCACGGTCATCGCGACGGGCGGTCTGGCGCCGATGGTCCTGGGCGAGTCGTCGGTCATCGACGAGCACGAGCCGTGGCTGACGTTGATCGGCCTGCGACTGGTGTATGAGCGGAACGTGTCGCGTATGTGAGCCGGCGTTGTAGCTGGGGCCGGGTGGGTCCGCAGCCCGGCGGAGCGGGGTGCGTGCTGCGCCCACCCGTGCCGCCTGGGGGCACCTCCCAGGCCTTTAAGGCACTGGGGGAGGCACGACTGCCCGCAGCTAAGGCGCACCCGCGTACGCACGGAAGGGGACGTGTCGGGGGGTGTCCGCCCGCAGCGGTTGGCGCGTCAACGGACAGTCAGTCGGCGTCCGACCCCATCGCGCCGTTCCGAGGACGGACACCCCCCGGCGCGGCCCCGACCCACCGCACCCCGGTAGGCGCTACGCGCACCCCGCCCACCCGGGTGGTCCCCCACGCCACACCCATCCGATATGCGGGATTTGTCTGATTAGCGAGTATCGTCGCAGCATGCCCACGCCATACGGATCCCGCGGCGGCATGGCGTTCGGCGTGGAGGAGCTGCGTGTGCTCCGCCGCGCTCTCGCCCTCGCCCTCCACCCCACCTCCGCCTCGGCCGACGACGTCCAGGACTGCCTCCGCCTCGCAGAGTCGCTCGACGAGGCGATGCGGGAGGGGGCCAGGCTGCGTGCCTTCCTCGTGGCCGACCTGGGCCGGTACCGCGCCGCCCTCCCCGGCGCCGCCGCCGGCTACCTCACGCTCCTGGACGAGGCCCTGGGCGCCGGATACCACCCCCAGTCGGACGACCTCGCCGCCCTCGGCGCCCTGCGCGGCAACCCCACCGCGGCCGCCCTCCTGGAGCGCTGCCATCGGCCCACCGGGCAGCAGCCCGTGAGTGCCACCCGCTCGCGCATCCCCTCGCCGCTCGCCCAACCGCCCACCCGACCGACCGCTCCCACCGTCCCCGCCTCCCGCACGCGCCTCCGTCTCCTGCCCCTCCCCGGCGGCCTGTCCACCGCCGAGGACGCCCCGGAAAAGCAGCCCGAGAAGAAGCCCGAACGGAAGCCGGCGGCTCCGAAGCCCGCCCCCAAGCCCACCCCGGCCCCCGCCCCGGGCACCCCCAAACCCGGCCGCCCGATCCCCACCCCGGGCGAGGTCTTCCCGCGCCGCAAGCCCACCCCGCCGCCGCCCCCGGGCAACCCCCAGCAGCTCGCCGCGGGCTGACGTGGCTACTCTGGATCCATGGACTACGTCTCCGCGCTCCTGCCCCCGGTCGTCATGGCCATCTTCTTCATCGGCGTGATCCGGGTGATCGTGAAGACACAGGGCGGCGCCAACAAGGCCAAGGAGGACGCGGCCGTCGACGCCGCCCTCGCGCGCGTGGAGGGCGCCCGGCAGTCCTCCGCGACGCCCCCGAAGGCCGAAGCCTGACCCAACCGCTGCCGCCCCCGGGCGCAGCGTTCCGACGGCGTACGACTCCGTGCGGCCGGCCCCCGGCGAGGCCCGCACTTTCGAGTCGTACGCCCTTTTTGCTCCCGTTCGCCGGTGAAGCGCACGTCCGCCACGCCATTACCCAGATCTCCCACTATTGTTCTGAGGTGTGCCTCGCCCATTGGGAGAACTCGAAGACGCGGTCATGTCGCGGGTGTGGAAGTGGAACCGCCCGGTGACCGTTCGAGAAGTCCTGGAAGATCTTCAGAAGGAGCGGTCCATCGCGTACACCACCGTGATGACCGTTTTGGACAATCTCCATCAGAAGGGCTGGGTGCGCCGCGAGGCGGAAGGCCGTGCCTATCGATATGAGGCGGTCTCCACACGCGCCGCCTACGCCGCCGCCCTGATGAACGACGCCTGGTCGCAGAGCGACAACCCCGCCGCGGCTCTCGTCGCCTTCTTCGGCATGATGAGCGAGGAACAGCGAGAGACTCTCCGCGATGCCGTACGCATCGCCCAGGTCCCGGAAACCCAGAAACCGACCGGACCGTCGGAACTGGCCCAACCGCCGGAACGAAGCCAACCGCCGGAACGAAGCCAACCGCCGGAACGAAGCGAACGCACGGAACCGCCGGAGAACCCCGCCTCTGCTCAGGACCCCGGCGGGCGATAGCGTCCCGTCATGTCCGCGAAGAGCTCTGAAGCCCCCGCAAAAGCCATCACCGTCCGCCGGGCACGTACCAGCGATGTCCCGGCCGTGCGCCGCCTCCTCGACGCCTACGTCCGTGGCGGCATCCTGCTCGACAAAGCAACGGTGACGCTTTACGAGGACATCCAGGAGTTCTGGGTCGCGGAACGGGACGACAACGCCGAGGTCGTCGGCTGCGGCGCCCTGCACGTGATGTGGGAAGACCTCGCCGAAGTCCGCACTCTCGCCGTGAAGCCCGGCCTGAAGGGCGCGGGCGTCGGACACCAGTTGCTGGAGAAGTTGCTCCACACCGCCCGCTGGCTCGGCGTTCGCCGTGTTTTCTGTCTGACCTTCGAAGTGGACTTCTTCGCCAAGCACGGCTTCGTGGAGATCGGCGAGACGCCTGTCGACACGGATGTCTACGCGGAGCTGCTGCGTTCCTATGACGAGGGTGTCGCGGAGTTCCTCGGACTCGAACGAGTGAAACCGAACACCTTGGGCAACAGCCGGATGCTTCTGCATCTGTGATCACCAGGACGGAGACACAAGCCAGTTGCAAGCCGGTCGCAAGACCCGGGTGCCCTATGTCCGAAACGCGCACGTTTTCGGACGGGGACGGGGCTGCCGGTCTCTGCCGAGGGTTTGTGTTTTTCCGGCAAAAGCGGTTTGCTTTCCGAGGTACTGCAGTACTGCATATAACAGGGGACGGCGATACGGCGGACGCCGGCACACCCCGGCCCTGAAGATATCGATGAAAGGAAATCCGGTGGCACAGAAGGTTCAGGTCCTTCTTGTCGACGACCTCGACGGCGGCGAGGCGGACGAGACCGTCACGTTCGCGCTGGACGGCAAGACGTACGAGATCGATCTCACCACCGCTAATGCGGACAAGCTCCGCGGCCTTCTCGAGCCTTACGTGAAGGGCGGTCGTCGTACCGGAGGCCGTGCTTCGGGCGGGCGCGGAAAGGCGCGTGCGGCTTCGAGCGGCAGCCAGGACACCGCGGCCATCCGCGCCTGGGCGAAGGAGAACGGCTACGAGGTCAACGACCGCGGCCGTGTTCCCGCGACCATCCGCGAGGCCTACGAGAAGGCCAACGGCTGAACAGCGGCACTACCGGCCCTGCGCGCGCGAGGCCGACGGCTGGGCAGGCGCGCGCCGCAGCCGGACCCGGTGGCACTGTGTGGCCACGGTGTTCACCAGCCGTACGAGATCGGGGGCGTCTCCACCGCCCCCCAACGCCGACAGCGTCGGCAGCGAGGCCTCGACCTCGCATCCCGGCTCGGGGGGCCGCAGCCACATGGCGGCCCCCTGGGAACCGAACCGGCCCAGGGGAAGCGGCCGGCCACGACGGAAGCCGGACTCGGGGGACAACGCGCCGTCCGCCTCGTGAGCCGACGGCGCGACCCCCTGCCGGCCCCACCCGGTCCCCGACACCATGCCCCCCTCGGCGACCAGCCCACCCCCCTCACGCGGCAATGCGGCACCGCCCTCACAGGGCAGCACCCCGCCCGCCTCGCGGAGGCACGGCGTACCCGCGCCGCAGGGCAGCGGCCCGCCAGTCTCGTCAGGCGGCAGCCCGCCGCTCCCGCGCCGCAGTGAGCCGTCCGTCTCGGAGAGCAGCAGCGACTCGGTCTCGTAGGCGAGCGGCCTGCCCCCCTCGCCCGGCCCCGAGCCACCCACCCCGCGCAGGAACCACGCGTCCGCCCCCTGCGGCGGATCCAGCCACGGCGGCCGCGGTGCCGCCATCGGGCCCGTTCCGATCGCCGTCAGGTCGAGCGGCAGCGTTCCCCACTCCAGCCACTCCAGCAGCCCGGGCAGTTCCTCCGCCGTGCCCGCCGCCACGAGGAATCGCATCCGGTCGCCGAGCAGGGCCACCGGAGAGCCGGGTGCCAGGCGCCGCAGGGCCGCGTGTCCCGCCTCCACCGGCACGTCCAGGACGTCGAAGCGCACCCCCACCACCAGCCGCAGAGGATCGCCGGGCACCGTCGGCCAGCCCAGTTCGTTCTCGTACCACCGCCGGACCCGACAGCTCGCGTCGAGCGGCCGACGGGGGAGCGGGACGGGGCGAGAGTCGCCGAACATGCCAAGTGCAACAGCCGGAAGGACGTGCGGGTTACGCTGGGTGGCTTCTCGAGTGCCCACAGTGGCCAAATGGGGGTGTGTGGGGGGCGCGGGGAGGCGCAAGGTTGTTCGCCCGTAGCGGAGGGGAGGGGGGCGCTCGGCATGGACTTCCGGTCCGTGCGGGTAAGACATCCCTAGTGGGAGGGGGCGACACGCAGGAAAGGCCGTCTCACGTTCGCCATGGGCGTACTGACGAAGGGGGTAACTGCCTGGCCTGCGGGAACATCGTCTCGCACCATCGGGTTGGAGCAGATGTCGGCGTTCGGGGTCAGGAGGCCAAGGACGGTGTCGGCAGTTGGAATGAGCGGTCCCCGCTTGCGGGACTAAGCTGCGGAAGGACAGGGAGGGGAAGTTCCCCCCACTGCCTGACCGCTCTGAGGAGCGATTAACGATGTTCGAGAGGTTCACCGACCGCGCGCGGCGGGTTGTCGTCCTGGCTCAGGAAGAAGCCCGGATGCTCAACCACAACTACATCGGCACTGAACACATCCTCCTGGGCCTGATCCACGAGGGTGAAGGTGTCGCCGCCAAGGCCCTTGAGAGCCTCGGGATTTCGCTCGAGGCGGTCCGCCAGCAGGTGGAGGAGATCATCGGGCAGGGCCAGCAGGCCCCGTCGGGTCACATCCCCTTCACCCCCCGCGCCAAGAAGGTCCTGGAGCTGTCGCTCCGCGAGGCCCTTCAGCTGGGCCACAACTACATCGGCACGGAGCACATCCTGCTCGGCCTGATCCGCGAGGGCGAGGGCGTCGCCGCCCAGGTCCTGGTCAAGCTGGGCGCAGATCTGAACCGCGTGCGGCAGCAGGTGATCCAGCTGCTCTCCGGTTACCAGGGCAAGGAGACCGCCACCGCCGGCGGTCCTGCCGAGGGCACGCCCTCCACGTCCCTGGTCCTCGACCAGTTCGGCCGGAACCTCACCCAGGCCGCTCGTGAGTCCAAGCTCGACCCGGTCATCGGGCGCGAGAAGGAGATCGAGCGGGTCATGCAGGTGCTGTCCCGCCGTACGAAGAACAACCCGGTCCTGATCGGTGAGCCCGGCGTCGGCAAGACCGCCGTCGTCGAGGGCCTCGCCCAGGCCATCGTCAAGGGCGAGGTGCCCGAGACCCTCAAGGACAAGCACCTCTACACCCTGGACCTCGGCGCGCTGGTCGCCGGCTCCCGCTACCGCGGTGACTTCGAGGAGCGCCTGAAGAAGGTCCTCAAGGAGATCCGCACCCGCGGCGACATCATCCTGTTCATCGACGAGCTGCACACGCTGGTCGGTGCGGGTGCCGCCGAGGGCGCCATCGACGCGGCTTCGATCCTGAAGCCGATGCTGGCCCGCGGTGAGCTGCAGACCATCGGTGCGACCACGCTGGACGAGTACCGCAAGCACCTGGAGAAGGACGCGGCCCTCGAGCGCCGCTTCCAGCCCATCCAGGTCGCCGAGCCGTCCCTGCCGCACACGATCGAGATCCTCAAGGGTCTGCGTGACCGCTACGAGGCGCACCACCGCGTCTCCATCACGGACGAGGCGCTGGTCCAGGCCGCCACCCTGGCCGACCGGTACATCTCGGACCGCTTCCTGCCGGACAAGGCGATCGACCTGATCGACGAGGCCGGGTCGAGGATGCGCATCCGCCGGATGACCGCGCCGCCGGACCTGCGCGAGTTCGACGAGAAGATCGCCGGTGTCCGCCGGGACAAGGAGTCCGCGATCGACTCGCAGGACTTCGAGAAGGCCGCCTCCCTCCGCGACAAGGAGAAGCAGCTCCTGGCCGCCAAGGCCAAGCGGGAGAAGGAGTGGAAGGCCGGCGACATGGACGTCGTCGCCGAGGTCGACGGCGAGCTGATCGCCGAGGTCCTCGCCACGGCCACGGGCATCCCGGTCTTCAAGCTGACCGAGGAGGAGTCCTCCCGCCTGCTGCGCATGGAGGACGAGCTCCACAAGCGGGTCATCGGCCAGAACGACGCCGTCAAGGCGCTGTCGAAGGCGATCCGCCGTACGCGTGCCGGTCTGAAGGACCCGAAGCGTCCCGGTGGCTCGTTCATCTTCGCCGGCCCGTCCGGTGTCGGTAAGACGGAGCTGTCCAAGGCGCTCGCCGAGTTCCTCTTCGGTGACGAGGACGCGCTGATCTCCCTCGACATGTCGGAGTTCAGCGAGAAGCACACGGTGTCGCGTCTCTTCGGTTCGCCCCCCGGTTACGTGGGCTACGAGGAGGGCGGCCAGCTGACGGAGAAGGTCCGCCGCAAGCCGTTCTCGGTCGTCCTCTTCGACGAGGTCGAGAAGGCCCACCCGGACATCTTCAACTCGCTGCTGCAGATCCTGGAGGACGGTCGCCTGACCGACTCCCAGGGCCGGGTCGTGGACTTCAAGAACACGGTCATCATCATGACGACCAACCTCGGCACGCGGGACATCTCCAAGGGCTTCAACCTGGGCTTCGCGGCCTCGGGTGACACGAAGACCAACTACGAGCGCATGAAGAACAAGGTCTCGGACGAGCTCAAGCAGCACTTCCGGCCCGAGTTCCTCAACCGCGTCGACGACGTGGTCGTGTTCCCGCAGCTGACCCAGGACGACATCCTGCGGATCGTCGACCTGATGATCAGCAAGGTGGACGAGCGCCTGAAGGACCGGGACATGGGCATCGAGCTCGCCCAGTCCGCCAAGGAGCTCCTCGCCAAGAAGGGCTACGACCCCGTGATGGGCGCCCGGCCGCTGCGCCGGACGATCCAGCGCGAGATCGAGGACAGCCTGTCGGAGAAGATCCTCTTCGGCGAGCTGCGCCCCGGTCACATCGTGGTCGTGGACACCGAGGGCGAGGGCGAGACCAAGACCTTCACCTTCCGGGGTGAGGAGAAGTCGGCCCTGCCGGACGTCCCGCCGATCGAGCAGGCGGCCGGTGGCACGGGACCGAACCTGAGCAAGGACGTGTAAGCGTCACGGTCGAGTGAGAGGGGCCGGTGCTGAAAAGCACCGGCCCCTCTTGCATGCCCGAGGGCGGACGAGCTCCGGCCCTACGACAGCTGCCCGTCGTAGTCGGGCAGCTTGAACGTCTTCTCGGCGTGGCCGCCGGAGAGGTCGGTGGCGCTGTTGCCGATGTTCGCGATGATCGTGTAGCCCTTCTTCTCGACGTCGACGCGCTGGGCCGTCTTGTACTCGGCGACGTTCTTGAAGAGGTCGATGAAGTTCCGGACGTAGAGGCCGGAGACCTGGTAGCCGGTCTGCTTGAGGTTGTACTCGGTGAACGAGTAGATGATGTCCGGGCGGGCGGTCACGAAGAACAGGGCGACGCCGCGCTCCTGGGCGTATCTCGCGGCCTCCAGGACCGGCTTGTTGGCCGGCTGCGGGTAGCTGAAGCCGAAGTCGGTCTCCAGCGTGGTGTTGTCGATGTCGAAGACGATCGCCTGCTTCTCGCCCGGCTTGGCGGCCGCGATCCGCTGCTTCAGATAGGGCAGCGCCTGGTCCATCACCGCCTGGCAGTCCCTCTGCCAGGTCGCGTAGTCGACGTCTGCGGCGGCGGCCGTGCTGGCCGCGGTGGCGGTACCCGCGGGGGCCGCCGCGTCGGCCGGTACGGCCATCGCCACGAGGGCGGCTGCCGAGACTGCGGTCACTGATGCGCGGCGCAACCAGGGGCGTCGGGTCTGCATGTCGTGGGGGTCCTCTCACGTCCGTGACGCTGCCAACATGTCGTGTGCATGTTCGTGCGCGAGGGTGGCGCGAGGGGAACCGTAGGGTTACCGGACGGTAGGTGCATAGAGGCGTGCGCCACATTTCCGGAATGGCCGAAGAGACTCTCCGGTGACATGCCGCACAGGCGAAATGTCCGTTACTAGGCGGAATAGTGCTGAACGGATCCGGAGGAAAGGGATTCTTGGGCCCGTGGAGCGCGCTGAAGTGTGCTGTAGTGCCCTGATTCGTCCCGAATGAGTGTCATGTCAAGAGACGTAGAACACTGAACGAAGTTACTAACTTAGGCCGTAGATCACGCTTTTGGGAGTTTGTCGGACTTCGGGTTACCAAGGGATGGCCATTCGGCGAGCGACTGCGCGCCGGGTGGTTTTCACCGTCCCCTTCCCCATGAGGTTTCGATGTCCCAGCGCGTCACGTCCCGTTCTTCCCGTACGTCCCAGCTCCGCACCCGTGCGACCGTGCTGGCCGCCGGCCTCGGTGTCTCGGTCGCACTGGGAGCAGGGGTCGCGTCCGCCGCCGACACCACGGCCGCGTCGGGTGCCGCCGGTGCCGTGCAGGCGCAGGCCGCCGCCCAGGCCAAGGCCGCCAAGGCCGCGGCCGTGAAGGCTGAGAAGGCCGCCCAGGCCGCCGCCGCGAAGAAGGCGGCCGCCGCCAAGAAGGCCGCCGTGCAGAAGGCCGCCAAGAAGGCCACGCCGTCCTGGGTCGACCCGGTGAAGAAGTACAAGCTCTCCGCGAGCTTCGCCCAGAACGGTGGCATGTGGCAGTCCACCCACAGCGGGCAGGACTTCGCCGTGCCGAGCGGCACCCAGGTCGTCGCCGCCCACGGTGGCACCGTCGTCAAGGCCGGCGGCAACGGCGCCGGTGACGGTCCCGCGTACGGCAACGCCGTCGTGATCAAGCACGGCAACGGCACGTACTCGCAGTACGCCCACCTGTCGACGGTCAAGGTGAGGATCGGCCAGGTCGTCAAGACCGGCCAGGAGATCGCCCGGTCCGGCAACACCGGCAACTCCAGCGGTCCGCACCTGCACTTCGAGATCCGTACGACCCCGAACTACGGCTCGGCGGTCGACCCGGTGAAGTTCCTGCGCGCCAAGGGCGTCAAGGTCTGACGACCGGAGGCGACCCGGGTCCGCTAGGAGCCCCGGGCTCCCTCGTGGGCCTGGGTCACCAGGTCCGTGGCGACCTCGAGGACGGCTTTGTTCTTGTCCTCGGGGTCGCCTTCCAGGTCCTGGAGCAGGAACATCCCGGCGTGCAGCGTGAAGATCGCGCTGACGCAGCGGACCTGGTCGACCAGGTCGGCCTCCGGGTCGATGATGATGTCCCGCAGACCGCGGATGCGCTCCTTGAAGGAGTCGCCGATCCGCAGCTCCCGCACCGTCGCCTGGTTGTCGTGCATGAAGCGGAACAGCGGCGCCGCGCCGGCCAGGGTCTGCGCGTAACGGCGGATGATCTCCTGCTTGGTGTCGAGCGTGTGCGGCTGCTGCCGCCCCCACTCGATCAGCTCCTCGATCGGCTTCGTGAGGTCCTCGAAGATGCTGACGAGGATCTCTTCCTTGGTCTTGAAGTGGTAGTAGAGCGCCGCCTTGGTGACCTCCAGGCGTTCCGCGATCTCGCGCAGAGAGGTCTTCTCGTAGCCCTGCTCCGCGAAGAGTTCGAGGGCCACGTCCTGGATGCGCTGGCGGGTGTCCCCGCGGCGCCGATGCCTGGTGCCGTCCATGGTGCCGCCCATCCTCCTACGCCGCTCCCTTTCCATAAAACTTACTTGACGCCCGGCTAGTTCCGCGGCTAGCTTCCGAGTGTAGTCACTAGCCGGTCGGCAAGTAAGTAGCGGTAGCTGGGGGAGTGGGAAAGCAATGGCGGACACGACGGACACACCGGCGGTCGGCGCCGATACCGACACCGGGGGGAAACAGCCGAGGAGCGTGCGGGTCGTCCTGCTCGCGCTGATGATCGCGATGATGCTCGCGATGCTCGACAACATGATCATCGGTACGGCGATGCCGACGATCGTCGGTGAGCTGGGCGGCCTCGAACACCTCTCGTGGGTGGTCACCGCGTACACGCTCGCGACCGCGGCCTCCACCCCGCTGTGGGGCAAGCTCGGCGACATGTACGGCCGCAAGGGCACGTTCATGACGTCGATCGTCCTCTTCCTGATCGGCTCCGCGCTCAGCGGCATGGCCCAGAACATGGGTGAGCTGATCGGCTTCCGTGCCGTCCAGGGCCTCGGCGCCGGCGGTCTGATGGTCGGCGTCATGGCGATCATCGGAGACCTGATCCCGCCCCGGGAGCGCGGCAAGTACCAGGGCATGATGGCCGGCGTCATGGCGCTGGCGATGATCGGCGGCCCGCTGGTCGGCGGCACGATCACCGACCACTGGGGCTGGCGCTGGGCGTTCTACATCAACCTGCCGCTCGGCGTGGTCGCGCTGGCCGCCATCAGTGTGGTGCTGCACCTGCCGAAGAAGCGCTCCGAGGCGCGGATCGACTACCTGGGCGCCGCCCTGCTGACCGTCGGCATCACCGCGATCGTCCTCGTCACCACCTGGGGCGGCACGGAGTACGCCTGGAGCTCCGCGCGGATCATGGAGCTGATCGGCATCGGTGTCGCCGCGCTCGTCGGGTTCGTGTTCTGGCAGACCAAGGCGGCCGAGCCGGTGGTGCCGCTGCACATCTTCCGCAGCCGCAACTTCACGCTGATGTCGATCATCGGCTTCATCACCGGGTTCGTGATGTTCGGCGCGACGCTGTTCCTGCCGCTGTACCAGCAGTCCGTGCAGGGCGCCTCCGCGACGAACTCGGGGCTGCTGCTCCTGCCGATGCTCGGCGCGATGCTGGTGACCTCGATGATCGCCGGCCGGGTCACCACGAACACCGGCCGGTACAAGGTGTTCCCGATCCTCGGCAGCGTCCTGATGACCGTCGGTCTGTATCTGCTGTCCACGATGGACACGGGGACCTCGCGGTTCACGTCCGGTGTCTTCATGGCCGTGGTCGGCTTCGGCATGGGCTGCCTGATGCAGATCACCATGCTGGTCGCGCAGAACAGCGTGGAGATGAAGGACATGGGCGTCGCGTCCTCGTCGACCACCCTCTTCCGCACCCTCGGCTCCTCCTTCGGCGTCGCGATCATGGGCGCCCTGTTCAACAACCGCGTCCAGGACGTCATGGCCGAGCGGGGCGGTGCGCTGGGCTCCAAGATCACCGAGCAGTCGGCGCAGCTCGACGCCAAGAGCCTGGAGAAGCTCCCGGTGCTGGTCCGGGAGGCGTACCAGCACGCGGTGTCGGCCGGCACGCACTCGGCGTTCCTGCTTGGAGCCGTCGTGGCGGTGTTCGCCCTGGTGGCGGCCGTGTTCGTCAAGGAGGTCCCGCTCAAGGGGGCGGGCCCGAAGACGGACGACGGGCCGGACGCCCCGGTGTCGCAGCCGCCCGTGGCGGAGACCGTCTGACCGGATCGCATGACGAAGGCCCCCGGGGTGGAGAACCCCGGGGGCCTTCGCCATGCGGTCGCTCCCGCAGGCCTCGCTGTCAGACCCTCGTGCCACCATCGGATCCATGGACAGGATGCGGCAGGTGCGCCTCGCCAAGGACGCCATGGACCGGGACTGGGCCGACCCGGACCTGGACCTGGGCGCCGTGGCCGCCCACGCCGGGTACTCGCGGTATCACTTCATCCGCGCCTTCAAGGAGGCGTACGGCGAGACCCCCGGGCAGTACCTCACGCACCGCCGCATAGAACGCGCCGAGGACCTGCTGCGCACGGCGAACCTCTCGGTGACGGAGATCTGCCACCTGGTCGGCTTCAGCAGTGTCGGCACGTTCTCGGCCCGGTTCAAGGCGTGGACCGGCCTGACACCCAGCGAGTACCGGACGAAGCACGTGGGCCGCGGAGCGGCACTCATACCGGGCTGCTACGCCATGCTGTGGGCCGGCGGCTTCCGGCCGGCGCCCACCCCGGGACAACAGCGCAATTCCGGAGAAGCGGGCTGACACCCCCGCTGCCTACCGTGGCAGGGCAGGCACGAACCGGCCGCCGACCAGCAGGAGCACGCCATGATCAAGGGTCTCGCCATCACGACCGTCTGGGTCCTCGACCAGGACCGGGCCAAGGAGTTCTACACCGAGAAACTGGGCCTGGAGGTCCGTACGGACATGACCATGGGCGAGGGCGGCATGCGCTGGCTCACCGTCGGCTCTCCGAACCAGCCTGACGTCGAGTTCACGCTGATGGTGCCCGGCGGGGCCGGGATGGACCCCGAGTCCGCCGAGATGCTCCGGAAGCTGGTGTCGAAGGGTGCGCTCGGCGCCGGCGTACTGACCACCGACGACATCCACGGCGACTACAAGAAGCTCAAGGACCGGGGCGTGGAGTTCCTCCAGGAGCCGCAGGAGCGCCCCTACGGCACGGAGGCGCTGTTCCGTGACGACTCCGGCAACTGGTTCTCCTTCACCCAGCCCCGGGAGGGCGGACTCGACCTCGACCAGGACTGGACCTGCTGATCAGCCTGCCCTGGACCTGCCCTAGGTGTACTGCCCAGGGACGTTGGTCAACCTGGTGATGGGTGGTTTACCGCCGGTCGCGGTGTGGGGTCGGTGGTGATTGTAGTGATGGAGCCAGGCCGGCAGGGCTTTGCGGCGGGCTGATTCGCTGGCGTAGAAGCGGCCCAGGGCCCAGCCGTCGGCAAGGGTGCGGTGGAAGCGTTCGACCTCAACCGGAGGCCTTCACCCGTCACGGAGATTCAGGCCGTGTCCGAGCACAAACTCGACCAACCTCCCTGGGCAGTACACCTAGGGCAGCATCGGATAACTCCCTGTGTTCGTCGGCGCGTGCTCCGGCAGCCACAGCACCGCCACCGCGCCCTCGGCCGGTACGCTCTCCGGCGCGCCCGGCGTGCGTACGTTCCGGAAGGTCAGCCGGGCGCCCATCACCCGGGCCTGCCCGGCCGCGATGGTCAGTCCGAGGCCGTGGCCGTGCCCGGCCCGGTCCTTGCTGCCGGTGCGGAAGCGGCTCGGCCCCTCGGCGAGCAGGTCCTCGGGAAAGCCGGGACCGTGGTCGCGGACGCGGATGACCCGGCCCTCGACGGTGACCTGGATGGGCGGCTTGCCGTGCCGGGCCGCGTTGGCGAGCAGGTTGAACAGCACCCGCTCCAGGCGCCGCGGGTCGGTGGTGACCTCCGACTCGTGCACGATCCGCACCTCGACGTCCGGGTCCTTCGCCGCCACCCGCCGGGCGACGAACTCGCCCAGCATGAGGTCCTGGAGCTCCGCCCGTTCGGAGGCCCCGTCCAGCCGGGCCACTTCCAGTACGTCCTCCACGAGCGTGCGCATCGCCTTCGCCCGGTCCAGCACCAGCTCGGTCGGGCGGCCGGGCGGCAGCAGTTCGGCGGCGGTCAGCAGCCCGGTCACCGGCGTGCGCAGCTCGTGCGCGATGTCGGCGGTGACCCGCCGCTCGGCCTCGATCCGCTGCCGCAGCGTGTCCGCCATGGCGTCCACCGCGCTCGCCAGGTCGTCGGTCTCGTCCCGGACGACCCCGCCCATGGCGTCCCGCACGCGCACGTCCGTCTCGCCGCCCGCGAGCTGGCTGGCCGCGACGGCCGCCTTGCGCAGGCGCCGCGAGAGGTGCCCGCCGATGAGCACGCCGAGCGCGCTGCCGCCGAGGACGACCGCGATGGAGCCGATGAGCAGGGCCTGGTCGAGATCCTGGAGGATGTCCGAGCTGCGGTCGGTGAAGCCCGAATGCAGGGACATGACATGCCCGTTCTTCAGCGGCACGGCGGCCCATATGTCGGGCACGTCACCGGGTCGGTCCGCCACGTACGTCGCCCGCTGGCCCGCCTCCACCCGGTCCCGCAGCGCCGGCGGCAGGTTCGGGTCGTCGATCTTGGCGTTGGGAAAGTTCATCCGCCCCGACAGCTCGAAGTTGCGCTGGGCGATCAGGATGCGCTCGTCGGCCAGGTCACGCGCGTTGTCCAGCATCGACACCCGGGCGGCGTTGTGCACGACCAGGCTCAGCGCGACCGCCACCAGCGCCCCGACCAGCGCGATGGCCGCGCTCAGCTTCCATCTGAGGCCCGTGCGGATGCCCGCCCGCTCCAAGCCCGTGGCGACCAGGCGCCGGAAGTGCCCCCTCATAACCCCTGCTCAGGCCTTCAACTTGTAGCCAAAACCGCGGACCGTCTCGATGCGGTCCTGGCCGATCTTCTGCCGCAGCCGCTGCACGTGCACGTCGACGACGCGGGTGTCCCCGCCCCAGCCGTAGTCCCACACCCGCTCCAGCAGCTTGTCGCGGGAGAGCACCGTGCCCGGCGTCGTGGAGAACTCCAGCAGCAGCCGCATCTCGGTCGGCGTCAGCGCCACCGGCTGCCCGGCCCGGCGGACCTCCATGCCCTCGGTGTCGACCTCCAGGTCCCCGAAGGTCAGCACCCCGCCGCCGGCCGGGGAGGCCGGCTCCTCCGTCCGACCGCCGCCCGCGTGCCCGAACCGGCGCAGCACCGCGCGGATCCGGGCCACCAGCACGGCACCGTCGAACGGCTTGGTCACATAGTCGTCGGCCCCCGCCTCCAGGCCCAGCACGACGTCGATGGAGTCGGCCCGCGCCGACAGCATAATGACCGGCACGGTCGACTCGTCCCGGATACGGCGGCACAGACTGACCCCGTCCAGGCCGGGAACCATGACGTCCAGCAGCGCGATGTCCGGGCGGTCCGCCCGGAACGCCTCCAGGCCCGACAATCCGTCGGGCATGGCCGTGACCACGAAGCCGTCCCGTTCCAGGGCGAGCTGCGTGGCCTCACGGATGACGTCGTCGTCCTCGACGAACAGGACGTGGGTCTGGTCTGCCATCCCGGTGCTCTCAGTCCTCGTGTGGTTCGTGGGGTGCGTTCTGCCGCGTTCCCTCTGAGGGACGCGCGATCCTGGTGATGCGTTCACCGGTGGATCGGTCCGAGCGGCCCGATCGGTTCACACACGCTGCGCCCACGTCAGCTCGCGGGCTCCGGCGTGGGGGTTTCGCCGACGACCTTCCCGTAGTCGTTGTGCGTGCGGTACTCCTCGTCGAACCGGCCGGAGGTCCATCTGTATGTGATCACGTTCTCCCCGGAGGGGCTCGACACCGGGTCGCCCTTCTCGTACACCTGCTTGGTCACGACCAGGTCGCCGCGGTCGATCTCCGCGTAGACCGGGGGCTCCTCGGCCTTGAACACATTCTCGTACGAGCCGTCCTGCTCGCGGTACACGTAACTGCCCACACCCACAGCGTCACCGCAGCTCAGGACGTTGACGACGACGTCGTCGCCCGATCCGCCGGTGAGGTTGCCGTAGGACACGTCGACGGGGTACTCGTCGGCGACGCACGGCTTCAGCGCGCGCTTGACCTCGGGGGAGACCTTCGGGTCGTCCTTGACCAGCCGGACCGCGTCGACCGCGTCGGGCGTCTTCGACGGCGCGGCGGACGGTGTGGCCGCGGCGGCGCCCGCCACCGAGTCGGAGTGCGCCGGGCCCTCGTCACGGGCGCCGGTGCCGCCCGCGCCGCACGCGGACACGAAAAGGCCGAGGGCGGCGAGCACGGCCAGCGCCGTACTCACCGCCTGGATGCTGCCCCGGGGCCGTGCAGACCCCTCGCCGGTCAGGCCGCGCACCGCTCCCGCTCCTCACGCTCCAGCGCGCGTGCGTCCAGGTCGCGGGACTCCAGCTCCTCGCGGAGCCGGGCGAGCGCCCGGTGCAGCGTGCTCTTGACCGTTCCGGCCGACATGCCGAGGGCGGCGGCCGTCTCCTCTGTGGACATCTGCTCCCAGTGTCGCAGGACGACGACGCTGCGCTGCTTCGGGGCGAGCACCTTCAGGACGTCCATCAGCAGGGCGCGGTCCGCGTGCTGCTCGGTGGAGTCGTCGACCGAGGCGTCCGGGAGCTGCTCGGTCGGCACCTCCTCCAGCTTGCGGGCCCGCCACCACTCCGTCCGCGTGTTGATCATCACCCGGCGCAGGTAGGCGTCCGCGAGCCGCTTGTCCTCGATGGTCTCCCAGCGGCCGTACGTGCGGACCAGCGCGGTCTGCAGCAGGTCCTGCGCGTCGGTCGGGTCCGGCACCAGGCGGCGGGCACTGCGCAGCAGCGCGTCCTGCCGCGTGCGGACGTACTCCTCGAACTCGAGCACCTCGCCCTGCGCCATGGTGAACCGCCTCCCGTTTCCCCGTTGCGGCCGGCTTCCCGCCGTCCGTGCAATGCCTGTGTTCCTTGGCCGTCCCGTGTCTTCCGGGAACGGAATTGAAGGTACGGAGGCGTTGTCACGGCACTGTCCGAAGCAGCCTTCGGCTAGCACTCGGCTGTCCGTCGGTTGTGTAACGGCCGTGGGAACGGGGAAGAGCGGTAGGCGCGTTGGGGTGGCTTCGGGGTGATTTGTCCACCCCGATCGCTGTGACAGAGGACGACTCGCGGCTGTGACGTGTCTGTACGTCAGGTCAGCGGCAGCCGGTACAGCCCGTCCGCCAGCGGCTCCACCAGTCCATCGGCGACGAGGCCGTCCAGGGCACGGGCCCGCTGCACCGGCTCGTGCCACACCCGGTCCAGCGCCGCCTGCGGAACCGGACCGTGGGCCTCCCGCAGCACGGCGAGCAGCCGCCCGCGCACCTGCCGGTCGGTGCCCGCGTACGTCTGACCGCGGCGCGGCGGCCCGTCGTGCTCCGGCTTGCCCGCCAGCCGCCAGGCGCACTGCGCGGCGATCGGGCAGCGGTGGCACGACTCGCTCTTCGCCGTGCACACCAGCGCCCCCAGCTCCATGGAGGCGGCGGCCCAGCGGGCGGCGGTCGGCTCGTCCTCGGGCAGCAGCGCGCGGGCGAGTTTGCGCTCGGCGGCGGTGGTGGCGTTCGGCGGGTACTGCACGCCGGTGACCGCGCGGGCGAAGACCCGGCGCACGTTGGTGTCCAGCACCGGGTGCCGCTGCCCGTAGGCGAAGGAGGCGACGGCGGCGGCCGTGTACTCGCCGATGCCGGGCAGCGCCAGCAGCTGGGCGTGGTCGGCCGGTACGTCACCGCCGTGCCGTTCCGTTATCGCGACGGCGGCGCCGTGCAGCCTGAGGGCGCGGCGCGGGTAGCCGAGCCGGCCCCAGGCGCGGACCGCCTCGCCGGGCGCCTCATTGGCCAGGTCGGCGGGGCGCGGCCAGCGGGCCAGCCACTGCTCGTAGACGGGCAGGACGCGGTTCACCGGCGTCTGCTGGAGCATGAACTCACTGACCATCACCCCCCACGCCCCGGCCTCGGGGCGCCGCCACGGCAGGTCACGGGCGTTCTCGTCGAACCAGTCGATGACGGGGGCGTGCAGGCACTCGCCGGAGGGCGAGCCTGAGGGCGGGCCGGAGGCGGGGCCGGCGGGGCTGGTGTGCGGGGGCTTCGTGGGTGCAGTCATGGCCATTCGATCCTGCCACGCGGGGGGCGCGATCCGGGCACACCACCACCCAAGAGGGACAGGCGTACCAGTCAAGAGGGACAGGCGTACCTGACGATCGGCAGCAGTGCCGCCCTGCCGCCCGCCTATAGCGTCGGGCGAATGGAACGTCCTCGCCCCGCCCGGCTCGGCGGATACGTCCTGCTCTGGGCGGCCCTCGCGCTGCCCGCGCTCACGGCGGACCGGCTCGGGCTGAACGAGCCGCGTCCGGCCTGGCAGCAGGCGGCCGGTGTGGCGGTGCTGGCGGTCGCCGCCGCCCTCTCCCGGCGGCTGCCGCTCGCGGCCTTCGGGCTGGTGGCCGCCCTGAGCCTCGCCGCGGCGCCGGCCATGTTCACCGTCTCCTACGGCCCCGCCCTCGGCGTGTTCGCGCTGCTGCTCGGGCTGCGGGCGGGCCGGGCGCGCCCCGCGATGCTGTGCTTCGCGGCCGTCGGCTGCGCCGGCACGGCCCGGATCGTGCTCGTCGGCGTCGACCCGGCCCCCGAGTGGCTCGTCATGACGGGCACGCTGCTCTTCGGCTGCGTCTTCCCCTGGCTCGGCGGTCGCTACTGGCGGCAGAGCCGCGAGCTGGCCGAGGCGGGCTGGCTGCGCGCCGCCCGGCTGGAGGACGAGGCCCGCTTCGCCGAGGAACGCGCCCGGCTGCGCGAACGGGCCAGGATCGCCCAGGACATGCACGACTCCCTCGGACACGAGCTGAGCCTCATCGCCCTGCGCGCGGGCGCCCTCCAGGTCGCCCCCGGACTCGCCGCCGGGCACCGGAGCGCGGCGGCCGACCTGCGCGCGGCCGCCGCCGACGCCACGGACCGGCTGCACCGCATCATCGGCGTCCTGCGCGAGGACGACGACGAGCCCGCGCCGCTGGCCCCGGCGGGCGAGACCCTGGAGCAACTCGTCGCCCGCGCCGCGGAATCGGGCCTGCCGGTGCGCTGGGAGCCCGCCGGGCCGGGCGGCCCGGCCGCCGAGCCCGGCGGGGTCGCCGAACGGCTGCTGCACCGCGTGGTCCGGGAGGCGCTGACCAACGCGGCACGGCACGCACCGGGCGCTCCCGTGACCGTGGCGCTGACGGGACGGGCCGCGGGGACGGGGAGCGCCACGGGGACGGGGAGCGCCACGGGGATGCTCGTCACCGTCACCAACGGCCCGCCCACCCAGGAGAGTTCCCGCCCCACGGGCGGCGGTACGGGCCTGCTCGGACTGCGGGCCGCGGTGACCTCCGTGGGCGGCACGTTCGAGGCCGGACCGTACGAGGAGGGGTTCCGGGTGTCGGCGTACGTGCCCGACGCCCCCGAGCGGCAGGCCACCGCCGAGCCTCCGGGATCCGCGCCTTTCCGGCACGCCCGCCGCCGGGTCGCCGCCGGCCTCGGCACCGCGGCCGGTGTGGGCGTCGTTCTGGTCGGCGTGGCGTTCGGCTGGTACGCCTACGCGGAGAAGCACTCGGTGCTCGAACCCGCCGCGTACGCGAAACTGCGCCTGGGCACCCCGGCGGCCGAGGTCGAACACCTGCTGCCCGAGCGCGACGTGAACGACCCGCCCGACGACCGGGCCCCCGCCCCACCCGGGGGAGCCGACTGCCGCTACTACCGGGCGAGCGGCGAACTGTTCGTCTCCGTCGACCACTTCAGACTGTGCTTCGCCGCCGGCCGGCTGGTCGCCAAGGACGTGGTCCCGCGCATCGGTCTGCCCGGCGAAGGCCGCGAGGAATACGAGGAGTTCTCACAGTGATCCGCGTTCTGCTGGCCGACGACGAGGCCATGGTCCGGGCCGGGGTACGCGCCATCCTGGGCAGCAGCGGCGTGACGGACGTCGTCGCCGAGGCGGGCGACGGCCGCGAGGCGGTCGAGCTGGCCCGCGCCCACCGCCCGGACGTCGCCCTGCTCGACATCCGCATGCCCCGCCTGGACGGCCTCGCGGCGGCGGAGGAGATCGTACGGACCGTGCCCGGCACGGCCGTCGCGATGCTCACCACCTTCTCCGAGGGCGCCTACGTGAGCCGCGCCCTCGGCGGCGGCGCCACCGGCTTCCTGCTGAAGTCCGGGGACCCGTACGAACTCATCGCGGGCGTACGGGCGGTGGCCGCCGGCGCCGCGTTCCTCTCACCCAAGGTGGCCCGGTACGTCATCGACGAGGGCCTCGGCGGAGGCCGGCTCACCCGCGAGGCACGGGCACGCGCGCGCGTGGCCGCACTGAGCCCCCGCGAACGCGAGGTGCTCGGCCTGGTCGGCGCGGGCCTGTCCAACCCGGAGATCGCCGCCCGGCTGCACCTCGTCGAGGGCACGGTGAAGGCGTACGTGAGCGCGGTCCTGGACCGGCTGGACGTGCGCAACCGCGTGCAGGCGGCGATCGTGGCGCACGAGGCGGGGCTCGTGGAGGCGTGAGGACCGGAGAGGCGCGTGACGACCGGAGAAGCGCGCGACGGCCGGAGAAGCGCGCGATGACCGGAGAGGCGTGATCCGACCGGAGAGACGCGTGACGGCCGGAGCGGCGCGTGACGGCCGGAGCGGCGCGTGACGGCCGGAGCGGCGCGGCGGCGGGGGCGGCGCGGCGGCGGGGGCGGCGCGGCGGCGGGGGCGCGTTCCGGCCCGGTGATGCGCAGGCCGACCGCCTCAGCGCCGCGCGTGCGAGCCGTACGACCTGACGGGCGCCGCGCCCGGCCCGGTGAACCACCGCACGGCCGGCGCCGACGAGGTGCGCAGCGCCTCGGCCAGCCGCGTCACCGGGGCCCTGCCCAGCCGTACGGCGACGAGGGCCACCAGCGTGCCCAGCACCAACCCCGCGAGGACGTCGTGCGGATAGTGCACACCGACGAAGACCCGGGAGAAGGCCATGAGCAGGGCGAGCGGGGCCGTCACCCACAGGAGCGCGCGCCGGACCAGCGCGAGGGCGACCGCAGCCGCGCCCGCGATCGTGGCGTGGTTGGACGGGAAGGACCAGTCGCCGTGCGGAGGGCACGCGGCGAGGGACGCGGCCGCACCGGCGACCGCCCGGCACGGACGCTCCTCCGTGACCGCGGACTTGAGCACCTCGCTGCACAGGTACGCCACGGCCGTGGCCACAGGCGCCAGGGCCGCGACCGCGAACGCGTGGGGAGTGCCGCGGCGGGCACGCCACCAGGCCGTGGCGAACAGCGCGACGAAGACCAGCAGTCCGGCCTCCGTCCATATGCCGGCCCCGTGCTGTACCCACATCGGGGTGTCATGGGCGAAGTCGGTGATGTCGCGGTAGAGCGCGCTGTCCTCGAAGTTCATGGTCACGGACGGTAGGCGGCAGGCCGGTACCGTCACACCCAGCGATCGTCGCGTCCCGAACCTGACGAAAGACAGGGGTGGCCTCCGGGATTCCGAGATGATGATCCGGAAAAGTTGTGCCCCCGAGCGGCGGGTGGGACAGGCGAACGCGCCGATCTCTCGTAAGGTTTGCGCCGTGGGATCTCTGCGCAATCCGGTCGGGCCGCTTCCCTCCTCCATCTACTGGCGTCGGAGGGTCGTACTGGTGTCTGTGGTCGCCCTGTTGGCGCTTCTGATCACCTGGATCGTGACCATGGGCGACGGAGGCGGCAAGGACGGCGACAACGGCGCCAACGGCAAGAATCCCTCGCCCTCCACCATCACGCCCGGTCCGTCGAGTTCGGGCCCGGCCATCAGCCAAGCGCCCGGCGGACGCGACGAGTCGGGCGACGAGGGCTCCGGCGGCTCGTCGTCCGGTGCCGGGTCCGGGGGCGGTTCCGGCGACGGCTCCGGGGACGGTTCTGGCTCGGGCTCCGGCGACGGGTCCGGCGCGGGCGGCTCCGGAGGTGCGGGCGGTGCCGGCGGTTCCGATGGCGGTACGGCGGTGGGCGGCGTCGGCGTGGGCGACACCCTGCCGGCCGGTTCCACGCTGCCCAACTGCACCGCCAGCGTGGTCAAGTTCAGCCTGCGCAGCCGGCACAACACCTACGACCCCGAGCAGAAGCCCACGTTCCTGCTGACCGCGCGGAACATCTCCGGCAGCGACTGCAAGATCGATCTCGGGCCGAAGAACGCGGTGTTCACGATCACCCCGGCGAGCTCCGACGACGACTACTGGTCCTCCGAGGACTGCCCCAAGGCCGCCGCGCACCAGCTGTACCGGGTGCCCGCGGGCAGCGGCATCACCTACACCGTGAACTGGGACCGCAAGCCGAGCGCTCCCAAGTGCGCCACGCCTCCGGCGGGCTCGGCCGGGCCGGGCACGTACCTGGTGGAAGCCAAGGCTCCGGGCTTCGCGAAGGTGCAGACGTCGTTCGTGCTGTCGGCCGACTAGGACACGCCCTGGCCAGCGGCAGAGGTCCCCGCGGCAGAGAACCCCGCGGCAGAGACACCTGAGGGCGGTACCCCTGACCGGGTACCGCCCTCAGCCGTTCCAGCCGGTGCGGCTCAAGCGCTAGACGTACCGCTCCAGGATCGACGACTCCGCCAGCCGCGACAGCCCCTCCCGGACGCTGCGCGCCCGGGCCTCGCCGACGCCGTCCACCGTCTGGAGGTCGTCGACGCTCGCGGCGAGCAGCTTCTGCAGGCCGCCGAAGTGCTCGACCAGACGGTCGATGATCGCGCCGGGGAGCCGGGGCACCTTGGCGAGCAGGCGGAAGCCGCGCGGCGACACCGCCGAGTCGAGCGTCTCGGGTGAGCCGGTGTAGCCCAACGCGCGGGCCACCGTGGGCAGTTCGAGAAGCTCGGCGTGGGTGAGGGCGTCCAGCTCGGCCAGCGCCTCGTCGACCGTGCGGGAGCGCTTGGCGGTGGGCTCGGGGACGTAGTCCCGGACGACCAGCTCGCGCTCGGGCTCCACGCCGGCGATCAGCTCGTCGAGCTGGAGGGCCAGCAGCCGGCCGTCCGTGCCCAGCTCCACCACGTACTCGGCGATCTCCGTGGCGATGCGGCGCACCATCTCCAGGCGCTGGGCGACCGCCGAGACGTCCCGGACGGTCACCAGGTCCTCGATCTCCAGCGCCGACAGTGTGCCCGCGACCTCGTCGAGGCGGAGCTTGTAGCGCTCCAGCGTCGCCAGGGCCTGGTTGGCGCGGGACAGGATCGCCGCGGAGTCCTCCAGGACGCGGCGCTGGCCGTCCACGTACAGGGCGATCAGCCGCATCGACTGGGAGACCGAGACGACCGGGAAGCCGACCTGCTTGCTGACGCGGTCCGCGGTGCGGTGCCGGGTGCCCGTCTCCTCCGTGGGGATCGTCGGGTCCGGGACCAGTTGCACGCCCGCGCGCAGGATCTTCGACAGGTCCGAGGACAGCACGATGCCGCCGTCCAGCTTGCACAGCTCGCGCAGACGGGTCGCGGTGAACTCCACGTCCAGCACGAAACCGCCGCTGCACAACCCCTCGACCGTCTTGTCGGAGCCCAGCACGATGAGACCGCCGGTGTTGCCGCGGAGTACCCGCTCCAGGCCGTCACGCAGGGCCGTCCCCGGTGCCACGGCGCTCAGGGAGGCGCGCATCAGGCCATCGGTACCGGCACTCCCGCCGGACTTTCCGGGAGCTGATGCCCGGTCGTTGGCTGCCACTGCACTCCTCCGGTCGCAGGTTCTGGGCGCCCCCGTGTCGCGCGCTCGGTTCGCACGGACGGGCGAGACCAGGGCAAAGTCTACCGGCGACCCTCCTCGTCCCGTGGGGCCTCTCTGCGACGGGACCGGGGGAGGACCCGCAGGGCGTCCCCTATGTCCGCTACTTCCAGAACCTTCATGCCCGAGGGGATCTTGCCCGGGTCGCCCGGTACGAGGGCGTGCGTGAAGCCCAGGCGGTGGGCTTCGGCCAGCCTGCGCTGCACGCCCGTGACCCGTCTGACCTCACCGGCGAGACCCACCTCCCCGATCGCGACGAGGTTCTTGGGGAGAGGTGTGTCACTCGCCGCGCTGGCCAGGGCGAGGGCGACGGCCAGGTCCGCTGCGGGCTCCGAGAGCTTCACACCGCCGACCGTCGCGGAGTAGATGTCCCTTTTGCTCAAGGCGCTGATCCGGCCGCGCTGTTCCAGCACCGCGAGCATCATCGAGACGCGGGAGGTCTCCAGGCCCGAGGTGGTGCGGCGCGGGGAGGGGATCTGCGAGTCGACCGTGAGCGCCTGGACCTCGGCGACCAGCGGGCGGCGGCCTTCCAGGGTGACGGTCAGGCAGGTGCCCGGGACCGGTTCGGCCCGACGCGTGAGGAAGAGCCCACTCGGATCGGCCAGGCCCGTGATGCCCTCGTCATGCAGCTCGAAGCAGCCGACCTCGTCGGTCGTGCCGTAGCGGTTCTTGACGCCTCGGACGAGGCGGAGGCGGGCATGCCGGTCGCCCTCGAAGCTCAGGACGACGTCCACCAGGTGCTCCAGCAGGCGCGGGCCCGCGATCGCGCCGTCCTTGGTGACATGGCCCACGAGCAGCGTGGACATGCCGCGCTCCTTCGAGGCCCGGATCAGGGCCCCCGCGACCTCCCGCACCTGGGCCATGCCGCCGGGCGCGCCGTCGATCTCCGGTGAGGCCACCGTCTGCACCGAGTCGAGGATCAGCAGCGACGGCTTCACCGCGTCCAAGTGGCCCAGCACCGCCGCCAGGTCCGTCTCGGCCGCGAGGTAGAGGTGGTCGTCGATGGCGTGGATGCGGTCGGCGCGCAGCCGGACCTGGCTCGCCGACTCCTCGCCCGTGACGTACAGCGTGCGGTGCTCGTCGCTCGCCGACTTGGCCGCCACGTCCAGCAGGAGCGTCGACTTGCCGACGCCCGGCTCGCCCGCGACCAGGACCACCGCGCCGGGGACCAGTCCGCCGCCGAGCACGCGGTCCAGCTCGGGCACGCCGGTGGAGCGGGCGGTGGCCTGGCGGCCGTCCACCTGGCCGATGGGCAGGGCGGAGGTGGTGACCCGCCCCGGCGTCGTCGTACGGACCGCGGGCGCGCCGTACTCCTCGACCGTCCCCCAGGCCTGGCACTCGGGGCAGCGGCCGAGCCACTTCGCCGTCTGCCAGCCGCACTCCGTGCAGCGGTAGGACGGGCGGTCCTTGGTGGTCTTCGTACGGGCAGCCATGGACGAAACCGTAGCCGCAGCCACTGACAACGCGGGGGCCGACCGGGGCGGTCACCTGCCCGCCAGGGCTCCGCCACCCCGCGCCAGCGGCGGAACCACTGGTTCATGTCCCCGATTGAGGGATCGTTTCACCCGTACGGATTAAATGTGCTCAAGCCGCCGGAAGGTGCCACCCACGGCCGCCTACGGTCGCCGAATGATGAGCAGTACTCCGGAGATCTCGACCCGCTCCACCCGCACGGCCGGCCCGCACCGGGCGCACCGGGAAGCGCGTGACCGCGGGGCGGCGCGCACGCTGGCGCAGCGGCCGCCCGCGCGCTACGAGCCCTACCTGGACGGCCTGTTCACCTATTGCCTGTCCGTGCTGTGCGACCACGACGCCGCGACCGCCGCCCTGGGCGACGCCCTCGCGCTCGCCGAACGCCGCGGCAAGCACGTCCCCGAGGCCCCCGCCGACCGCCGGGCGTGGCTGTACGCGCTGGCCCGCTGGGCGTGCCTGCGCAAGCTGGCCGAGGCCAAGCAGAAACGTCAGAGCAGCCACGCCGCGGGCCGCCCCCAGCGCGCCGACCGGCCGTCCGGCCCGGCCGTCTCGGAGGAGGTCCAGGAACGGCGGCGGCGCGAACTGGCCCTGCTGGCCTGGCCGGAGGCCGCCGGCACCACCCCGGAACAGCGCGAGGCGCTCGAACTGGCCGTGCGCCACCACCTCGCCGCCCACGAGGTCGCCGCCGTCCTGGGCATGGACCTGGCCGCCGCCCGCGACCTGCTCGCCTCCGCCGCCTGCGAGGTGGAACGCACGCGTGCGGCCCTCGCGGTCGTCGAGACCGGGGCGTGTCCGAGCGTCGCGCACCTCGTCGGCGACGACCGGCCCGTGCTCGGCACGGCCCTGCGCCGCGAACTCGTCCGGCACGTCGACGACTGCCCGCGCTGCCGCCGCACCGCCGAGCGCGCCATCCCCGGCCGCTGGCCCGGCACCAGCGTCACACCCGACGAACTGCCCGTCCTGTCCGCCCCGCGCGCGGCCCTGCACGTCGCCATGGCCCACCACGCACGCGCGCGTGGCGCCGGACCCCGCTTCGACCGGCGCGGCTTCCCCATGGACCCCAAGGACCGCGCCGCCCGAAGGGACCGCCTGCGCGCGCGTGCCGTCACGACGACCGTCGTCGCCACCGTGGTGGCCGCCCCGGTGCTCGCCCTGTGGGCCGCCTACCGGGGCACCCCCGTCGGCGAGGGCCAGGACGGCCGCTCCGCCTCCGCACGCGAGGCGGACGACCCGTTCGCCCTGGACGGCGAGATGGCCGGCGGCGGCTACGAGAACACCGGCAACGCGAGCACCAGGCCCGGCCCCCGCTTCGGCAAGGACGGCAAGGCCGACGTCTCCGTGGAGGTCCTCGGCGTCGCCGGCGCCGGCCGTACGAGCGCCCTGGGCGTCACGGCGGACCACAGCGGCGACACCACCCTCATCACCCTCACCGCCACGGGTCCGGACCCGGTCCGCTGGTCGGCGTCCACCGGAGCGCACTGGCTCTACCTGAGCCAGTCGTCGGGAACGCTCCGGCCCGGCGAGTCGTTGACGATCAAGGTGTACGTCGACCATCTGCGGGAGCCCTCCGGCCCCTGGCACGCGCAGGTGGCGGTCGCCCCGGTGGGCGCCGTCGTCCACATCGAGGGCTTCGGCACCGCGCCCAGCCCCTCCGACCCCGGCCCGCCACCGGACCCCCGCCCCGGCGACCCGGGCGACCCGGACCGCCCGCCTACGACCCGGCCCGACCCGACGCCCACGACCTCGGCCCCACCGGACCCGACGCCGACGAGCCCGCCCCCGTCACCCGACCCGGACCCCACACCCACGGACCCGGGCCCGGACCCGACGGACCCGACGGGCTCGACGCCCCCGCCCTCGGACAGCGGCGACCCGAGCCCGTCCACGCAATAGGCGGTCAGTGCACGAGAGGGTCAGCGCAGGAGACGGTCAGCCGACCGGATCGGCCGGATGCGGCGCCAGCAACGGCAGCTGCGAGGCCAGCCGCTCCTCGCACAGCTCCACCAGCCGGTCGTAGCCGGCCTTGCCCATCAGCTCGATCAGCTCCGGCCGGTAGGAGACGTACACCGGTTCGCCCGCGCCGTGCGCCGAGGTCGCCGAGGTGCACCACCAGTGCAGGTCGTGGCCGCCCGGCCCCCAGCCGCGCCGGTCGTACTCACCGATCGACACCTGGAGCACACGCGTGTCGTCGGGCCGGTCGATCCACTCGTAGGTCCGCCGCACCGGCAGCTGCCAGCACACGTCCGGCTTGGTCTCCAGCGGCTCGCGGCCCTCCTTCAGGGCGAGGATGTGCAGCGAGCAGCCCGCGCCGCCCGCGAAGCCGGGCCGGTTCTGGAAGATGCACGAGCCCTGGAAGGGGCGCGTCTGCCGGTCGCCGTCCTCGTCCTCGGAGATCCAGCCGTTGCTCGTGCCCTCGGCGTGGTGCTGCCAGATGTCCGGGGTGAGCCTCGCCACATGTTCGGCGACCCGCTTCTCGTCGTCCTCGTCGGAGAAGTGGGCACCCAGCGTGCAGCACCCGTCGTCCGCGCGGCCGGCCTGGATGCCCTGGCAGCCGCTGCCGAAGATGCAGTTCCAGCGAGAGGTCAGCCATGTCAGATCGCAGCGGAAGACCTGCTCGTCGTCCGCCGGATCAGGAAACTCCACCCACGCGCGGGCGAAGTCGAGCCCCTTCTCGTCAGGGCCCTGCTCGTCGGACCGCGGGACGCCCGATGATTTGTCGCGCTTCGCCTTTTTCGTCTTTGGCACGAGTCCAGGGTACGGGCCTTGTCCCCGCACCGAGGACGGCGGACGGCGCGGCTGGCAGTAGCGTTCCGTACATGAGACTCGGTGTCCTCGACGTGGGATCGAACACGGTGCATCTGCTCGTGGTGGACGCGCATCCCGGCGCGCGCCCGTTGCCCGCGCACTCGCACAAGGCGGAACTGCGCCTCGCCCAGCTCCTCGACGACGACGGCTCGATCGGCCCCCAGGGCGTCGACCGGCTCGTCTCGGTCGTCCACGAGGCGCTCCAGGCCGCCGAGGACAAGGGCGTCGAAGACCTCCTGCCGTTCGCCACCTCCGCCGTGCGCGAGGCCCGCAACGCCGACGACGTCCTCGCGCGCGTGCGCACCGAGACCGGCGTCGAGCTCCAGGTCCTCACCGGCGAGGAGGAGGCCCGCCTCACATTCCTCGCCGCCCGCCGCTGGTTCGGCTGGTCGGCCGGGAAACTGCTGGTCCTGGACATCGGCGGCGGCTCCCTGGAGATCGCCTACGGCATCGACGAGGAGCCCGACACGGCCGCGTCCCTGCCGCTGGGCGCCGGCCGCCTCACGGCCGGGTGGCTGCCCGGCGACCCGCCCGCCCCGGACGACGTGCGGGCGCTGCGCCGTCACGTCCGGACCGAGGTCGCCCGCACGGTCGGCGAGTTCAGCCGCTTCGGCCCGCCCGACCGCGTCGTCGCCACGTCCAAGACCTTCAAGCAGCTCGCCCGCATCGCCGGAGCCGCCCGCTCCGCCGAGGGCCTCTACGTCCAGCGTGAACTCAAGCGGAAGTCCCTGGAGGAATGGGTCCCGAGGCTGGCCGGCATGACGGAGGCGGAACGGGCCGAACTCCCGGGCGTCTCGGAGGGCAGGGCGGGCCAGCTGCTGGCGGGTGCCCTCGTGGCCGAGGCCGCGATGGACCTCTTCGGCGTGGAGCGCCTGGAAATCTGCCCGTGGGCCCTGCGAGAGGGCGTGATCCTGCGCCGCCTGGATCACATGGAGTCGCTGTGAGCCCGGGGGGAGGACGGGGCCGTCTATGGCAAACACCACAACGGCGAATAGGCACCCCGCTCCACCCCGACCACACCCCGTAATCTGTCCTGCATGGCAGAGCCAGCCGTAAGGATCCCGGACGCGAAGGTCGCCCTGTCGACGGCCTCGGTCTACCCGGAGTCGACGGCCACGGCCTTCGAGATCGCCGCGCGCCTCGGCTACGACGGGGTCGAGGTCATGGTCTGGACCGACCCCGTGAGCCAGGACATCGAAGCCCTGCGCAGACTCAGCGACTACCACCAGATCCCGGTCCTGGCCGTCCACGCCCCCTGTCTGCTCATCACGCAGCGCGTCTGGTCCACGGACCCCTGGACCAAGCTCCAGCGGGCGCGCGCCGCGGCCGAGAAGCTCGACGCGAGCACGGTCGTCGTCCACCCCCCGTTCCGCTGGCAGCGCCAGTACGCCAGGGACTTCGTCGCGGGCATCTGGCGCATGGCGAACGAGACGGACGTACGGTTCGCCGTCGAGAACATGTACCCCTGGCGCTACCGCGACCGCGAGATGCTCGCCTACGCCCCCGACTGGGACGTGACGAAGGACGACTACCGCCACTTCACGATCGACCTCAGCCACACCGCGACGGCCCGCAGCGACGCGCTGGCCATGGTCGACCGCATGGGGGACCGCCTCGGCCACGTCCACCTCGCCGACGGCAGGGGCTCGGCCAAGGACGAGCACCTCGTGCCCGGCCGCGGCACCCAGCCCTGCGCCGAGGTCCTGGAGCGGCTCGCCCTGACCGGCTTCGACGGCCATGTCGTGATCGAGGTCAACACCCGCCGCGCCATGTCGAGCGCCGAGCGGGAGGCCGACCTGGCGGAGGCACTGGCCTTCACCCGCCTGCACCTGGCCTCGGCGGCGAAGGTACCGAGGCGATGACCGACCTGCCCCCGCACGGCCCCCCGAACGCCACGGGCACGGGGGCTGGCTCCGGCACGGGCACGGGGGCCGGCACTGGTAACCGCTCCGGAACGGGGACCAGCTGCGGCACGGGAACTGGCACGGGCACCGGGACCGGCTCCGGCTCCGGCACGGGGACCGGGACTGACACCGGCTCCGGCACGGGAACGGGCACCGGGGCTGGGACTGGCACCAACCCCGGCCCCGGCCCCGGTACCAACCCCGGCCCCGGCACAGGAACCGGCCCAAACCCCGGCCCCGGCTCCGGCACCAACCCCGGCCCCGGCACAGGAACCGGCCCAAACCCCGGCCCCGGCTCCGGCCCAGGCACGGGTCCCACCACCCGCCGCCGAGGCCGCCCCCCGCGCACGGAGTCGGCCGGCACGAGGGACCGCATCCTGACCGCCGCCCGCGCGGAGTTCTCCGAGCGCGGCTACGAGAAGACGTCCGTCCGCGGCATCGCCAAGGCGGCCGGGGTCGACTCGGCGCTCGTGCACCACTACTTCGGGACGAAGGAGCAGGTCTTCGAAGCGGCGATCACCCTCTCCTTCGGGCCCGCCCTCGACGCGCCGAAGGCCATCGAGGAGGGCCCCCTCGACGGCGTCGGGGAGCGCCTGGCCCGCTTCTTCTTCGGCGTCTGGGAGAATCCCGCGACCCGCGCGCCCCTGCTCGCCATCGTCCGTTCCGCCGTCACCAACGACACGGCGGCCGCCGTCTTCCGCCGCATCGTCGCCACCCAGGTGCTGCGCCGCATCGCGGGACGGCTGGACCTGCCGGACGCCGAGCTGCGGGCCGAGCTCGCCGCCGCCCAGCTGGTCGGCACCGCGATGCTGCGGTACGTCATCAAGATCGAGCCGCTGGCCTCGGCGGACCCCGAGCAGATCATCGCGCGACTGGCACCGGTCGTACAGGGCCACCTCACGGGGTCCTGAACCGCCGACGGCCGAGACGTGCGTCCCGCATTCCGGACACTCCGTCCCGCCCTCTGGATGACCGGCGTACGCTCGGTAGCAGTCAGAAGTCTCCGAATCCTCTGACGCCGTCTCTGAAGGAGCGAGCGACGATGCCCGAGCTGAGGTCCCGCACAGTCACCCACGGCCGCAACATGGCGGGCGCACGCGCCCTTATGCGCGCCTCCGGTGTACCGGGTGCGGACATCGGCCGCAAGCCGATCATCGCGGTCGCCAACAGCTTCACGGAGTTCGTGCCGGGCCACACCCACCTCCAGCCGGTGGGCCGGATCGTCAGCGAGGCGATCGTCGAGGCCGGCGGCATCCCTCGCGAGTTCAACACGATCGCCGTCGACGACGGCATCGCGATGGGCCACGGCGGCATGCTCTACAGCCTGCCCTCCCGCGACCTGATCGCGGACAGCGTGGAGTACATGGTCGAGGCCCACTGCGCCGACGCCCTGATCTGCATCTCCAACTGCGACAAGATCACCCCGGGCATGCTCAACGCGGCCCTGCGCCTGAACATCCCGACGGTCTTCGTCTCCGGCGGCCCCATGGAGTCCGGCCGGGCCACCCTCGTCGACGGCACGGTCCGCACGCTCGACCTGGTCGACGCGATGTCCGAGGCCGTGAACGAGAAGATCTCGGACGAGGACATCCTCCGCATCGAGGAGAACGCCTGCCCGACCTGCGGCAGTTGCTCCGGCATGTTCACCGCCAACTCGATGAACTGCCTGACGGAGGCCATCGGCCTCTCCCTCCCCGGCAACGGCTCGGTCCTGGCCACCCACACGGCCCGCAAGCAGCTGTACGTCGACGCTGCCAACACGGTCATGGACATCACCCGCCGCTACTACGAGCAGGACGACGAGACGGTCCTGCCGCGCAACGTCGCCACGTTCGCGGCCTTCGAGAACGCCATGGCCCTCGACATCGCGATGGGCGGCTCGACCAACACGATCCTGCACCTGCTGGCCGCGGCCCAGGAGGCCGGCGTCCCCTTCGGCCTGGAGGAGATCGACGCGGTCTCCCGCCGGGTCCCCTGCCTGGCCAAGGTGGCGCCGAACGTCGCCAAGGACCGCACGTACTACATGGAGGACGTGCACCGCGCCGGCGGCATCCCCGCCCTCCTCGGCGAACTGCACCGCGCCGGCCTGCTCAACGAGGACGTGCACGCGGTCCACAGCCCGTCCCTGTCCGACTGGCTGAAGACCTGGGACGTGCGCGGCGGCTCCCCGTCCGCCAAGGCGCTCGAGCTGTGGCACGCGGCCCCCGGCTGCGTCCGCTCCGCCGAGGCCTTCTCCCAGTCCGAGCGCTGGGAGGCCCTCGACGAGGACGCCGAGGGCGGCTGCATCCGCTCCGTCGAGCACGCGTACTCCAAGGACGGCGGCCTCGCGGTCCTCAAGGGCAACCTCGCGGTCGACGGCTGCGTCGTGAAGACGGCCGGCGTCGACGAGTCGATCTGGACCTTCGAGGGCCCGGCGGTCGTCTGCGAGTCGCAGGAGGAGGCCGTCGAGAAGATCCTGCTGAAGCAGATCAAGGAGGGCGACGTCGTCGTCATCCGCTACGAGGGCCCCAAGGGCGGCCCCGGCATGCAGGAGATGCTCTACCCGACCTCGTACCTGAAGGGCCGTGGCCTCGGCAAGACCTGCGCCCTGATCACCGACGGCCGCTTCTCCGGCGGCACGTCCGGCCTGTCCATCGGCCACGCCTCGCCCGAGGCGGCCGCCGGCGGCACCATCGCCCTCGTCGAGGACGGCGACCGCATCCGCATCGACATCCCGAACCGCACCATCGAACTCCTCGTCGACGACGCCGAGCTGGCCCGCCGCGAGCAGGCGCTGAACGGCGCGTACGCCCCGAAGAACCGCGACCGCAAGGTCTCGGCGGCACTGCGGGCCTACGCGGCGATGGCGACGAGCGCGGACAAGGGCGCCGTGCGGGACGTCACGAAGCTGGGCTGAGCACTCCACGCACAAGGGCCGCCCCCGGTCTCCCGGGAGCGGCCCCTTCCGCATACGCGCTACCACACTGACGGATCACGCCCGCTCACGGCGAAGACGGACCCGTCCGGCGCACCGGCATAGACACGGTCGCCCACGAGTACGGGCTCGGGAAGCGCTGCCGGAACCCGGTCCGACCGTTCGCCCAGCCGCGGGGACGTCTGCCCGACGAGCTTCCCACGCCGCGCGTCGACGGCGAGCAGCCGCCCGTCCGGCGCGGTGACGTACACGTACCGGTCGTCGGCGACCGGCGTCGACCCCCGGACGATCCCCGTCTCCAGACTCCACCGCTGCTTGCGGGCCTCCAGATCGACGGCGACCAGCGCGCCGCCCGTCGCCATGAGGTGCGCGACGTCCCCGTGCACACTCCCCGCCACCTGCTGCAACGGGATACGCAACGGCACCCGCACACTCGCCCGCCGCTCCGGGTCGTAACGGACCACGGCCCGCGCCTCCCCGCGCACCGCGTCGACCGCCACGAACACCACCGCCCCGTCCACGGTCCCGAGAGGCTGCAAGGCCCCCTCCAGCCGCGCGTCCCACCGCACGTCACCCGTGCCCGGATCCACCGCCGTGACCGTCGTACCGGACCCGTCACCCGACACGCTCGCCGCGTAAGCCAGCGGATCCCCGGGAAACGAGACGAAATACGGCACGTCCTGCCCGGGAATCGGATGACTCCACTTCACCTCACCCGAGGCGCTCTCCACCCCGCTCACCGTCCCGTCGGCCGCGGTGAGCAGCAGCATGCCGCCGACGGCCCGCAGCCCCCCGTACGCGGGCAGCTCCTGCCGCCGCTCCACGTCACCCGAGCCGGGGTCGAGCATCGTCACCCGCCGCCCCTGGCCCAGCCCGGCCGGCACGAGCCCGCCCGACACGACCGGAGCCCCGCTCGGCGGCCCGCTCGCGTCCAGAGGACGCCGCCACAGCAGCCGCCCGTCAACCGGATCGAGAGCGAAGACAAGCCCGGTCTGCGCACACAGCAACTTCCCGGCCGCGTACGCACACTGAGGCATGCTCTTCCCGGACAACGGCGGCGCCTCCCACGCCGAGAACGCGGCCGCCGTGGTCCGCGGAGCGGTGACCTCGGACGCCGGCCCGCCACCCCCGAGCAGGGGAACCGACACGAGCACACCGAGGACGGCCAGCCCGAGGGCCCCGGCACCGAGCGCGGCCCGCTTACCGACCCGCACCCTGGACCGCCGCGACGGCTCCTCGCCCCCGCCGCCCTGCTCGGCAACGGCCGGTGCCGCCTCCTCCACCCGCTGCGCCGGTATGAACGCCTGCGTGTCGTACGAGGCCGCCACCGACCGCAGCTCCCGCATCAACTCGTCGGGGGAGGGCCGGTCCTCGGGTTCCTTGGCGAGACACCGCAGCACGAGCGGCACCAGCTCTTCCGGTACGCCGGCCAGCTCGGGCTCGTCGTGCACGACCTGATAGGCGACGACATACGGACTGTCGGAGTCGAACGGCCCCCGCCCGGTCGCCGCGTGCACCATCACGGACCCGAGGGCGAACACGTCGGCGGCGGGCCCCACTTCCCGGGGCCGCCGGAACTGCTCCGGCGCCATGAAGGGCGGCGTTCCGATCAGCTTCCCGGTCTCAGTCCGCAACTCGCTGTCTTTCGGCCGGGAAATGCCGAAGTCGATGACCTTCGGCCCGTCCTCGGCGAGCAGGACGTTGCTCGGCTTCAGGTCCCGGTGCACGACCCCGACCCGGTGGATGTCACGCAGCGCCTCGGCGAGCCCGGCCATCAGCCGACGCAACTGCGCCGGGGCCAGGGGACCGTTCCGCTTCACCTCCTGGGCCAGCGTCGGGCCCGGAATGAACAGCGTGGCCATCCAGGGCCGTCCAGCCTCGGGGTCGGCATCCACGACGGGCGCGGTGAAAGCCCCGCTGACCCGCCGGGCGGCCCCGACCTCCTGCCGGAAACGCCCCCTGAACTCGGGGTCCTTGGCGAACTCCGCGTGCACGACCTTCACGGCGACCTTCATCCCGGACGTACTCCGGGCCAGGTGGACGACCCCCATGCCGCCCGAGCCCAGACAGGACTCAAGCCGGTAGTGACCGGCGTACTCAGGAAGTTCCGCTTCCGGGCCCGCTCCGACGTTCCGCTGTGGCGCCATGGGACCACCCCCGTGCTGTTCGTCCGCGCGCGCGACGCACGGAGCCTAGTCGATGACTCGTACGGGACAGAGGCGGCTTGCTAGCCTCCGCTGGCGAATCACGCACTGGTGTTTGATGGCGTGATTCAGGGGAATGAACGGGACCCCATGGAAGCCATGGGATGCAACGGGGGAGGTTTTCATGTCAGTAGAGCCTGTCGAAGAGGCCGAGCGCGGCAAGCCGCTGGTCACCACACTGGCCGCGGCGGCCACGTACTTCTCGATCGCACCGGGCGTCACTCTCAACGTCCGCAGCGGTCCCGGCACCGGCTACCCGATCGTCAAGGTCCTGCCCGAGGGCTCCCGAGTCCCGATCCACTGCCAGACACCCGGCACCACGGTCACGGGCCCGTACGGCACGACGAACATCTGGGACAACATCGCAAGCGGCCAGTACGTCTCGGACGCCTACGTCAGGACGGGCAGCGACGGCTACATCCGCCCCCGCTGCGGCTGACCTGCGACGCTGTTGCTGGGGCCGGGTGGGTCCGCAACCCGGCGCTGCGGGGTGCCGCCGCGCCCACCCGTGCCGCCTGGGGGCACCTCCCAGGCCCTTAAGGCACTGGGGGAGGCACGACTGCCCGCAGCTCACGCCTGCGGCAGCTGAGCCCCCGCGCGCCCGCGGCCGCGTACGCACGGAAGGGGACGTGTCGGGGGGTGTCCGCCCGCAGCGGTTGGCGCGTCAACGCCGGTTAGTTGGTGTGTGACCCCATCGCGCCGTTCCGAGGACGGAAACCCCCGCCGGCGCGGCCCCGACCCACCGCACCCCAGTAGGCGCTACGCGCACCCCCACCGAAGCAGCCACAGGCCGCCGCAGGCACACCGCAGGCCCATAATCGACCGGTGAGCGCAGAGAACAGCCCCAGCCCCCTCGCCCCCCGCCCCGAACCGATCCGCTTCTTCGGCACGACCTGGCTGAACCACGACAACGGCTACACCGCCCGCCGCATCGGCGTCGCCCTCGGCTCACTGGCCACCGCAGTCGTCTCCTGCCTCGTCCTCCGCCTCGCCTACCAGGGCCTCCAGATCGCCGCGATCGGCAGCTTCGTCACCCTGCTCATGGTCGTCATGTTCGCGATCTGCAGCGCGCTGGCCTTCCGCCACACCTGGGACGGCTTCACCCGCCGCCCCGACCCCGACCGCCAGGCGTCCCTCCGCGGTCTCCTGACCATCGGCTTCGTCGGTTCCCTCCTCGCCTACTTCCTCCGCTCCCTCACCGAGGCCCCCGGCGAGAAACTCCACCGCGAGGAGTACGAGACAGCCCGCAAGCACCACGAGAAGCGCACGACCCGCCGCTCGGGCAACCCGTCGAAAAAGCGCCGCCCGGCGTAACCCGCCGGCCTTCCCCGGGCTCTCACCGAAATCTCACCCCTCCCCACCCCCACCCCCGGCCACCATGGCCGTATGACCACACCCCCCTCCGCCCACCACCCCACCCGCACCGCCCGCGCCCACTCCTTCAACACGGCCGCAGCCCAATACGCGGCCAACCGCCCCTCCTACCCCCCAGCCCTCTTCGACGCGATAGAAGCCCTGGCCGACCGGCCCCTCCCCGGCTCCCGCGTCGCAGACATCGGCGCGGGCACCGGCATGGCGACCGCCCTCCTCCACGCCCGAGGCGCGCACGTCATCGCCGTAGAACCCGGCGACGGCATGGCGGCCCAGTTCCGCAGCACCCTCCCCGACGTCCCGATCGTCCGCGGCACCGGCGACGACCTTCCCCTCGCCGACGCCTCCGTCGACTTCGTCACCTACGCCCAGGCCTGGCACTGGACCGACCAGTCCCGCTCCGTCCCGGAGGCCCTCCGCGTACTGCGCCCCGGCGGCGCCCTCGCCCTCTGGTGGAACACCGACGCCCTGGACGTGCCGTGGATCGCCGAAGCCGCCGCCCGCACGGAACGCCACTTCGGCATCGACACGGCCGCCGAGCGGCGAAACGTCAACGCCCGCGCCGCCGACCCCACCGGCCGCCTCGACTTCACCCGCCGCACGGTCCGCTGGAGCCGCCGCATCCCGCTCGACACCCACCTCGCCAACATCGGCAGCCACTCGGTCTTCCTCGTCCACGGCGAGGACCACACCGCGGCCTTCATGGCGGAGGAACGCGAGCACCTCCTCAAGGCCTTCCCGGACGGCGTCGTCGAAGAGGTCTACGACGTGATCCTCCTCCTGGCGAAGACCCCTGCTTGACGCGTCCCACCCTCAGGAGCATTATTCATCACATGGTGAATAATGCTCCGGACCCTCCACGCACAGCCGTCCAAGCCAAGAACCTCACCGTCACCCGCGGCCCCCGCACGGTCCTCCACCACCTCGCCTTCACCGTCCCCCGAGGCCAGATCACCGGCCTCCTCGGCCCCTCCGGCTGCGGCAAGTCCACCCTCATGCGCGCCATCGTCGGCACCCAGGCCAAGGTCACCGGCACCCTCGACGTCCTCGGCCACCCCGCCGGCCACCCCACCCTCCGCACCCGCATCGGCTACGTCACCCAGGCCCCGTCCGTCTACGACGACCTGACCGTCCGCCAGAACCTCGACTACTTCGCGGCGATACTCGACCCCGGCCGGCCCGCCGCCGACCGCCGCCACGACAACGTCACCCGCGCGATAGCCGACGTCGACCTCACCACCCACGCGGACGCCCTGGCCGGCAACCTCTCCGGCGGCCAGCGCAGCCGCGTCTCTCTGGCCGTCGCCCTCCTCGGCACCCCCGAGCTCCTGGTCCTCGACGAACCGACCGTCGGCCTCGACCCGGTCCTGCGCCGCGACCTGTGGACCCTCTTCCACGACATCGCGGCGAGCCGCGGCGCGACCCTCCTCGTCTCCTCCCACGTCATGGACGAAGCCGAGCGCTGCCACCGCCTCCTCCTCATGCGCGAGGGCGAACTCCTCGCCGACGACACCCCGGAGGCCCTGCGCACCCGCACCGGCGCGGACACGGTCGAGGAAGCCTTCCTGCACCTGGTGGACGAGGCCAAGGCCGCAGCCCGCACCAAGGAGACGACCCGATGACCACCACGATCCCGACCACGATCACCACCCCCACCCGGCCGCGGGCCCTGAGCGCGTCCCGCACCACAGCCACCGCCACCCGCGTCCTACGCCAGCTGACCCACGACCCCCGCACCATCGCGCTGCTGATCCTCATCCCCTGCGTGATGCTGTTCCTGCTCCGCTACGTCTTCGACGGCAGCCCCCGCACCTTCGACAGCATCGGCGCGTCCCTGCTCGGGATCTTCCCGCTGATCACGATGTTCCTGGTGACCTCCATCGCCACCCTGCGCGAACGCACCTCGGGCACCCTCGAACGGCTCCTCGCCATGCCCCTCGGCAAAGGCGACCTCATCGCCGGCTACGCCCTCGCCTTCGGCGCCCTCGCGATCATCCAGTCCGCCCTGGCCACGGGCCTCGCGGTCTGGTTCCTCGGCCTCGACGTCACCGGCAGCCCCTGGCTCCTCCTGCTGGTGGCCCTGCTCGACGCCCTCCTCGGCACGGCCCTCGGCCTCTTCGTCTCGGCCTTCGCGGCGTCGGAATTCCAGGCCGTGCAGTTCATGCCGGCGGTGATCTTCCCCCAGCTCCTCCTCTGCGGCCTGTTCACACCCCGCGACGCCATGCACCCGGCCCTGGAGGCCGTCTCCGACGTCCTCCCCATGTCCTACGCGGTGGACGGCATGAACGAGGTCCTCCGCCACACGGACATGACCGCCACGTTCGTACGCGACACCCTGATAGTCGCCGGCTGTGCCCTGCTGGTCCTGGTCCTGGGCGCGGCGACCCTACGACGCAGAACGGCATGAGCCGGCCGCGCCCCCCGGGGCGCGGCATCCCGCCCAACGGACAGCCAAGCCGCCGCCCCCTCCCCGATGCGAGGATGTACCCCGGACGACGCACCCCCGGAGGCACCCCGCGCCATGACCCAGAAAGTCGCAGTCCTCGGCACCGGCAAGATCGGCGAAGCCCTGATCAGCGGAATGATCCGAGCCGGCTGGACCCCGGCCGACCTCCTGGTCACGACCCGCCGCCAGGAACGAGCCGAGGAACTCCACACCCGCTACGGTGTCACCCCGGTCACCAACCCGGAAGCCGCGAAGATCGCCGACACCCTGATCCTCACGGTCAAACCGCAGGACATGGGCACCCTCCTCGACGAACTCGCCCCCCACGTCCCCGCCGACCGCCTGGTCATCAGCGGCGCCGCCGGCATCCTCACCGCGTACTTCGAGGAACGCCTCGCCCCCGGCACCCCGGTCGTCCGCGTCATGACGAACACCCCCGCCTTGGTCGACGAGGCCATGTCCGTCATTTCCGCCGGCACGCACGCCACCGCCGACCACCTGGCCCACACCGAGGAGATCTTCGGCGCCGTCGGCAAGACGCTGCGCGTCCCCGAGTCCCAGCAGGACGCCTGCACGGCCCTCTCCGGCTCCGGCCCGGCCTACTTCTTCTACCTGGTCGAAGCCATGACCGACGCGGGCATCCTCCTCGGCCTGCCCCGCGACAAGGCCCACGACCTGATCGTCCAGTCCGCCATCGGCGCCGCGACGATGCTCCGCGACAGCGGCGAACACCCCGTCAAGCTCCGCGAGAACGTCACGTCCCCCGCCGGTACGACGATCAACGCCATCCGCGAACTCGAGAACCACGGCGTACGAGCCGCCCTCATCGCCGCCCTCGAAGCCGCCCGCGACCGCAGCCGCGCCCTGGCCTCCGGCAACAACACCTGAGCACTGCGGGCGTCGGGGCCGATCCGCCCCCGACGCCCGCACCACCTCACACCCTCAGCACGCCGGCCCCACCCGCGTCCGCAGCCGCCGCTTCCGGCACGGCAGGCAGCAACCCGATCGCGCGATAAGCGGCATCCACCGTCGGCCGGGCCATCCCCCGAGCCCGCTCCGCCCCCTCCCGCAGTACCCCCTCCACATAACCGGGATCCGCACACAACTCCTTGTGCCGAGCCTGCACGGGCCTGAGCACCTCGACCACAGCCTCAGCGGTGTCCTTCTTCAAGTCCCCGTACGACGCGTACGCACCGCTCAGCTCCTCAGGACTCCCACCCGAGCACGCGGCGAGGATCTCCAGCAGATTGGCGAGCCCCGGCCGGGCCTCCCGGTCGTACACGACCTCCCGCCCACTGTCGGTCACGGCCCGCATGACCTTCTTCCGCACCACGTCCGGCTCGTCCAGCAGATAGACGATCCCCGGCCCGACGTCATCACTCTTGCCCATCTTCGACGTCGGGTCCTGCAGGTTCATCACGCGCGCCGCCACGCCCGGCCGCGTGGCCCGGGGCACCACGAACGTATGCCCGTACCGCTGGTTGAACCGCACCGCCAGATCCCGCGTGAGCTCGACATGCTGCACCTGGTCGTCCCCGACCGGTACCTCATCGGCCCCGTACGCCAGGATGTCCGCCGCCATCAGCACGGGATACGTCAGCAGCGACAGCCGCACACTCCCGCCCCGCCGCTGCTCCCGCGCGGCCTTCTCCTTGTACTGGATCATCCGCCGCATCTCACCGTCGGTGGCCACGCACTCCAGCACGTACGACAGCCGCGCATGCTCGTCGACATGGCTCTGCACGAACAGCGTGCAGAGCTCCGGATCCAGCCCGGACGCCAGCAGCAAGGTCGCCGCCTGCCGGCTCAGCCTGCGCACCCGCGCGGGATCGTGGTCCACGGTCAGCGCGTGCAGGTCGACGACACAGAACAAGGCGTCCGCCTCGTGCTGGTCGACGGCAGCCCACCGCCGCATGGCTCCCAGGTAGTTCCCCAGCGTCAGATGCCCCGTCGGCTTGACCCCGCTGAAGACCCGTGTCATCTCTCCTCCACCTCCTGGCCGAGACCGCCGCTCCGGCGGCCGCCCCCCGGTGGTCCTGGAGGGAGAAACAAGAACGGCCGCCGAAGCGGCGGCCGTTGAGTGCATACGTGAGGACGGCCGCCGTCAGGCGGCCCACCACAGCTGGCTACACGTACGCGTCGTCATGTCCCCCAGACTACGCCCCCGGAGTGCCGTCCGCCCTTGAGTTGACACGCCCAGACCCCATCCGTAGTGTTCTCCGAGTTGCCCGACGTGAGCGCCGACCCCGGTCGGTCCCCGGGCAGCCAATCCGCAAGTACCAACCACTACTCGACGAAGTAGTTCTGTCGTCGTTTCATTGGCATGCGTATTTACGGAATGAGGAATCCCCGTTCGAAAGGACGCGGCCCCCGATTGGCTCGGGAGCAGGGGAATCCGCTAAAGTCTCACTCGTCGGAACGGCCCAACAGCCGCGAAGACAAACCCCGCTGACTGGGAATCGGGCCCGAAAGGATCTGATAGAGTCGGAACCGCCGGAAAGGGAAACGCGGAAGCGGAAACCTGGAAAGCGCCGAGGAAATCGGGTCGAGGAAAGATCTGATAGAGTCGGAAACGCAAGACCGAAGGGAAGCGCCCGGAGGAAAGCCCGAGAGGGTGAGTACAAAGGAAGCGACCGTTCCTTGAGAACTCAACAGCGTGCCAAAAGTCAACGCCAGATATGTTGATACCCCG